>JABBOE010000145.1:3065-8760 GCA_019351955.1 Pseudomonadota bacterium
AGATCAACACGCCGATGCTCCCTCCCTGTTTCATCCTCACGCTTTTATCGGCGTTCGCGACGACCGGGGGTTGTCGTGCGCGTGCCTGCCGCTTGCCGGCGCCGATCTCATCACCGAACATTTCCGCCTGTTTCCGCACGACCCGCGATTCCAGCCATCGGCTGCCGGCGAGGACCATTGCACCACCCGCAGCGCCGCTCTGCCGCTGGTCCGCATCAGTGCGCCTGCGTCCACACAGCCACGTAGTCCACCAGCATGGCGTGCCCTGGCTCGGTCGAGGCAACCGGCGTATAGCCGGGACTGCTCCCACGGTCGGGAAAATCGCCGCCGATGGCCACATTCAAGATGAGGAACATGCCTTCGCGCGTGCTCATGCGCTGCCACGTCGCGGCCGGTACGTCGGTTTGGCGCAGCGTGTGGTACAGCCTGCCGTCGACATACCAGCGCAACACCTGCGGACGCACGCGACGATCCCACTCGACGGTATAGACGTGGAAAGCGGCCTGGCAGGTCGAGCCAGGACAGGGCGCATCCGCCGACAGGCCATGCTTCTCGTCGCAAGGTCCCCCTGGCGAGATACCACAGTGAAGCGTCCCCCACACGCGGTCCAGGCCATTGATGTTCTCAGCGACGTCCACCTCGCCGGTCGCGGGCCAGTCAAGCTGTTTTCGAAAGCTGCGGCCCAGCGCCCAGAACGCGGGCCAGTAGCCCAGCGCTCTTGTACCGTGCACGTCTGGCATGCGGATGCGCGCCTCCATCCGCAGCACCCCGCCTGCTGGAGCATGGAAGTCATCGCGGCGGGTCTCGATGCGAGCCGATGTCCAGGCGCCGTGCGCGTTGCGCAGCGCAACGATGCGCAGATGACCGTTGCCGTCGAGACTCACGTTTTCCGGCCGCGCCGTATTCGCTTCGACCTCATGAGTACCCCAGTTTCCATCCACCCCGGTATACCCATGGCCCAGGTCGAACTGCCATTGTGCCGACGAAGGCAGCTGACCCTGTGGTCCGTTGAAGTCGTCCATAAACTGCAACGTCCAGCCTGGAATGGTGGGTACGTCTGCCCGCGCCTCCGGAGCCTTGATGACCATCAGCAGCAAGAGCAGTGTTCCCAGACATCGAACTGCTGCACCACCTTGTGGCCGGGACACTTCGCAAATACCCGAGCCAGTCGACTTCATAAGCTGTTCCTTGAAGACAAAACCGCCTGATGCCGCGGGATCATGAGCTCGCGGCGTCAAACCTTGATGGACCACGCACATCCCCGAATAGATCAAGCCATCTCGGAAAAGCAGGAGGCTGCAGTGAACTCACCCAGCCAGCTGCTGCCGGACTTTCTCGAGATGGCCCCTTGGCATGGCCACTTGCGCGCCATGCCATGAGCCATCTGTGCATAAGGTGAGAAAGTATCCAGTCGAGCTCGAGGGCTGACCAGGCGAGCCGCTTGTCAAAGATCCATGCTCAAGGTGAGATCGTAGCGGGTGTCGAAGCGGAAGAATCCCTTCGGTACTTGCAGACCTGCGGTATTGACGATCTCGTGCGTCTTGAATGTCGAGTTCAGGATATTGGCTGCCTGCAGCGACAGCTTCAGGTGTTTGCTGAATGCATAGCTCAGCGACGCATCCACCTGTCCCTGACCTGTTGCCATCACGGGCAGGAAGGAGAAATCCGCCTCCTGGGCGGTGACCAGGAACGCCGAGCGCCAGTTCCATACCACCTTGGCATTGAACGGACCCTTGCCGTAATAGAGCCCAAGATTGAGGCTGTCACGAGAGAGTTCCTGTGGCGGGAGCTTGGTTTGATTGACACACTGCGAGGCGGCGGCATAGCCATAAGCACAATAGTTGACCGAGCCAAAATTCATCCCGATCGGCTTGATATAGGTGTAGTTGGCATTCGCTCCAAGGCCAGCCAGCCAGCCAGGCAGGAACGAGAAGGTTTGCTGATAAGCCAACTCCGCACCATGGACACTGGAATGGTGGTTGAGATTGACCAGACCCGCGGTATAGACCTCGGGGTAAGTCACGCCATTATTGGTGACTGCCACGTTAGCCACGCTGGTGTCGTTCTGGATCGTGTTGTTCAGTTTCTTCCAGAACAAGGTCGCGGACAACTGGCCGACATTGGCAAAGTACCACTCGGTGGTGAGGTCGAAATTTTGCGATGTAATGGGCTTCAGATAGGGGTTGGTTCCCGTATAAAGATTGCCCACCGTGGGGACCGTGAGGCCATTGGAAGGAGTGTAGGGGAGTAAACCCGACACACCTTGCCCTGCCGCCAGCGACTGCAGGCTCGGGCGATAGATCGCGCCGGAGTAAGCGAAACGTGAGATGAGATTGTTGGTCCAGCCGATCGCGAGGTTGAAACTCGGCAGCACGTTGGTGTACGCGTTCGGCTGAGTGATCGGCGTGTATGCGCCGTTGGCAAAGGTAGTGTATTGCTGTTGCTGGGCGGGAGTCAGCGCGCAGAACGTGCCGGCGGCGGCGGTCCCTCCCGACGTCTGAGTTGCGCAATAGTTCGCGACGCTGGCGCCATTTTGAGCCAGCGTCTGGTTGGGAAGAATCAAATACCCCGTGGCATCATTTTGGGTATGTACGAGGCGAACGCCAACGTTGCCGCTGATCTGAAGGTTGCTCAGGAAATCGGCATTGTCGTTGCCGAAATTCAGCTGCAGATAGGCAGCTTTGGTTTCTGTGGAGTTGGAAGAAATTTCCTGCGGTATGTAGTTCGTTCCCGGAACGAGTCCAATGCGCTGGTAGTTGGTGTAGTAGGCCCCGAGTGAGCCAGGAGGCGACAAAGCCAGCCATTGATTGTTGATCCCCCTCATGATGGCAACAGCCTGGTTAAATGACTGTGCCGGATTCACATTGACGTAGGGGGCCGTCAAACCGTAATTGGTATTGAACGCCGGCAGATTGATGCTGAGTGGAGCGGTTACACCAGGAGTTTGCGCACCCGTAATGACTGGCGTATAGCCACTGTAGCCAGTCGACGCCGTATAGGGTGAGCTGATGTTCTGATAGTTGAAGTCCGAGTTTTGCAGCGTCTCACCCTGTTTGTCATAACGAACACCGAATTGGATCGTGTCAATCAGGTCTGCGTTGACGTCGAAGCTGCCGTCCAGGCGGAAGGCGCGCTGATTCCCCGAGGAATGCCTGTAGGCATCCTGCGCTGAGGCATAGTAGAAATTGGCAGGATCAGCGAAATACTGGGCCGTTGTCTGCGCAGGGTTCGGTGAAAGCACGCTGAGGCTTGGCACACCATTGCCATGGGTAGTGATATCCCAATTGGCATTGGTCAGTTGGCGCATATAGTAATAGAGATAGTTATAGTTGGCTCTGGTGTATTGACCATCTCCACTGAGATGCAGTCTGTCAGTCACGTTCCACTTAACATTCAGGTTGAGATCGTTGGTGTTATAGCGTGTGGTGTACCCCGTGGTGTCAAGCTGTGTCCCAGTGCCGCCGTAACTGGTAGGTGCGAAGCTGGTCCCTGATGGAGCCGTGGTGATAATGCCCGATGTCAGGACTCCGCTGGAGTTATAGGTGGGCGTGGTCCCCGCCAGAGGTATTCCGCAGGTCGCATAGCCACCGAAGGCACACGCATCGGTCGAGGCCTGGAGCGTACGCTCAAACGTGGTTTCATCGTCCGATACGCCAACCCACTGCAGGGTGGCGCTCAGCTTTTTGTCCGGGCTCTCCCACTGTAGTGCCAGGTCATGGCCGAAGCGCTCAGACGTCTGATTCTGGATACGGAGATCGCCGCCCAGCGGCACGTAGACGTTTTGCCCTGGCGCCAGGCCGGGGTAGGCATCAACCACGCCGTTCGGAAGCGTGCAGCCGTTGCAGCGCTGCTGGTAATCGACCACGGAGATGGCATTATCGGTCTGCGCAATCCGCCCGAACGCCACGGCACCCAGGACACCGAAGCGGCCCCAACTCGTATCAAAGTTATGGCTAAACAGGCCCGAGATATGCGGCGTGGGCTTCCTCGCCAACGTGCCCCAATCGGAGCCCACACTCACGGACGCTGTGGTCGGCTTGGTGCTGTCGAAAGGCTTGCGCGTGTTCATGTCGATGGTGCCGGCGATACCGCCGTCGATCATGCTGGCGGTCTGGTTCTTGCTCACCACGACCGAGCCGATCAGTTCCGGGGACACCGTGGAAAAGTTCAGTCCTTGGCCGCCGCCGGCGGAAAACACCGAGCCGCCATTGATCAAGGTGCTGGTATAGGGCAGGCCCTGAAGGCTGATGTCCGTGCCCTGGATCGAGAAATGATCCGGATCGGCCTGGACGCCGAAGGAGCTGACCGTCACGCCTGGGAGGCGCTTCAATGCTTCAGTGACTGAGGTGTCAGGTAGCGAGCTCACATCTTGCGCCGAGATGACGTCTACCACCGTATCCGCATTTTTCTTGATTTGCTGCGCTCGGCTCAAGCTGGCCGCATAACCGTTGACGGTCATGCCGGTCAGCGTCACAACCCCCTTTTTGTCGTTGTTGGAAGCCTTCTTGTTGGTCGCGGGCCTGGAGTCTTTGTTCGCGGTCTGCGCGGTTTGATCGTTCGCGGGCGGCGCGGCCTGCGCATGCAACTGACCTGCCGCGAGCAGCGTCATCGCGATCGCAAAGGGCAGCCGCCGCTGCTGAAAGGCGCTGGACACATGCGAATAGATGGATTGCTTTTTCACTTTGATGCTCTCCTCAGATATTTTATTTTTTGAATGCTTGATCGCGACAGCCTTTCCGGGTCATCGGCCCGTCTCGGCGCCCTGCTACCCGCTACTTGATCGCATGCGAGTCGGCGTAGTGCGCACGCACCGACTGGCATTGCGTGACAGCGATGGACACATCGAGACCCTCCAACGCAAACGGCGGCTACCCAACACCCCTGGCCCCTGCATGTATGGCTTGTTCGTTACGGATTCGCGCCTGGTCTCGCGCACGCAGCAACAGACGGCGGTGACGACCTTGCGGAGCGCATCGCGCGTGAGACATCGGGCAGACATTTTTCCTCCCTCGCATGGCGCGTTATGGCCTATGCACCCCTTGCGACGATTCAAGCTAGCCAAATATACCAGCGCTGTCAATGCGAAATACCAGCGCTGGTATGTTGAACCGGAACGGCTGAAATCGGGATGGCTGCGCGCTTTCTGTTTCGGGTAGCATGGTGCACTGCAAGACGCACGGGATGAGACGCCAATACATGGCTGCGAGAATCGAAGACGTCGCTGCGCATGCGGGCGTATCCGTCAAGACGGTATCCCGCGTCCTCAATGGTTATACGAATGTGCGCGCCAACCTGCGCGCACGCATTGAGGCCTCGATCCGCGAGCTCAAGTACGTGCCTAACGCATCGGCGCGCAGCCTGGCAGGGAACCGTTCGTATCTGGTCGCGCTGCTGTACGACAACCCGACGGCTGCTTCCAGCTACATCATGGATGTGATCGTGGGTGTCCTGCAGGCATGCAAGGGGACGCCGTACAATGCCGTCCTCCATCCCTTCGATGCGGTGGACGATTTGGTTGCACGAATCGACGGCTTCGTCGCACAGCATCGCCCGGACGCGCTGGTCCTGGTACCGCCGCATGCGAATAACGCCAAACTGCTGCAGCGTCTCCATGAGCTCGACATACGCTATTCGACGATTTCCTCAAAATTGCGCGAGTCGTGCATCGACATCGGTTTCGACGAGCGCAAGGCGG
>JABBOE010000146.1:0-7647 GCA_019351955.1 Pseudomonadota bacterium
TACCTCGATTTGCTCGTCCGCTACCTCCGCTTGAACGCGGTAGATGTCAGACTGGGCGCGGTGCGCGCCGGACTGAAAATTTGCTCTGGCGCTTCGAAAGCTCTCTTCGTTGACCGCCAATACTAAATTACGACACGGTGACGAATAATTAGCGGCAGGCGGCTCAGACCGGATGGTTGCGTTACTGGCTCTTTGTATAGTCGAGAAGCGGCTCGGCATCGCGCGGTTCGTCTTACCGCCTGGATCGACGAACCGCGCATGCACGACCGTGGGGTCCATGGGCTCGATGAGGTCACCCGGTTTCGCATGCTGATGATCGCGACCGGCTACGAGGACGGCAACGACGCGGACAGGTTGCGTCGCGATCCGATATTCAAGATGGTAAGCCCATATCCACGTAAGGTCACAGAGTTATAGTTTTCTCAGCCGGTATCGCCAATCGCGGCGAATTCACAACCACCGGCATATAAAGATTGAGAATTTCACGATTATTCCATACAGCCGTCCAGCCGCCGCTATCGACCAACCCTTTCAAAATGTTCCAGCTAAGTTGGCCAATTGCACGGCTGGCATTCGAAAGCGGTGCTCGCGCCTGATAGCCTAGAAAAATTCGCCGCATCAAAACTGGCCTCGATATGCGCCAAGCCTGAAATATGCCGTTGCCCACCTCTTGCCGCACGGCAGTCTCTGGTAACATCCCAAACGCCAACCCTCGGGCCGCCAACTGCTTGATATGTCGGTACGAATCTATCTCAATCGCGGGCGAAACCGAGCGACCGATTGTAGAGGCTGCTACCTCTATCAACTCGCGTAACCCGTGAGTTCGTCCCGGCAACACCAGCGGCAACCGCAGTGCCGATTGCAGTGTCACAGCGTCACCTGATGGTGACTTCGCCATACCGGATTGACCAAACAGATGGATCTCTTCGGTCAGAGCATGATGAAGACGCAGATTTTTCTCGTCTGCGACGTTGTACAGCATGGCGAGATCAACTGTTCCTTGGCGCAGCCAGCCCAGCACATACCCGCTCATTGCTTCCGATATGCGGATCCTAACATCAGGAAACAGTTTCTGCGCTGCTTCAATCAGCGGCACGCCCAACTGCTCGCTGATGGTTCCAGGCATACCGAACCGCACTTCGCCGCTCGGTGTCTGCGGCCCACGCACATGGTCCTTGAGACCAGCAAAGCGGAGATCAATCTCACGCGCGTGTTCCAGAAGCCTCGCTCCAGCATCGGTTGGCCATACACCTCGCGGATGGCGCACCAGAAGTTCGACGCCGAAATCCGCCTCCATCGCGCGCAAATGCTGGCTAAGGGCTGGTTGTGCGACGTGCAGCGATTCACTGGCCTTGGTGAAAGACCCAGCCTCCACGATAGCGACAAAATATTGTAACTGGCGTAGGTCCACGGGCCCTCAGCTAGACGGAAAAGTGATAGATAGTAGTCTTTTTATATATTTTCTATATCCCCGTGAAAGGTTCATAGCCTGTCGAAAATCGACTGGAGCGAACCGTTGGATACCATCACAACAAAAATTGAGCATGAGTCGCACGCCGAAATCCGTGCAGAAGTCAGAAAATTGTGTTTGGAGTTCCCTGGCTCTTATTGGCGCGAGCTCGACCGTCATGCAGCCTATCCGGAGGCGTTTGTAAGAAAGCTTGGCGAGAATGGCTGGCTGGCAGCCCTGATTCCTGAAGAGTATGGCGGCTCTGGGCTACCGCTGTCTGCTGCTGCCGCGATACTCGAGGAGGTGCAGCGGGCCGGGTGTAATGGGGGCGCTTGCCATGCGCAGATGTATATCATGGGTACTGTGCTTCGGCATGGTAGCGAGGCACAAAAGTCTTTGTACCTGCCGAAGATTGCCAACGGAGAGTTACGCCTGCAAGCATTTGGCGTCACTGAACCGACCAGTGGAACGGATACAACGGCACTTAAAACTACCGCCAAGCGAGATGGCGACGACTACATCATCAATGGCCAGAAAATCTGGACGTCCCGTGCCGAATACTCTGATCTCATGCTGCTATTGGCCCGCACTACGCCGCGCGATGAGGTCAAAAAGCGCACCGATGGGCTCTCAGTTTTTTTGCTCGATATGCGGGAAGTGAAGGACCACGGTCTAACCATTCGCCCGATCCGCACGATGATGAATCATGCGACTACGGAAGTTTTTTTCGATAATATGCGTATTCCTGCAGAGAGCCTGGTAGGCGAGGCAGACAAAGGTTTTCGTTATATTCTGTCCGGCATGAACGCTGAGCGAATTTTGATAGGCGCAGAGTGCATCGGCGACGCAAAATGGTTCACCGAAAAATCTACCGCATACGCCAATGACCGCACCGTGTTTGGCCGCCCAATTGGGCAGAACCAGGGCGTTCAATTTCCCATCGCCAAGGCTTATGCCCAGATGCGCGCAGCGGAGTTGATGGTCTACAAAGCGGCAGATCTGTACGATGCAGGTCTTGACTGCGGTGCTGAGGCAAATATGGCCAAAATGCTTGCGGCCGATGCCTCGTGGGCAGCAGCCGAGGCTTGTGTGCAAACGCATGGCGGTTTCGGCTTCGCCGAGGAATACGATGTCGAACGCAAGTTCCGCGAAACCCGCTTGTACCAAGTCGCCCCGATCTCGACCAACTTGATCCTTAGCTACCTGGCCGAGCATGTGCTTGGCATGCCGCGGTCATATTGAGATGACACGTCCACTGGAAGGGGTACTCGTCATCGCTGTAGAACAAGCGGTGGCAGCACCTTTCTGTACGGCCCGGCTAGCGGATGCCGGTGCCCGAGTGATCAAGATCGAACGCAAAGAGGGCGACTTTGCGCGCTTTTATGATGATTCGGCCCCCGGAAGTTCGAGCTATTTCGTGTGGCTGAACCGCGGCAAGCAATCCTTGGTTCTTGATCTGGCGCAGCCCGAAGAGCGCAGCAAACTAGAGGCGCTGATCGCCCATGCTGACATAATGGTCCAAAACTTGAAACCAGGCGCCATGTCTCGCATGGGTCTCGCCATCGAGGATATGCGGAAAAAATACCCGCGTCTGATCTGCTGTTCGATCAGCGGTTATGGTGACACTGGCCCTCTTGCCAACCGAAAAGCATATGACCTGCTGGTGCAGGCAGAATCAGGACTGGCATCAATCACCGGCGGGCCGACTGAGCCTGCCCGTGTTGGGATTTCGATCGTGGATATCGCCACCGGCGCCACCGCGCACGCAGCGATATTAGAAGCGCTGATCGCGCGCGGCATAACTGGTGATGGAGCCGACATTCGCATCTCCATGTTCGATGTCATGGCCGATTGGTTGACTGTCCCGCTCTTGAACACCGAAGCCGGCAAGCCGCCGCAGCGCATGGGGCTCGCACATCCTTCAATCGCACCTTACGGCGTCTTCGAGACAGCAGACCTTCGTCGGATTTTAATCTCAATTCAGAGCGAGCGGGAATGGAAGGCGTTTTGCGCGACCGTCCTTGACAAACCGGCACTCGCAAACGACCCCAAATTCTGCACGAATGTTATCCGCGTCCGCAACCGGGCCGAGATTGATGCTGCCGTCGGCAGGATTTTTGAGACGCTCAATGGTGCCTCCCTGATTGCCCGCCTAACCGAGGCAGACATCGCATTCGCTGAGCTGAATGATATGGAGGCTCTATCAAAACATCCACATTTGTTGCGCATCGAGGTCGCAACCGAAGCCGGGCCCGTCCGGTTTCCCGCCCCAGGTGCCATCGTTCTAGGACCGCCGCGGCAGTATGGTCCGGTTCCCGGGATCGGCGAACAGACCGACACCATTCTGTCGGAATTCTGTGGGGAAACGGTCCTCAAATGAGCGCCGCCTTGGACCTTCCTCATCTACGCAGTTGGATCGGTCGCACTGAAATTGTAGAAGATTGCGTGACCCCACGACTGATGCGGGACTACGCGGCGATGATGGACCATGATGTCCCACACGACATCGCACCGCTTGCGATTCATTGGTGCCTGTCACCGCCTGCTGCCAACACTTCCATGCTCGGTCCTGATGGGCATCCAGCGCGAGGTGGTTTCTTGCCACCTGTTCCATTGCCACGCCGCATGTGGGCCGGCGGTAGCCTTCGCTTGGTCGACCGACTACGACTCGGTGATGCCATCCAGCGTCGCTCGCAAATCACCAGCGTAACGGTAAAGGACGGTCGGAGCGGTGTGCTCTGCTTTGTCAAAGTCGAACACGAGATCCTCTCACCGCGCGGCCTTGCAATCGCGGAGGTACAGGACATCGTCTATCGCGACTCAGTTGCTCAAAAGAGCCCGGCCCAGCTGGTCCAGCGCGTGACCCCAACATGGACTGCAGAAAAGACGACAAACCCGGTAATGCTATTTCGGTATTCAGCGCTGACGTTTAATGGTCACCGTATTCATTACGACCGCCCTTACGCAATGAACGAAGAGAATTATCCTGGCCTGATCGTCCACGGCCCGCTGCAAGCAACTTGGCTGCTTGAATTTGCCACCACGATCCACAAAGCCGAGCCTCAAAACTTTCAATTTAGAGGGGTACAACCGCTGTTCGATTTCATGGCGTTCAGGCTCTGCGCACTAGAGCATAAGTCTGGACTAAAACTTTGGATCGAAACCGCTGATGGCGTGCCAACGATGGAGGCGATTGCTCAATGGTGAGCGTTACCCCGCTTTTTGTGCCAGCCAATCGTCCTGAACGGTTCACAAAAGCCGGCGCATCTGGCGCTGATGCGGTGATCATCGACCTCGAGGACGCCGTAGCTCCTGAGCAAAAGTTGACAGCCCGCGCCGATCTCTGCGCTACCATATTGCCAGTAGGCATCGACATTTGGGTGCGGATCAACGCGGTTGGCACGCCCTGGCATGTTCAGGACATCAAGGCCTTGGCTGGTCTCAAAATATCTACGGTAATGCTGTCGAAAACCGAATCCGCCGCTGACATCGCCGTTGTCGCCGCGGCCACCGGCCTGCCTGTGATCGCGTTGATTGAAACCGCAATTGGCCTCGCGGCGGCCCGTGACATTGCGCAAGAGCCAGCCACGATGCGCTTGGCATTCGGCTCAATCGATTTCTGCACGGATATAGGTGCCTCACATACAAGGGCGGCACTCCTCGCCGCGCGTTGTGAGCTTGTTCTCGCGTCCCGTCTTGCAAACCTGCCGCCTCCGATTGATGGAGTCACCACGGCCCTCGACGATGCCGCGTTGCTCCAGGATGATGCATCCTATGCGCTCAATCTCGGTTTTGGCGGCAAACTCTGCATTCATCCAAGACAGATCTCGGCCGTAAAGGCCGGTTTCAGGCCCACCGACGCCGATGTAGCCTGGGCCACGAAAATTATGGCGTCGCTGGACGGGGGCGCCGCCTCGCTCGATGGCGCGATGGTCGATACCCCCGTACGTTTGCGGGCCCGCCAGATTTTAGCACGCGCAGCAATGCCATAAGCCGTAAGAAAATTTGGAGGAAGCAACATGAGCATAACCAAGCATTTGAGTGAATTCACCAGCGAGCTTAGCTATTCCGGACTGCCGCAAGAGGTAGCCACACGCTGTAAATTTCTGATTCTAGATTGCATCGGCAACGCCGTGCGCGCGCGCGCAGAGGCCGAGAGCACCTCGGCGCTCCTGTCGGCGGTTCATGTCCTCGGCCTGGCAAACGGCAGTGCCCGCGTTTTTGCCGATGAGCGAGGCTACGCCCCTGCCGGAGCCGTTCTGGTGAACGCCACGCTGGCCCATTCACTCGATTTCGACGACACTCATGCGGCCGCGATCGTCCATGCGGGTGCGCCAGTCATCCCTGCGGCGCTGGCAGCAGCCGAGATAACCGGCGCATCTGGCGCGGAAGTCATCGCAGCTGTCGTGGCCGGCTACGAGGTCGCCCTCCGCCTAGCGTTGGCCCTGCCTGCCGGTGCACATTACGACCGTGGCTTTCATCCATCGGCGACTTGTGGCGTGTTCGGCGCTGCCGCCGCGGCTGCTTGTATTTTTGGCCTGTCCGCCGAACAAACTGCTTCTGCTTTCGGGATTGCACTCAGCCAGAGTTCAGGCAGCCTGCAGTTTTTGTCTAATGGCGCTTGGACAAAGCGCTTTCAGGTCGGTTGGGCCGGCATGTCCGGCTTCGTCGCTGCGACGCTGGCACGGGAAAATTTTATAGGTGCGTCATATCCGATCGAAGGCAAACACGGGTTTCTAAATGCCTATGCGCCATCACCGAACCCCGAACGCGTCATTCAGAATCTCGGCACCGATTGGGAGTTGATGCAGATGGGCGTGAAACCCTATCCCTCCTGCCGGTGGGGTCACGCAGGAATTGACGCTGCGATTGCTCTACGAAAGGAGCATGACTTTCGGCCGGAAGCTATCGCGTCGGTAACACTCGGCTTATCACGGGCGGGTATGCTGCTCATAGGCGAGCCTGTCGCAAAGAAACGGAATCCCGAAAATATCGTCGACGCCCAATTCAGTGGCCCGTTTGTCATAGCCATGGCTCTGACCACTGGGAATATGGAATGGGACAGCTACAAGAGGCTTGATGACCCCGCTATTCGCCGTCTCATGAGCCAAATTTCCTGCGTGAATGACCCGGACATTGAAGTCGAGTTCCCGGCCAACATGTCTGGCAAACTTACTATCGTTGCGAGTGGGCAGACATACACAAAGAAAGTGATCGTGCCGAAAGGCGAGCCTGCTCATTTTCTCAATGCGACGGAATTACAAACGAAATTTATGGGCTTAGCCGCTCCAGTACTGGGTGCCTCGCGAGCCGATGGTCTCGCTGAAACCGTTCTTGGATTGCAGCGTATAAAACGCGCCGCAATGCTTTTCGAAAATAATATTTCAGCAGCTACAGCTGCGTAATAAAAATCAGGGGAAATCAGAAAAATGAAAACGGATACTTATGACGCCAACGCAGAACGCGACCTTGTCGCCAGGCTCGACAGAATTCCCGTGTGGCCCCATTCCACAGCTGTCCTATGGGTGGTCGGGATCGGTTACCTGATCGCCTTCTTTGACATCACCAATGTCGCCTTCGGCCTACCGGTGTTCAGCAAAGTTCTCCACTTTGGGCCGGGTCAGGAGGCACTGCCGATCACCGCAAGCCTGATCGGCTACGTTGTCGGCGCTTGGCTCAACAGCAATTTTGCGGATGCCATCGGGCGTAAGGGCGGCATTGCGACCGCCACATTGCTTTTTTCATTTGGCTGCATCGGAACCACCTTTGCGACCGGCCTCGACTCCATGGTTGTCGGCAGATTCGTTACGGGCATGGGCATCGGCGCGGAAATTGCCGTCATCTCAGCCTATATCGGCGAGATGGCCCCCGCCTCCGTCCGCGGCCGCTATACCGGACTTGCCAACGTGTTCGCCATGCTGGGACAAGGCATCGTGCCGATTGTCGCTCTCATCCTGGTCCCAAATTTTTCCTGGGGCTGGCGGGCAATGTTCTTTCTCGGCGCGCTGGGTGGGTTGACGCTATTCGCCTTTCCTTTGTTGCCTGAATCGCCGCGCTGGCTTCTGAGCAAGAATCGATTTCCCGAAGCTGCAGCAATCATTGACGACGCCGAGATGCGAGCCAAAAAACGCACCGGGGGGTTTCTGCCTGCCCCGATCGACGTCGCTCCAGAGGTTCATTCCACAGGTTTCCCCACT
>JABBOE010000146.1:7657-8664 GCA_019351955.1 Pseudomonadota bacterium
TCCCCACTTGGGCTCTATTCCGTCCGCCCTTTGCCGGCCGTGTGCTCCTCCTCTTTGGCCTTTGGTTCATATGGTATATTGGCACGTATACGTGGCTCGGTCTGGGGCCGACATTCTTCGTGGCCCACGGCTTCACGCTAACCCATAGTATCCTGTTTATGCTGGCTAGTTCCGCCGGCTATCCGATCGGATCGCTGCTCGCCACCGCTATAGGCGATAAATTCGAGCGCAAAAATATCATTTTTGTAGGCATGGTCCTTTGGACTTTGTGCTTCGTCGCAATTGGAATTGCCGCGACGCCTTTGCTGATTTATGCAGCTGTCTTCGTTCTCGCTGGCTCACTGGGGTTCTTCCTGCCCCTGATGTATACTCTGACCGCCGAGAGTTTTCCGACGCGCGCCCGCGCTACGGGTGTTTCGCTCACCGACGGTGCCGGTCACCTTGGTGGTGCTGTCGGCCCCATTATTGCCTTATCTGTATTCCATCATAGTGGCTTCACGGCGGTCTTTTTGTTCATGGCGGCAACCGGTCTGGCGACCTTGCTGATATTGCCGTTTACCATCAAAGCGACCCGTAAATCGCTTGAAGTCGTGAGCATGGAGCCGTGACGTTTTGTGCGCGGGACGATCGAAAAATGGTGTATAATGGAACCTCAGATCGAAAGTTTATATGAAATGATCGGGGGGTAGCGATCAGCTCTGCCCGGGGTGCGTTGATCAGGCGGCTTCTGCGGCTAGGATCCCATTGCCGTCACTCGAGTCGTGTTAAGACTGTACCAAGCCTCTTCGCCGGCCGTCAGTGATTTTCGTCGGCTGATCGGCCGGATCGGTACCACCGGACGAACAATTAGGTGCGATTGGTATCACAACACCGATGCGCTCACGCGCACCGATCACGAACGAGATCAAACGCCTCAGCACGATGTCCAGATCAATCCCGGGGTTCGAGAGCATGCGATCAACCTGCTTGATCGCATGCTTGGTCAATCGCCCCCGCGCCAGAACCAG
>JABBOE010000147.1 GCA_019351955.1 Pseudomonadota bacterium
CCAGCAGCCCGAGCTCGAAGACCTGGAACAGGCCCACAGGGCCCGCCCCGATGATGACTGCGTCGCATTCAATCGGCTCGCCGTGCCAGTGGGCGGCATCCGTGATCGCAGCGTTGAGGTGCATTTCCATGGGGTCGAGGGTCAAAAAAGCGCCACGATCAGCGCTCGAGAAAGGGAAGTTTGTCCGATTTGCCGTTCCACTCTTCAGCATCTGCCGGGGCGGGCTTGCGCTTTGTGATGCTGGGCCACTTGCGGGCAAGCTCGGCATTCAGGGCGATAAAGGCCTGCTGGTCACCTGGCACGTCCTCTTCGGCGAAGATGGCGTTGGCGGGGCATTCGGGTACGCACACGGCGCAGTCGATGCATTCATCCGGATCGATGGTCAGGAAATTGGGTCCCTCGCGGAAGCAATCCACCGGGCATACGTCTACGCAATCCGTGAACTTGCACCGGATGCAGTTTTCAGTCACGACAAATGTCATCGCTCAGCCTGTCGCTATGTGTCAAATGAGCAGCTATTTTATCGGCAGGGCTTACCCTTATTCGTTGCTGCATATCAAGCGGCGGTGCGCGCGACGTGGCCGCGTTGCAATTCCTGTATCTATCGAAGTGCAAGCCGCGCATGTAAATTCGAGCCTGGATCGCATGGATGCGGTGCGGAAAACGGCCGCATGGGCTGGCAAAAGTACATATATCAGGACAGGAGACAGACATGAATGGTTTGATGCAGCAGCATGACTTACTGATTTCCAGCCTCATCGAGTTCGCTGCGCGCTACCACGGCGACACGGAAATCGTCTCGCGCCGGGTGGAAGGGGATATCCACCGCACCACGTACGCCCAAGTGCGCAGGCGCGCCAAGCAGCTGGCGCGGGCGCTGGATGACTTCGGACTGGAGCTTGGCGATCGCGTCGGCACCTTGGCGTGGAATGGCTACCGTCATTATGAGTTGTACTACGGCGTCTCGGGCAGCGGTCGGGTGCTGCACACGCTCAACCCCCGCCTGCATCCCGATCAGATCGCCTGGATCATCAACCATGCAGGTGACCGCGTACTGGCGTTCGACATGACGTTTACGCCCATCATCCAGGCCATCGTCGCACGCTGTCCCAAAGTCGAGCGATGGGTGGCGCTGTGCGATGCCCAGCAAATTCCCGCTGAACTGCGGCAGGCGGTTCCCGGTGTGCACAGCTACGAGGAGATGCTGGCCGCGCAGAGCGATGAATACGCGTGGCCAAGCCTCGATGAGAACCTGGCGTCGTCCATGTGTTACACCAGCGGCACCACGGGCAATCCCAAGGGTGTGTTGTACAGCCACCGTTCGACGGTGCTGCATGCGTATGCGGCGGCGTTGCCGGATGTGATGGATGTGTCGGCGCGCGATGCCGTGCTCCCGGTGGTGCCGATGTTTCACGTCAACGCCTGGGGCATTCCCTATTCCTCGGCCCTCGTCGGCTGCAAGTTGGTGATGCCCGGGCCCGCGCTAGACGGAGCGTCGCTGTTTCGGTTGATGGATAACGAGGGCGTGACCTTCGCCGCCGGCGTGCCCACCATCTGGCTGGGGCTCCTCAACCAGATGCAGGAGGAGGGTCGTAAGCCGCGAGTCCTGAACCGTGTCGTCATTGGCGGATCGGCGGCGCCCGCCTCGATGATCGCCACATTCCAGGATCGATGGGGAGTGAAGGTCCGCCACGCCTGGGGTATGACGGAAATGAGCCCACTTGGCACGGCGTGCGCGCTCCAGAACAAACATCTCGAACTGCCCCCGGAGCAGCGCATGGCCGTGCAGGTGACGCAGGGGCGACCGATCTTCGGTGTTGACGTGCGAGTCGTGGATGGTCAGGGCGTCGACCTGCCCTGGGATGGATCCTCCATGGGCGAGCTTCTGGTCAAGGGCCCGTGGATCATGTCCGACTATTACGAGTCGGGTCAGCCCAGCCCGTTGCGCGACGGTTGGTTTCCGACGGGCGATGTGGTCACCATTGATCCCGATGGCTATGTGCACATCATGGACCGCAGCAAGGACGTCATCAAATCGGGCGGCGAGTGGATTAGCTCCATCGAACTGGAGAATATTGCCATGGCCCATCCTGCAGTCGCAATGGCCGCTTGTGTGGCGATGCCACATGCCAAATGGGACGAGCGCCCGTTGCTTGTCGTGGTCAAAAGGCCTGGCGCGCAGGTCACGGCCAACGAGTTGCTCGCGTTCTACGAGGGCAAGGTGGCCAAGTGGTGGATTCCGGATGATGTGCGCTTCGTCGACGCCATTCCCCTGGGCGCCACGGGCAAGATTCTCAAGAACAAGCTGCGCACGCAATTGATCGAGCCCGCATCGGCTGGGGCCTAGGGCGCCCGGAAGCTTTCGGCATCGCGCTGCACCGGCCTGGGCATGCCGCGCGATGGAGGCCCAACATCGCTCACGGAGCCGCTGGCGCCCTTGCACTGGGCACGGCACGCCTGCGCTGCCAGACCTCATGCCCGAGCATCCCGGTGGCCATCATCACGAAGAACAGCCCTTCCTGCCAGGTGAAGGCGCCGAGCATGGCCAGGGATGGGCCCGGACACAGCCCGTCCAACCCCCAGCCCACACCAAAAATGGCGCTGCCGACAATCAGCTTGCCTGTAATCCCGAAACGCGGGGGAAAGGCAATTGGGTCGCCCAAAAGTGCGGTCTGCCGGCGCGAAGCGAGTTGCACCAGCGGGAATGCGACCAGCACGGCGCTGACCATGACCAGGATGAGGCTCGGATCCCAGGGGCCGGCGATGTCGAGGAAGCCCAGCACTTTGACCGGATCGGTCATGCCGGAGATCAGCAGGCCGAACCCGAAGGCCAATCCGCAGAGGAACGCAAAAATTCTCATGACATACTCCGGTGCAGTGTCAGAAATGTCGGCTCAGCACGGCGGTCACGATGCCTGCGGCCATGAAGGTGCCCACGGCCGCAGCCGAGCGCGCCGAAAGGCGCGACAGGCCGCATACGCCGTGGCCGCTGGCGCAACCCGACCCCATGCGGGTGCCGAACCCCACTAGCAGCCCCGCAATCGTGATGATGGGCCAGGATTCCCCGTAGTGAGCCCCGGGAACCGGCGCAAACAGGACCCAGATGAACGACGCTGCGACGATGCCCCCCAGGAATGCGATGCGCCAGCCCGCGGGGCGGGCGCGCTGCGCCAGATCATTCAAGGCGCTGCCCAGGATGCCGCTGATGCCGGCAATCTTGCCCGCGCCCAGTGCCAGTGCGCCTGATGCAAGCCCAATGAGCGCGCCGCCGGCGATGGCGGTGCCGGGCGTGAATTGCAGCCAGTCGACGTGGAAAAGCATAAATTGTCTCCTCTGTCTAGATCTCAAGCAGGATTTAAATGCGTGGCTGTTGATTGGGGTCAAGCCACATCTAGGTATATGCCCCGTACAGTATCAGGTTTACTTGATTGATACTATGTACTAGATATGAGGAGATACCCGTATGAGTACATTGCAAAGTAACCGGATCGAGGCTGAAAGCTCAGTTCGACCCACGGTTCACACTTGGTTTCATGAGCCGTCCAATACGGCCTGCCACTGCATCATCGACCCTGCCACCAAGCACTGTGCGGTGGTCGACAGCGTGCTGGATTTCGACTACGCAGCGGCATGCACGCATACAGAATTTGCCGATGCCATCGTGGCGTACATCAAGGCGGAGGGCCTGACGCTGGACTGGCTTTTGGAAACCCATGCCCATGCGGACCACATTTCCGCGGCCCCTTACATCAAAAGGCAGCTTGGGGGGAAGATCGGCATCGGCGAGCACATCAAGGACGTGCAAAAGGTGTTCGGCGAACTGTTCCATGACCCCAGTATCCCGCGCGATGGCAGCCCGTTCGACAAGCTCTTCGCCGATGAAGAGGCCTTCGCCATTGGTCGGTTGCAGGCCTATGCAATGCACACGCCGGGACATACGCCGGCTTGCGTCGTCTATGTGGTGGGTGACAGTGCCTTCGTGGGTGACACGTTGTTCATGCCTGACTACGGCACGGCACGTTGCGATTTTCCGGGTGGGGACGCGCACATCCTTTACCGCTCGGTGCACAAGCTCTACTCGCTTCCACCCCAGACAAAGCTCTACATGTGTCACGATTACATGCCAGGCGGGCGCGAGGCTCGCTGGGTTTGCACGGTGCAGGAGCAGCGCGAAGGCAACGTCCAGATCCATGAAGGCGTGGCCGAGGACGACTTCGTCGCCTTTCGCAAGCAGCGTGATGCCAAGCTCAGTGCGCCCGCACTGATCCTGCCCTCGGTGCAGGTCAACGTGCGAGCAGGCGACATGCCGCCGCCGGAGTCCAACGGGGTGAGCTATCTGAAGATTCCCATCAACGTGTTTGGCCATTAGCAACGGCAGCCGCGCCCCAGGGCCAAGACCTGCTTGCCGTGGGGAGCCCTGCAGGCGTCTGGTCAACATGGCATCATTCGCCGCCATGCAAGAAGGCGGCGAATGATGGACGATCTCAAGCTTTGCGAACTGGTGGGTGCCCTCAGTCATGCGCTGGACATGACGGAGGGCCAGCCCAAGGGGCACTGCGTGCGCTGTGCATTCATTGGCATGAACGTGGCGCACGAGCTAGGGCTCGACTCGCAGCGGCAATGGGAGCTCTATTACACCTTGCTGCTCAAGGATCTGGGTTGCAGCAGCAACGCTGCGCGCATCTGCGACCTCTACCTCACTGACGACTTGCGCTTCAAGCGCGACTTCAAGCTCGTCGGCGGCTCGCTGCCGCAGGTGGTGCGCTTTGTGCTCACGCACACTGGGCTGAAGTCGGGCCTCGCGGATCGATTTCGCGCCACGCTGGAAATTTTCCAAAATGGAGGAGACATCGCCAGCGAGCTGATCAGAACCCGCTGCCAGCGCGGCGCAGACATTGCACGCCAGTTGCGATTTGGCGAGGCCGTGGCCCAAGGCATCCACGCATTGGACGAGCATTGGGACGGCGGAGGTAAGCCCGACGGCCTGGCAGGCGAAGCCATTCCGTTGTATTCACGGATCGCGTTGCTGGCCCAAGTCGTCGATGTGTTTCATACGGCGGGCGGGCCAACCGCAGCGCTGGCCGAAACCCGGTTGCGCAGCGGTCAATGGCTTGATCCCGCACTGGTTGCCGCCTTCGAGCGCGTGGCAACGCGTGAGCACCTGTGGGCGGTCCTGGGACGGGCGGACTTGCCGGCACGTGTTTACGCGCTGGAGCCGGCCCAGCACAGCGTGCCCCTGAATGAGGACTATCTGGATGAAATCGCCGAAGCCTTCGGCCAGATCATCGACGCCAAGAGTCCGTACACGGCGGGGCACAGCGCGCGGGTGGCCTTGTACACGGACCTCATCGCCGAAGAGCTCGGCGTGCCTAGCGCACGCCGTCGCTGGCTGCGGCGCGGAGCACTCTTGCACGACATGGGCAAGCTTGGCGTCAGCAACACCATCCTCGACAAGGCCGGCAAGCTCGATGCTGCCGAATGGGAGGCGGTGCGGCTGCATGCCACCTACACCGAGGAGATCCTGAGCGGCATCGCGCCATTCGCGGAACTGGCGCAGGTCGCCGGGGCCCATCACGAACGACTGGATGGCGCCGGCTACCCGCGCGGTCTGCCACCGGGTCACATCACGCTTGAGACCCGCATGATCACGACCGCCGACATCTTCGACGCCATCTCGGCCGATCGGCCCTACCGTGCCGCGGTGCCGGTGCCGCAGACCCTGGCCATGATGGACAAATTGGTTGGCACCGCGCTCGATGCGCGGTGCATGCACGCATTGCGGAACACCGCGCAGCGCGTCGAATCCGGGTTGGTCTTCGTGCCGGCGGCCGATGGACAGCCCCAAGCCTGAGGCCGAAATCGTGCCGTGGCGGTTTGGATGCGGCTAGACTGCCCGCTTTTTGCCGCATTGGCTTTCCCATGACCGCATCGTCGAACCTCGAGGACAGCGCCGCGCAACACGCGCAGATCTTGGCGCAGCTTGCAGCCGAACTCCAATTGCGCCCGCCACAGATCGCAGCGGCCGTGGAACTGCTTGACGGTGGCGCCACCGTGCCGTTTATCGCGCGCTACCGCAAGGAGGCCACCGGCGGTATGAGCGACGAACACCTGCGCAATCTGGAGGTGCGTCTCGTCTATCTGCGCGAGCTGGAGCAACGCCGGGCCGCCATCCTCAAGTCCATCGCGTCGCAGGGCAAACTTACGCCCCCTTTGCAAGCGGCGATCCTGGCTGCTTCGCAAAAGCAGGAGCTTGAGGATCTGTACCTGCCCTACAAGCCTCGTGTGACCACACGCGCTCAAAAGGCACGCAGCGCCGGCCTGGAGCCGTTGGCAGACGTGCTATTCAGCGACCCGACGCGCGATCCACTGACGGAGGCGCAGGGCTTCGTGCAGGCCAGCAAAGGGGAGGACGGCGCGGACTTCACCACCGCACAAGCCTGTGTGGACGGCGCGCGCGACATCCTGGTGGAAGGCTGGGCCGAGGATTCCACGCTGGTGGGGCCTCTGCGCGAGTGGCTTTGGAGCTGCGGCGTGCTGCGAGCCCAAGTGCGCGAGGGCAAGACCGAGGAGGGTGCCAATTTCCGGGACTACTTCGAGTACGCCGAGCCGATGGTCCGCGTGCCGTCACACCGGGCGCTGGCCGTGTTCCGGGGGCGTGCCCAGGACGTGCTGGATCTGAGCCTGCAGCTGCCCGATGCCGACGCACCTGGCAGTGCGCCACTCAATGCGGCGCAGCAACGCATTGCCGAGCACATTGGCTGGAGCCACCGTGCACGGGCCGCGGACGACTGGCTTCAGCGCTGCGTGCAATGGGCGTGGCGGGTGAAGCTGTCGCTGTCGCTCGAGCGCGAGCTGTTTGGCCGGTTGCGCGAGCAGGCCGAAGCGCAGGCCATCAGCGTGTTTGGCGCAAACTTGCGCGATCTGCTGCTGGCCGCACCAGCGGGTCCGAAGACGGTGATGGGGCTGGATCCGGGGATCCGCACGGGCGTGAAGGTGGCAGTGACCGACCCCACTGGCAAGGTTCTGGAGACGGCCACGGTGTACCCGCACGAGCCTCGGCGCGACTGGGAAGGCAGCCTGCATACCCTGGCGACGCTGTGCGGCCGGCATCAGGTGCAAATCGTCTCGATTGGCAACGGAACCGCCAGCCGCGAAACAACCCGACTGGTCAGTGATCTGGCGCGTCGCCATCCCGAGTTGGCGCTGACGCAGGTGGTGGTGAGCGAGGCAGGCGCGTCGGTGTACTCGGCCAGCGAGCTGGCCACTCAGGAGCTTCCGGAGCTGGACGTGAGCCTGCGGGGGGCCGTGTCGATTGCCCGGCGCGTGCAGGATCCGCTGGCGGAACTGGTGAAAATTGACCCCAAAAGCATCGGGGTGGGCCAGTATCAGCACGACGTGGACCAGGCTCAGCTCGCGCGCCGGCTGGACGCGGTCGTGGAAGACTGCGTCAACCGCGTCGGCGTGGACGTGAACACCGCATCGCGTCCGCTCTTGGCACGGGTGGCGGGACTGAGCGCCCGTCTTGCCGACCACATCGTGCGCCAGCGCGATGCCAACGGCGCCTTCCGCAGCCGCCAGAGTCTGCTCGCCGTGCCGGGCTTGGGGGCCAAGACTTTCGAACAGGCAGCGGGCTTTTTGCGCATCATGGACGGGGACAATCCGCTGGACCGTTCGGCCGTCCACCCCGAGAGCTACCCGTTAGTCGAGCGCATCCTGGCCGCGGCCGGCCAGCCCATCGACGTCATGATGGGCAGTGCCAAGGCGTTGCAGGCCGTGCGTGCCGAGGCCTTCGTGGACGCGCAATTTGGGTTGTACACGGTACGCGACGTACTAGCCGAACTTGACAAGCCCGGCCGCGATCCGCGCCCGGCATTCCGTGTGGCCCAGCTGCAGGAGGATGTGCAGAAGATCCAGGACCTGCGCCCGGGCATGCGCCTGGAAGGCACGGTGACCAACGTTGCGGCGTTTGGCGCGTTCGTGGATCTCGGCGTGCATTGCGACGGCCTGGTGCATGTTTCACAACTGGCCGACCGCTTTGTCAAAGATGCAAGCGATGTGGTGAAGGTCGGCGATATCGTGAAAGTCACCGTCATGGAAGTCGACGTGCAGCGCCAGCGCATCGGGCTGAGCATGCGCAGCGCCCAGCCTGGGGCGGCCACCGGCACAAGCGGCAAGCCCTCCGATGCACGGCTGCCGGGCGCTGGCGCGCCGGCAACCCAGCCTGCCGGCAAGGCCCGCCAGGCGCGCACTGCTGCGCCCGCGCCATCGGCCATGGCCGCGGCCTTTTCCCGTCTGGGCAAGACAAGGCCCTGAGCTGCAGCGCGTGCGCGCGCTCCCACCGCGAGCGGCATCGCCGCTTCGGTGGCGCAAGGAGGCGTGCGGCAAGCAAGCGCGGCGTCAGCCACTGGCGCCGCGCTACCACGCGAGGTGGGCAACACGCGACGCGGCAGCCCGCGCTGGCAGCAAGGCGCGAGGCGCCTGTTGCGGTGACCTTTCGAGCGATATCGAAAAATCTTGATACAAAGCAAGGCGGTTTGCCGAGGCCTTGCCTAGCATGCGACGCATGATTGAGTCCGTCCTGGCTGCCCCCTCGTCGCCTCTGGCCCTCCCAGATCCGGGTGAGC
>JABBOE010000017.1:0-6681 GCA_019351955.1 Pseudomonadota bacterium
AAACAAGACAAGATACTAAAAAGAAAATATATAAACCAATCTATAGTGAAAGCCACGAGCCCGCGCCGCAAAAACCTCAGATGGTACGGGATTGGGCACGGCGGCCCGCAGGTACCGCAGGTGTGCATCAAGCACCATAGCGGTGCGTTGCCTTCGGCGTGAGGAGGGATTGCCTGGCAATGGCCAGACCTGGAGTGCGTAAGATGCGATGCCTTCCCGCGGCGCAGAACATCGAGGCGCAGCGCTCTTTTTGCCCACATCTTTGGGCGGATTTTTCCAGACTGATTCACTGCCCATTCTCCATTGCATTCATGGCCAAGATTCTCATGGTGGGTAAGGGCGGCTTTGGCGACATGTTTCCGCTGTTTGCCCTGGCTAAAGCCTTGCAAGTTCGAGGCCACGGGGTCCGGATCGCGGCCGAGCGCCATCACCAACCGGCCTGCTCGGCCATTGGGTCCGCGCTTTGCATCCTCGACGGCCCGGCATCAACGAGGCAAACTGGCCTGGAAGACGGGCGCTCGGGGCCATCGCGTTGGTTGGGCCTCGATCCCGGGGTCTGGGCGACCCTTGCCCCCCGGAGTATTGAGCATGAGATTGGAGTCTTGCTGCCCCAGATCAGGGATTGCGACCTGGTCATCGGCAACCAACTTGCGTATTCGGGGGTGCTGGCGAGCCGTCTGGCCGGTCGGCCCTGGGTGTTCTGTGCGGCCTCGCCGCTTGCGATCCCGTCAGCGCACGACCCACCCCTGTGGCCGTATGTTCATCGTCTGCAGACAAGCGCGGCGCGCTGGGGCTTGCCGCAAACGCCCTTTCTTCGCGCAGCCCGGCTCACCACTTGGGCGCTGATGCGGCCTCAAATGCGGCTGCAAAGGCGCCTTGGACTCGCAAGTCAGGGGCATCCACGATTTGAGGGTATGTATTCGAGCCAGCTGAATTTGCTCATGACCTCGCCCCTCTTGGCACCAGCCCAGCCGGACTGGCCAGGCGCCACGGCGGTCACGGGATTCCCCTGGTTCGATCCGCCGTTTCTAGGCGGCGACGATCAGGAGCAGGAGATCACGCAGTTTGCGCGCGCCGGGGCGTCCCCTTTGGTGTTCGCACCGGGAGGCAGCAAACGCGGGCAGCCCGGCACGTTCTTCGAGGAGAGCGCCAAGGCAGCCCGACTTCTGGGCAGGCGCGCGATCATCGTTGCGGCCAAGAAATTCCACGACCAGTTCAGCCCGCATCCCGACATTCTGGTGACGGGCTATTTCCCCTATGCCCGCTTGTTTCACCTGGCAAGCGCCGTGGTGCACTCCGGGGGAATCGGTGCGCTGGGTTGGGCCATGCGCTTCGGTGTTCCGTCCCTGCTGGTGCCGTCCGATTGGGATCAATTCGACAACGCGCGCCGAGCCGAGCAGCGTGGCTTGGCCAAAGTCCTTGACTTGAAGGACTATGCCGCGGCAGACATCGCCCGGGCACTCGACGCCATCGCCGGGGATCCGGCCATGCGCGACGCGCTTGCGCGGGCCGCGCCCATCCTTGCGCATGAGGACGGAGCGCGCGTGGCGTGCGACGCTGTGGAGGCGCTGCTGTCCCGCGGCGCGCTCAGCCTCAGTGAATCACGCCAAACGCGTTGAGGGTCTGGAAGGGATAGACGATGGAGCCCACGACATTGAGCACCTTTTGCAGGTCGGCCGCAGGTGCGTCGGAAACGTAGATCAGGTCCTTGTTTTCGACGGGAAACGACTGCGCCACGAAAAACGTCGCCGGGTCCCGCAGGTTGAACTGAAAAATGGTTGGTACCTTGCCGTCGATGAGCGTCGTCGGCTTTTGCGGCCAGGGCAGGGCGTTGGGCGGTACCAGGCGAAACAGGAACACGCCTGCCGGATTCGAGCGATTGTCGTTGAGGCCGCCAATGCGCGCCAGGGCTTGGGCGAGATTGATGCCATTGGCCTCGAAGTCGACCTCGCCGTTTTTGCCGATGGCGCCAAGCGCCGTGAAGCTGAGCGGCTGGTACAGGGCTGTCACGACGTCCCCCGGCCGAAGCCCGATGTTGTCCTGCGGGCTGCGAAGAATCGCTTCCAGCGGCAGCGTCATCACCCGTCCAGCCCGCGAAATCTGAATGGTCGTCTTCTCCACCGGCTTGGTCACACCGCCGCTCATCGCCAACGCGCGCAGCAGCTTGACCCCACCGGGCGTCATGGGCACTTCCATGCTGTGTTGCACATTGCCCACGACGGTCACGTTCTGCGTGTTGTTGCGCACCAGCCGCACGATGACTTGAGGGTGGTTGGCCTTACCTCGCAGACGGGTGACGATCCGTGTCTCGATTTGCGAAAGGGTCAACCCTGTCACGTCAATCTTGCCCGCGAACGGAACGGCGACATCGCCCGTGTTGCCAACGAGCTGTTCGGGTAGCACCACAGTGCCGGTGCCGCCGGTGGTAATGCCCGATCCGATGAGCGATTGCGGTGTAAACAACATGGCAGGCGGCGCTTCCCAGATATAGATCTGCAAGACATCGCCCGCACCGACGTGGTAATCCGTCAGCCTGGGTTCGGTGAAAAAGCTGGAGAAGCGGTGGGCTTCGCTTTCCTTTTTCAACGCATTGGCGACGGCATAGTTGGCCTCCACGAGTTCGATGCCGCGAAGTGACGCACTCTGGGGCGCGTCGGTGATGGCCGCCGTCCTCGGCCCGGCACTGGCGACGAAAGTCGCGCAGCCACCAAGGGTGGCAAGACCAATCACAGCGAAGGTAATACCCATCAATCGGGAGGCAATGCGCATGGGGAACGGTTTTGGGAGTGGATTCTGAGGCGATCGCCAGCGCGCTGCCGATGCACGGGCCTCGGCAGCCATGCACGATGACAGGACACGCGCTGATGCGAAAGCGGCAGTCTAGCAATCAGGCGTTGCGGATCGCCACCCGCCGCCCTTCTTGAGCAGGGTTGTGCGCAGCCAGCCGTGTGCATCAGCAATAAGTGCCTTGCACGCCAAGTGAATCCGAAAACTCCCGCCACGAAGCCGCTTGCGCGGTTGTCGTGGGGGTTGCGCGGGTCAAGGACTTCCACCTGCCGCGTTGCCGTGGCAGCGGTTTGGGTCGCGGCGTCAGGCCCGTTCCAGAATTTGCCGCAAGCCCGTGTGAAACATCACCAGGAGGCGGTCTTTATCGCGCAAGCAGGGCGTTGGGCGATCGTCGGTGAGCAGGCGAGGGCAGCACTCCGCAATGGCATCCGGCTCCATGGCCGCCCGCTGGGGTCGGTCATGGAGCCGCGCCAGTAGGGGCGCGTCAAAGGAAGCCGATCGACCTCTTTTTCTTCTCCTGTGGCCTGTCGTGGCTCTGAATGAGTTCGGCACCAATGTTTTTGCCCCGAAGCCTTACGGCTCGGGCCAGCGCACGTTGAATCAATTGGTGCTGCTGCCGCGGCGAACAATCTGCAAGTGCTTCGATTGCGCTGTCGTCGATGCGAATGCGTGCCTTGCACTTAAGAGCCTTCAGGGCTGAATCGGCAATCGTCCTGGCCATCTGCTGCGACTGTTCACGGGTGGGTCCCGTGATTGCGTAGATGCGAAACCGTGAGCGCAGCGGCTGATCAAGGGGTTCGAGTCCGTTTGCGGTCGCGATCCACAGGACATGGCTCGCGTCCATCGGCAACGGAAAACTTGCATCCTTAAAGTGGCGCGCCGTCTCGGGTTCAAGCAGTCCGTGCAAGGGTTCGAGCGGGTTATAGTGACTGCGCACGGGAGCCTTGTCGATTTCGTCCAGGATGATCAGGGGTGAGACGTGATCACCCAATGCCAGGGCCTTGAAGACTGTGCCGATTTGCGTGTTGGACCAGAAACTGGCGGAGCCCACCAACTCACCGCCACCTTGGCTGCTGTCCATCGCGACCCGATGTGTCGGGACACCGAGGCAGCGGGCAAGCCCGTTGGTGAAGTACGTTTTGCCGATGCCCGGCGCCCCCGAGAGCAGGATGGGTGTCAGCTGAATCGGCGCCTTCGCCCTCGAGGCGAGGGCCAGCGCGTCCATGATGTCTTCAACAACATCGCGAAAGTGAGGGGCCTCTGACGCAAGGCGTTCCAGTTCATGCATTGCAGTCGATGCAAACGTATGACTGCGGTAGCGGCCAAGCACTTGCAGTTTGTTCAAGAGACCCTCGTCACGCGTCTTTTGCTCGCGCCCGATCGTGACGCGTGACTGCGCGGCCATTTGCTCCCAGTCAGCCCAATCAAACAGGGGAGTTTTCCCTAACACCGCGCATGGCGGGGTCTCAGAGCGCCCAATCGCCGATGCGGCCGATTCTTTCTCGGTCGTCGCGTTGCGCCTCGCTGCGGTCTCCGCGGCGAGGTCATCGGACCGACGCGCGCTGTCGCGCTTGATCAGGTCGGCCACCACGTCGCGCGGAAGAAGAATTCGAGCGGCCTCATCACCGTCGTCGCGTGGGACCCTGAAGACTCGGTAAGCATCGGGGATGTTTTGACTATCAGGCTGACGCATCATGCAAACTCCTGACAAGGGCTGAATTCATGGCTTAGGCGCTTGACGCTCACCCCAGCTTGGGTGTTGCGCAGATCGTGAAATGTCATGGCGCCAAAACGCGCGTGCTCTTGGGCGAGCCCAGATTCGCGTTGGGAACCCCAGACGGCAGGTGCGGTAGCGGGCGGTTTGACGCCCCGTGGCGATGTCAGCTTGTCGAGAAGCTGCTGCAGCACGCTGCGGTGAATCGGCCGTTGACGATTCGTCTTCACGGTTTGCAACGTGTGCCCAAAGCCAAAGGCGATGGCGATGGCCCACGTGCGTGTGTTCATGCGCTGCGCAATGCCCGCTTTCGCGTATGCAAGAGCCGAGCTTGCTTCGGGTAAATCTGGCGAAACTGCTGATTGTTGATGCATCTTGTGCTCCAAATCCAGTGAAATTGGGGCGTGCGAAGCTGCGTTTTTTTGCTGGCCAGGCGGTATGCGCACCCCAAAAAAAAACCGCCCGACGCAGTGCGCTGGGCGGTTTTGTTGGTGCTTCTGGTCTGCTAGTTCAGATCAACATACAAAATGCCCATGCGCTCCGACGCCTGTGGTTATGGGGCGCTGTGCGACGATGCGGGGCGTGAGGGTGATGCTTGCAAGCGCACGGCCTGCTGAAAAGTCGGGCCGGGGCAAATCAGCGGCCTGGGCACGCTGGTTAGTTTCGACGGCGCGCCGGTGCGCGGCGGCCTGGGCCTGCTCGCGTGCATAGTGCAGCGCGGTTACGTCATTCGCAAGGCCCTCAAGCCTGTGAAGTTCCAAGGCAGATTGACGACGGCGCAGCAAGTCGCGCGGGGTGACGCCGAATTGGTTTTGGGAGGGGTTGTGTAAACCTGAAAATTCGCAAAGCCATGCATCCACCACACCGTAGTCTGCACATCGACGCAGATCGCTTCGGCTCGCTTCGCGGCGTGCTCGGGCTTTCCGTTGGCTGGTCGTTGAATGCATGATGCGCTTATTCTACCAACAGATTACTGCTTGCGCATCTTTTTAGCCGGAACATAACGTCGATAATAATATTCTCCCCACCATAAGCTTTCGCGGAAAAGCCTTCAACGTATTGGTTAGTGTTCATTAGTATTGATCATGCATAAATTGCCGAAAAAATTCATTAAAAAAGAGGGTCGTGAAGGCGAGGCGTTGCCTTGGCGTGGATACGCACATCGCGTTATTCGACTGTGACGCCGCTGTGCTCCGGTATTCAGAGGCACGGCTCTTCGCGAGCATTTCTCCTGCCATGCAAGTTTTAGGTCCCCGCCCGATCAGTCTGCCGCTGCAGTTCATGTGCATGCGGGTCCTGGGATTCTTGGGCAGCCACGCCTGCACCAACGGATGTTTGTGGGTCGCGTCGTTGTCGGCGATCCGATGCAGCGTTTTGTTCTTGGGCAGGCTCAGCCGCCGGTGATCACCCGGCAACACTCTCCGCAATCAGCACATCAGCCGAGATACCCAGGCTCTGGTGCAGCCTGCGAATCATGGCCAGCGTCAGCGGACGCTTGCGGTTCAAGACTTCGTAGACGCGGTTGCTCTTGCCAATGATCGGCTCAAGATCTTTGACGGACAGACCGCTTTGATCCATCCGAAATTTGATGGCTTCCACCGGATCGGGCGCAGTGATCGGTACGTGCTTGGCCTCGTAGGCCTGCACCAGCGTGGCCAGGATGTCCAGACGATCACCCTCCGGCGTGCCCAGATCAGGGTCGGAATCCATCAAGGCCGAAATCTCTTTGAGAGTGGCCTTGTAGTCTGCTTCGGTGTGGATAGGGCGAATGTCCATGTTTTCCTCCGTAGCCGTCAGGCCATTTCAACGGTTTCTGCGTCCACTGCGCCGTACTCCTTGTGGGTGCCGACAAACTTCACGTAGACGATCTGCAACTTGTACGCAACAGCCACGATCAGCCGGTCGTCATTGCCTTTGATGTTGAAGACCACGCGACGGTTCTTCAGCACGCTGGCACTGCGGTACTGCGCCTTGATGTCAGCGGGCTGTGTCCAGGTCGCATTCGTGGCTTCTTCGTACCAAGCCTTCAGCGGCTGCTCGGCGTCGGCATGGCGCTCCCAGAAGGCCCGAAGGGTAGACACGGCAATTACTCGCATTGATCAAATCTTAGTCCCAAAATGGGACTTTGGCACGGATCTGCCTCCCTGTGTGACCCGGTGCGCGACAAGCCACGCCGTTCA
>JABBOE010000017.1:6691-40451 GCA_019351955.1 Pseudomonadota bacterium
GCGTGGCTTGTCGCGCACCGGATCACACAGCAACAGCACGACACCTGTCGCCTTGCGGGATGCTTTGAGCAGGATCGTGCGCAGCAGGCCGCCAGCAGCAACAATAGCCATTTCGCACGCAAAGGAAATTCTGTATGCACACCTGTCTTCTCGTCATCGACGCCCAGGAATCGTTCCGGCACCGCCCGTATTTCGACCCCACTCGCGCCGCGGCCTATCTGGCTGCGCAAAACGCCTTGATCAAAGGGTGCGAGGCCCGTGCGATCCCGATCGTGCGCATCCTGCACAGTGACGGCCCGGAGCTTGCAGAAAACCCCTTTGCGCGAGCCTCGGGTTACGTGCGACCGATGGATGGGCTCGCCGGCGCGGAGCCCGCGGCCACGTTCATCAAGTCACGCCACAGCGCGCTGGTGGGCACAGGCCTGGATGTCTGGCTGATCCGCAATGGCGTGCGCAAGCTGATGGTCAGCGGCATCCGCACGGAGCAATGCTGCGAGACCACCACCCGTCACGCTTCGGATCTGGGATGGGACGTGGATTTCGTGAGCGAAGCCACGCTGACCTTTGACATGCAGCAGCCCGATGGGCAGATCCTGCGCGCCGACGACATCGTGCAGCGTACGGCCACAGTCCTCATGGATCGCTTCGCAACGATCTGCACGGTCGAGCAGGCGCTGGCGCGCACCACAGCGGCCGATCGCTAGAAAGCCGCTGGCGCCCGCGGCGGCGGTGCGCAGCGCTTAGTCCTCGGAAAGCCCGTCGTGGTGGCCCGGTTCGGCGCCGTGCTCGGGCTGGCCCGCGGGCCACTGGCGACGCGCCATCCAGCGTGCAAACGTGGTGGGCGCGAAGGGCCTCGATAGCGCGAAGCCCTGACCGTACTCGGCCCCAAGCCCGCAGGCCATTTGCACCAGCGCCTGGCTTTCCAGACCCTCGACCACGACGCTCAAGCCCAGTGTCTGGGCCATACGCACCAGCGACCCGATGAAAGGGACCGTTTGCTTGGCATCGGCCTGCGCATGCTTGACCAGGTTCTGATCGATCTTGACAGTGTGAAAGGGCAAGGTGCGCAGGCGCTGCAGGCTGGAATAGCCGGCACCGAGATCGTCCATGACAAGACGCACACCCAGCGTTGCCAATTGCGTGACGGCGGCATCGCGACGCTGCGTATCGAAGGGCTCGTCCTCGGTTTCCAGCAGCTCAAGGTACAGGCGCGATGGCGAAAGCCCGGTGGCCTTGAGCTCCTCTTCAATCCAGCGCGGGCAGTCGCGGGCCACCAACACGCTGGGCGGCAGGTTGATGCTGGCGTCGATGTGCAGGCCCTGGGCGTCCCACCGCACAAGCCACCCCAGGACTTGCCGCAGGCCCTTGTGAAACAGCACCTGAAGCTCCTGATGGCCAAAGGCCGGCAGGAACTCGCCCGGGTTGAGGAGCTTGTGGCCATCGCGCAATCGGGCCAGGGCCTCGACCTTGTCAACGGCGCCTGTGGCGAGCGTGACGATGGGCTGAACCACCATCTCGACGTTGTCGTCGAACAGCAGATTGTGCAGGTGCTGACGCGTCCCGGCATCAATGGGTTTGGCATGAATGCCCCGCTCCAGGCGCTGGAAGACCGGAGTGACCAGATGCTGCACGGACTCCAGCCACATGCGCATCGATGGGGACTCGAACTGCCCGGGGTAGCATCCGAGCAACGTGATGAGCATCATCGGGCATGCCTGCGCGTCCAAAATGGGAATGGCCGCTGAGCTGCGGATGCCAAGGCGTGTGGCGATCGCCGCCGCAATGTCCGATTCGGCTTCGAGCGTTTCACTGCTGCACACCTGGATGTGCCCAGTGAGCCAGGCGCGCTGCGACGCACCCCGCTTGCCGCGCTTGCCCTGACTGGCTGCCTGCAAGGGCAGCCAGATGCCGTGCTGGCGCATTTCGTCCACGTACTGCGCGACGCTTCCAGCGGCAAATTCGAGGATGTATTCGTCAGTCGCATCCGGCCGCCCGATGGCCACGCCTTTGATGCAGTGCAGCGTGATCAGATAGCGCACCAGATGTTCGGCAAAATCACCCGATTGGATCCAGCCCTGCATCTGCGTTTCCAGCTCGGCCAGATGCGCCAGGCGCCCCTGCTCGACCTGGTCGCGCCCGATGCTTTGAGCCTGAAGCTCACGCGCCAGGCGCGCCTGAAGAATGGTATTCAGGGTCAAGCGGGCATCGGTGCGCCAGGGCAACTTCTGGGTGGCTGCATGCAGCAGTTCGCCATAGCGGCTCATCGCGGCAATGACGTCCGAAGCATCCACGCCGATCGCGGCGTGCACCTGACCGAGGTGCGTGCCGATGGTGTCATGCTCGTGCTCCCGCAAGTCTGCGGAGGTGAGGCGCTGAAGGTGGTGCGCCTGGCGCTCCTTGAGATCGACAAGCTCGCCAGGAGCGAGAAACCCCAGGATGCGTGCAGCGCGAGGCTGCTGCGCAAGCCTGTTGTAGAAGGAATCGACGAACGCATCCCCCAAGCCACTCCAATGCTCATGCGCCTTGCGCAACAACTCCGAGGCAACCTGGCCATAGGGGGCGATCGGCTCGTCCTCGGGGTGCAGAGATACGCCGGAGCCGGCGAAACGCCACCAGCGGCTGCGCGTGAATTTGTGGGATTTGGTCGCATACATGGCCGCATCGGCTTGCCGCAACAAGCCGTCGCCATCGATCGCATCGTGCGGGTAGACGGCAATACCCATGCTCATCCCCAACTCGACCCTAATGCCCGGTGCCAGGTCAAACGGTGTCTCAACCGCCTCGTGCAGTCGTGCAAGCGCGCGCTCAAGGCCCTGCGGATCCGCGGCCTCGGCCATGTTGTCGAAGATCACAACGAGCTCATCGCCGCCAAGGCGCGCCAGCATGTCCGATGCCCTCAAGCGCGATTGCAACCGCTGGGCAAGGTGTTGAAGCAGCCGGTCGCCCATCGCATGCCCATGCGCGTCGTTCAGAGGCTTGAAATCGTCCAGATCCAGCAAGCCCACCGCGATTTCCGACCCGCTGAGGCGGGCGCGATCGATCGAGGTGCGCAGGTGCAGTTCGAGCGCGTACCGGTTGGGAAGGCCCGTGAGCGGATCATGGGTGGCTTGCCACCTCAATCGCTGTTGGGCTTCGTATTTCTCGGTGACATCCCGAAACACCAGCACGCATCCCTTGAGGGTGCCGTCCTGCATGGAGATCGGTGCGGCGGAATCTTCGATGTTGTGCCGCACGCCATTGCGCGCGATGAGCACCGTGTGGTTGGCGAGCTCGACGGTCCTGCCGGTTTGAAGGACCACCTCCACCGGATTGATCACCGCGTCCCCGGTGGTCTCATGAACGATCCGAAGAATGTCCGTCACGGCCTGGCCAATGGCGTCGCTCGATGTCCAGCCCGTCAGCCGCTCGGCAATGGGGTTGAGGAACGTCAGGCGGCCTTGCACGTCAGTCGTGATGACCGCATCGCCAATGGAAGCCAGCGTGATCTGGGCGAGTTCCTTTTCCTCGTAGAGCTGTGCGCTGAGCCGCTGCTGGGCCATGGCCAGTTGCCGCTCGCGCGTGAGCAAATCAATCCGGTCGAGCCCACGCGAGATGTCCCGGGCCAGCTCCTCCAGAAGCGCCTGAAGCGGCGCATCGAAGACATCGGCCTGCGCGTGGTAAACGTTCAGGACAGCCCAGATTTCACCGGCCCGCAGGATCGGCTGTGCGGCGCTTGCCCGCAAGCCGAACTGGTGAGCACGCTCATGCCACGGCATCAGGAAAGCGGTGGACTCAACCGACGCGTTGTAATAGGCACGGCCCTCTCGCCAGGCGCGGCCGCTTGAGCCCTGGCCTTCGGGGCGGTCGGCGTCCGCAGTGATGACGATGTCATCCAGATAGCCGCTAGCCGCACCGGAACGGGCGAGAAACACAAAGCGCCCCGACGCATCGGGTTTCCCGATCCAGGCCAGCTCCAGCTGGGCATTGCGTGCAGCGAGGTCGCAGATGGATTGCAGCAAGACGGTGGCGTCATCGCAGGATGCAACGACCTGGTTCACCGCCGCGTGAAGGGCGTTGAATTCGGTTAGCCGGCGAAGGGCGGTGATATCGGTCTCAACGCTGATGAACCCTTCCAGGCTTCCGTCGAGCCGATGCATGGGCGAGCAGGCAATCTGCACCCAATACGGTTGTCCGGATTTGGTGTAGTTGACGATGGCTGCGTCGAACCCTTCGCGGGCACGAAGCGCATTTCGGATGGAAGCGGCGGTTTGTGGATCACTTTGGGGGCCCTGCAGCACTTCGCCAGGGGAGCGGCCAATCAGCTCGTGTGCGGCATAACCGGACAGGGCCTGAAAGCCTTCGTTGACCCACACGGTCGATCCCTGTGGATCCAGAATGAGCACACCGTTGGTCGTCTGGCTGGCAACCAGGGCGAGGCGGCGCGTGTAGTCCTCCTGCGCTTGGCGCGCGACGTCCTCGCGCTGCTGCTGCAGCAGCAAGCCCAGCACCGCGGCGGCAAGCTCGAGCAGCTGGCGCTCAAACGCCTGGGGCAGGCCGTTCTCGAAGCTGGTGAGTGCGAACGTGCCCACAATCTGGTGCTGCGCGTTGCGAATCGGCGTCGACCAGCACGCTTTCAACTGGTGATCCACGGCCACAGACCGCAAATCCTCCCAGCGAGGGTCCGACAGGGTGTCGCTGACAAAAACGGCCTCTTGCCTGTAGATCACGTTGCCACACGAGCCGGCGCCGGGACCCGGCGTCAGGTTGTTGAGCTCACCGATGATGGCCGCTGGAATGCTCGGGGCGCTGAAAACCTGCAACAGGCCGCGCCCATCGAGCACCATGACGGAGGCGAACGCGCCGGGTACGGCTTGCTCGAAAAGTCTGCACGCGCGGTCGATGCGCACCTGCGCGGGCCCCAGGCCCGTGGCGGCGTCGAGCAAGGCACGCTGCAGCTGCAGCATGTCGCGCAGCTGTTCGCCCGTGATGTCATTCTCCTCCCGCGGGGTGGCGCTACGACCCGGACTTGCCGTCGTCATGGTGTGGTCCGTGGGCATTGGCGCATCGATCGTTGCGGAGGGATCAGCCCGTGGACGACGCCTGGGCCGAGCGCGCACCACCATGTGGCGCTCCCAGGATTGCAGGGTGAGCAGGGCAAGTGTTGCGAAATGGCTAAACGGCGCATCATCGAGTGGCGGGTGGGTCCGCGGGCAGTTGCCCCGCAAAGCGTTGGGCCTGCAAAGCGGCGCCCCACCGCGCAGCCGCCCGCGCGGTGTTCACCAGGCATGAATGCGCCGGTGTATCCCGGCTGTGCGGGGCGATGCCACCGCGACGGCCAAGGGCCTGCGAGGCGGGACGCCATGTCGCGATGTGCAGCTTCACCTTTAGCCCCCATATGGGTTGCCCCTGCATGCCCGGCCCGGTGCGTTGAGCACGGCTCGGGGTGAAAACTCCAGAATGATTCGCGCGATTCCTCCCGCGAATCCCGCGCCGCCGGGCCCTGGGGCAATGGCCTCGCAACGTCGTCACAGCGTAAGTGGGCGGGCCAATGCATGCTGTGCATTCGTTAACGAAAAGGCCGACATGATGGCTTCGAGGGGCAAAGTGTTGGCGAGCAAATACACCAGTTGGTATATCCTGTCACAAAAAGATACCACTGTGCGTGACGTCGTCTGTGGCAGCCCTCCGAAAAGACCCTATGCTTGCAGTCAACTGCTGCGCGGGAGACGACCCCGATGCGCAGCGGTGCAAGGGCCCCCGTCTTCGTAGGCAGCTACTAAAAAGTCAATTGCATGTTGGGTCCAGAGCAAGGCCAAGCGCCTGAAATTCTCGATCATGATGCCATGAGTGCGGATGGCATGGCGCTGACCTGGAGCGCCGAGCTGTGCACAGGTATTGCGATCATCGATGCGCAGCACAAGACGCTTGTAGGCATTTTCAACGACCTTGCGGCAGCCCAGGTGCGAGGCATCGAAGCGCATGTGATCGAGGCGCTCTTCGAGGAGCTGGTGGCCTACACGCGAGATCACTTCCGCACCGAAGCCGAACTGATGCGGGACTGGCCGGTGAAGGAAGCGCATCGCACCATGCACCTGCGGGCGCACCAGAGTTTCGTCGACTTTTTGCGGCGGGCGCAGGCCTTCGCTCAATCCAATCCCGCCGATGTGGCGGTGGATCTGCTAGCGTTTCTCGCTCAGTGGTTGCTCCACCACATCATGGGTGTGGACGCGCGCTTGGCGCGTGAGATCCAGGCGTTGCAGGGCTCACACGGCCCCCCAGCACTCGCGCAACGCGAGCAGTCCACGGCCGAAGATGGTCTCTTGGACTCTGTGAGTCGGCTCAATGATGCGCTGGGACATCGCACATTCGATCTACTCGATCTGAACCACAGACTGCAGGGCGAGATCGATCGACGCAACACCATGGAGCATCGCCTCACGCGGCTGAAGGATTTCAACACGCTGCTTGCCCAGATCAACCAGGCCATCACGATCCACGAGGACGAGGATTCCCTGCTTCAGGCCGTGTGTGATCTGGCTGTTCGATATGGGGGTCTGAACCTGGCGTGGATCGCCCGCCCCGACGCGCAGGGGCACTTCAAGAGGGTGGCGGCCAGTGGACAGACGTCGATCTTCAGAACCTGCACGTCTCGGCCGACCCCAATGTACCGCAGGGGCAGGGCAGTATGGGTCGGGCGTGGCGCGATGGGGTGGCCTCGTTCAACCAGTCCTTCGCCAGCACTGTGGCGCTCAAGCCCTGGCAGGCATGGGCTCACCGCCTGAACCTGCGGGCGAATGCCTCGCTTCCCCTTTACCGTGACGCGCGCATCTGGGCCGTGTTTACGGTGTACCACGCGCAGGAACATGTCTTCGATGCGGAGCTGAAGGCCGTGCTGGAGGCATTGGCGCTGGATCTTTCGCGCGCACTCGATCGGATCAATCTCATTGCGCGCGAGCGCCAGAGCAATCTCGTGCGCGAGAGCCTTCTGAGCAATGCGCTCGCCGGCATTGTGATGACGCAAGGCCCCAAGATTGTGGACGCAAATGCCCATTTCGCGACGATGCTCGGCTACGCCGACCAAAGCGAACTGATCGGGCAGCCGACGCGCAGCCTGTACCCGGACGACGGCGCTTTTGCACGGGTCAGGGCCCTCTATGCTGCCTTGCGCACCCTTCGCTCGGCGCAGCTCAGCAGCGTGCGCCTGCTGCGCAAGGACGGCGGGGTCATCACCTGCGACCTATCGGGAAGTGTGGCGGGCAAGATCGGGCAAGGCCTCGTGGTCTGGACCGTCATTGATGTGACGGAGCGCGACAGCCTGCAGGACAAAATCCAGTTCGAGGCCCTGCACGACACGCTGACCGGATTGCCCAATCGCCGCGCGCTGGACCACGACCTGCCGAAGGCACTGGCCCGGGCCCGTCGCACCGGCACCGTGGTGGCGGTCGGAATGATCGATCTGGATGATTTCAAGCCGGTCAACGACGCTTTCGGGCACGCCAGCGGCGACCACCTTCTGCAGGAGCTGGCGAGGCGGCTGGAGACACGTCTGCGTACGTCGGACATCGTGGCGCGCATTGGAGGCGATGAGTTCGTGGTGGTCATCGAGGATCTGGATTTCGAGACCGCAACGGTGCAACTCGAACATGTCTTGAGCCGCCTTCATGAGGCGGTCGAATCACCCTTCGCCGTGGGTGAGGACGCACAGGCCGTCGTGGGCATGAGCATGGGTGTGGCACTTTTCCCCATCGATGCGCGGGAAGCAGACGCGCTGGTGCGGCACGCTGATGGGGCGATGTATCAGGTCAAACTGCGCAAGCATGACCGGCAACAGTGGTGGGGCCTGGATGCGGCGCGCGTGCCGCATGCCGAAAGCGAGCCGGATGCAGACGCCTTCGGACCGGCCGCTGCGGCCCTGCTGGGCAAGGTCCAGGGCCATTTCAAGAGCGTGGCGACTGAATTCGTGGAGAAGTTCTATAGCGAACTCGGCCTGGAGGGGGTGCCGCAAGCCATTCTGGGCACACTGAGCGCCGAGGAGCTGCGTGTGCTGAAAGTGCGCCAGGCCGAGCATCTGAGTTTTCTACTGCACCCGGGCACGACGCGCGAGGCGATCGTCCAACGTGCCCGCCATCTGGGTCAGGTGCATGCGCTGGTGGGCGTCAGTGGTGCATGGCTGTCCAAAGCCCAAAGCCTGTATCGCCAACTGCTGGGCGAGCACCTCAATCATGCCTTGCTGCACGCGGGAGAGCGTTACCGAATCCTGCGGGCGGCCGAGAACCGCATCCAGGAGGACATTCAGGCCGAACTCGAGATGGAGGCGCAGACCACAGCGACCTACCTGAATGTGCTGGCCTCGGCACTGCCACCCCAGGGCTCGCGCTGGGTTGACGCCAGCAGCTTGGGCGTTGCGGTGCTCGGGGCTTTGCCTGGCGTGCAGGCAGTCATGCTCATGCGATTGAAGGCCGACGGCGTGTTTGCCGTGGAAGACAGCGCGGGCCCGCGCGCTCGTGATGTGGCCGTGCTTCTCCAGACACCGGGCATGGAAGCTGTGCTGGATCCAGCATCGCCGCGCGGACGAGGCATGACCGCCCAAGCCTGGCGAACTTTGCAGATCGTGTCGGCGCCCGCGTACGGCAGCGATGCGCGCTATCAACCCTGGGGTCCGCACGCGGCCGGGTTGGGCGTCCGCTCCACCTTGAGCGTTCCCGTGCTCAACACCGCTGGACAGGTGGTGGTCGTCATCAGCTTTTTTGGCGCCTATCCCCACCAGTTCGAATCGCCTGTGATGCAGCAGTTCGCGCGAGGATTGCAGCACCGGTGGGAGCAGATCTGGGCCTTGTCGATGGTTCCGGCGTCTGTCGTGGAACAAGACCAGGCGCAGCTGTATCGACAGACCCTCCTGACCGACGGGCTGCGCATGTACATGCAACCCGTGGTGGATTTGCGCAGCGGCGCGGTGACCTACGTGGAGGCGCTCGCCCGGTTGTTAATGCCCAGCGGCGAGATCATTGCGCCAAACGTGTTTTTGCCATTGCTCGGCACGGCGGAGCTCGATCGACTGTTTCGCCTTGGCCTGGACCGTGCCTTGGCCCATCTGGCGGAATGGGACGCCCAGGGACTGAGCATCGGGATTTCGGTCAATTTGCCGCCGACCACCCTGCTGGATCCGGAGTGCCCCCGTTGGATCGAAGAAACACTGAACCAATACGGTCTGGCGCCAAGGCGGCTGACACTCGAGCTGCTCGAGAGCCAAGCCGTGGACGCGGCGGCGCAGGATTGGGCCATTGCCGGTCTGCGCCGGCTCGGGGTCAAGCTCGCCATGGATGATCTGGGCTCGGGTTACAGCAGTCTGCTACGCCTGTCCACCTTGCCGTTCGATACGATCAAGATCGACCAGGGGCTTCTTCTGCACGTGCGCGACAACCCGGTACGAACGTTGAGCCTCGTGAGCAATATCCTGCAAATGGGGCGCGACTTCGGGCGCGACGTCGTGGTCGAGGGCTTGGAAGATGATGCGCTGATCGAGGCGGTGAGCATCCTGGGTGCATCCTTTGGTCAGGGCTATGGCATTGCCAAGCCGATGCCGCCGTCCGACATTCTGGCTTGGTATCAAGCCCGGCTACCGCATCCAGATTGCACAGCGATTCGTCACGCGCTGGGTGCGCTGGCTTACCACTGGCGCCTCATGCATGGGGGCGACAAAGCCCATGATCAGCCCGTGGATGCCTGTCCGCTGACGAATTTTCTGACACACCGATCAGAGCCCGCCGGTGAAGCAGCGGCGTGGCATGCGCAAGTCCACAACGGCACGAACGTCGCTGCGGCCTCCGAGAAGCTGACCAACTGGCTCGTGGCTCGGGTGCAGGAAGGCGCCGCCGTGCGTTGAGGTGCGCAGACCCGGATGCGTCGTGATTGGCGCACCTGACGGGCGGGGACTGTCGCGCATGACGGTGCCCGCGGGGCCAAGCGCGGACGTTAGACCATTCGGCGCAAAACTTCCTCGCCCAAAGCCCGAAAATCCTCATTGCCGCGGCTGCTGGGGGCGTAAAGGCGAATTGGAATGCCGGCCCCGAACGCTTCGGCCACGCGGATGTCCATGCGTATGGGCGGCAACATCCGCGCAGCACCAAATTCCCGGGCCACTTGCGCTGACATGGCCCGGTGTTGCCGCACATGCTCCGCAGCCATGACCGGCAGAAACCCGAGTATTTTCAGGGTCGCATTGTTGCGCGAAATCACCGAAAACAGCAGCTTGGCCAATTGCCGCACGCCCTGGAACGACAAGGGGTGAGGCACGAACGGGATCAACAATCGGTCGGCCGCGGTGAGCCCGTTGATCAGCAGCGAATCGAGCGATGGCGGTGTGTCGATGAGAATGAAATCGAAGCGATCGGCCAACGCGGCCGATGCGATGGCTCGCCTTAAGGCTTGTTCGTCCGTGCTGAGGCGGCCATGTGCGAAGCGCGGGTCTGCGGCCGCCAGCCACAGATTTGCCAGCTTCGTCGGCTGGATCGCGTCGTGCAGGCTGCCGCTGCAATCGAGAACCTGGTGCACGCTGGGCGTGGATCCGCAATCTTCGATGCTCAAGCCGACGGCGCAATGCCCCTGTGAATCCAGATCGATCACCAGCACACGGCTGCCGCGCGCTGCCAGTTCGCTCGCCAAGTTCACGCACACCGTGGTCTTCCCGGTTCCTCCCTTCCGGTTCGACACGGCAATCACTTGCATGGCAGGGCTCAAAACAGCTCGATTGCAGGCAGGTTGTCGTCGTCGCCATCGTTGATGCCGAGGGCCGAGTCATGGGCGCAATGTTGGCTCTGCATGACGTAGCCGCTGCGCAAATCGTCAATGCTGTCCTTCAATTGCGGCAGGCTCGCCTCGCTGCTGCCGTCAAGCACGGCTTTGACCGATCCGAAATAGCCGGTCAATCCATCCAGGCCCCGGATGACCTGGTCGACCTGTTGGCGCGACACGTCCTGGTATTGCATATTGCCGAGGACGGCGACAATATCGGCATGCACGCTGTTGCCGGCAGCATTCGAGCGCGCGGTGGCATCGTTGAAGTGGTGGCTCAATTCGTTGAATGCCTCGTTCATCGACTCCAGGTCGCGCGCGATTTCCTGCAACATGCTGCTCTCGGCGGCCGCACGGTTGCCCTCTGTCATGCCGGCAAGATTGACCGCAACATGGTTGGCAATCGTCGAGATCTTCTGGTCGATCTCGGTCGTCAACTGTTCGGTGGCCTTTGCCAGCTTGCGCACTTCATCGGCAACCACTGCAAAGCCACGCCCCGCGCTGCCGGCGCGCGCCGCCTCGATCGCGGCATTGAGCGCAAGCATATTTGTCTGCTTGGCAATGCTGAAGATCTTATTGGTCAAGCCGCTGAGCCCTTTGACCTGCTCGATCGTGGCGCTGACTCGCGCGGACTCGTCGTGCGTGTTGGCCATGCGTTTTGCCGCATAGTCAATCAGACTGCCGATGGTCTTCTCGTTGTGTGCGAGTCGGCCAGCTTGTGCCTGGGCGATCGCCTCGGCGTGAGCTTCCTGGTCCCGTAGACTGCCCAGCAGCTCTTCGCTGCCCTGGCGGATCTTGCGCAAGGAGCCAATGATTGCGACCGAGCCGGATTCGGTGCTGGCATTGGCATTCGTCAAATGGAGCTTGAGGATCGCAACGAGCTGCGGAATCCGGTCCAGTTCGGTGAGCAGCTGTTCGCGTTCACTCGCCGATAGGGACTGGAGCCCCAGCACTGCTGTCGGTGCAGCCGGCATGTCGCTTCCACCGCCGTCGTCCATGCTCCGCGCATCCATCTCAGGCTCCCGGCAGGACTTGCTTGATGACGCGCAGAAGATCGGGCCCGGCGACCGGCTTGACCAGCCAGCCGGTGGCACCCAGCTTCTTGGCTTCGTCGCGCTTGACGGCCTGGCTTTCCGTGGTCAACGCCAGAATCGGTGTGAATCGAAGAATGGTCCTTGCGTTCTTGATGAACTCCAAGCCATTCATGTTCGGCATATTGATGTCAGTGATCACCAAATCGGGCCGCAGGCCGCCCTGCAAGGCGATAAATGCCTCAAGCCCGTCTTTTGCCGTGTGCACGACATACTTGGCCATTTCCAAGGCCTCCTTGACGCTCATCAGCATCACGGCTGAATCGTCGACAACCAGGATTTTTTTGGACATGTTCCTTTTCCTCAATCGGGTTCAATGGATGGGAGCGAAGTCGTGAGCCACTTGGCAAACGCCCGATCCTCCGGCCATGCAGTGATCAACGGCCTCAACGCAAGCAGGATCAACAAATTGGCGCAATGCATGTGGGTACAGGCGGCCAAGGTAACCTTGGCCTTCTTGTGGCCCTGTAACCACGCGAGCAAGGATTCGGCGTCGTCCACGGTCACCACGCCCTGGAGGCTGGCGACATTGCGCTTGTATTCGATGGTCATTTGAAAAGTTCCTTTGCATTGAGGACCATCAGCACGGAGCCATCCCCAAGCAAGGCCGATCCGGCATAGGCGCTCAGCTTCGCGAGCTCTCCCGGCAGCGGCTTGAGGATCACGTCGGAAACCCCGCGGAAGCCGTCCACCAGAAGGCCCACGGTGCTCGGCCCGACGCGAACGAGCAGTGCAGCGATTTCTCCATCGTCGTTGACCTGGGGTGGCGAATTCAGTCCCAGCAGGCTATTGAGCGTGAAAAGCGGCACGACGCGATTGCGCAGGACGATCGTCTGGCGCGACTTGATGAGAAGGATGCGGTCGCGTGCGACGCGAACGGTTTCGACGACGGCGTCCATGGGAATGCCGAAAATCTGGTCGTCCGATTCGACGATCATGACGTTGGACACGGCCATCGACAACGGCAACGACAAGCGGACGATACTGCCTTGGCCGCGCACACTGCGCAGGTCGACCGTGCCGCCAACCTTGTCCATCGCGCTACGCACGACGTCCATGCCTACGCCGCGGCCAGAAAGATCGCTGACTTTCTCCACCGTCGAAAACCCGGCGGCGAACACCAGATTGACGGCCTCCTGATCGCTGATACTTTCAAGCGCAGCTTCGTTGATGAGGCCCTTTTCATAGGCTTTGCGTTTGATGACCGCGGGATCGATACCGCGTCCATCGTCACTGACCTCGATCACGACACGATCCGACTCCTGGGTTGCCGAAATCCTCAACGTGCCGGCTGCCGGCTTGCCCGCTGCAAGCCGCGTGGCGGGGTCCTCGATGCCGTGATCCAGGCTGTTGCGTACGAGATGGATGAGCGGATCCCCGATTGCCTCGACAATATTCTTGTCGGCTTCGGTGTGATCCCCCTCAAGTTGCAGGTTGATTTCCTTGCCCAACTTGTGCGCGATATCACGCACAAGTCGAGGAAAGCGCTGGAACACGACCGATACCGGCATCATGCGCACCTGCATGATGGCGTCTTGCATTTCCTCGGCGATGCGGTTGATGACGGTGTACTGCGCCTTGATCTCGCGCGCCAGATCGCGGCCCCCGCCTTGCCGCTCGGCGCGGTTCGCCAGAAAGGGCAGGGCATTCTTCGCTACAACCATCTCCCCGATCAGGTTCATCAGATAGTCAACCTTGGCCTGATCGACCTTGAGGATCTTGTTGCTCAATGAATCTTCGCTACGCCGGCCCGTCACTTTCGGGTCCACATCAACCGTGGCTGTCGACAGCATGCCCTCTGCAGGCAGCGCGCGCGCAACCGCGGGCTCTGGCGCGACGACGGCAGCCGCGCTCGGTTGGGCGCAGACTGCCGCACTGCGCAACAGGCCGGAGGCGCCGAGCCACGCGCGCAGCGGGCTCGCGCTACGGGTGTGTAGCGCCTCCTGCAACGCACGCTCCAATGGCGCAGGGTCGGCCGTGCCATGAGGGATGCAAGCGGCAATCGTCGCGGCGCACGCCTTCAGTCGTCCCGGCAACCATAAGGCATCGTCAGACAGGGCCAGGATTTCGGACTGCGTGCGAAGAATCTCGACGTGAACTTCGCCGTCGCTGCCGGATTGGGCGCTTTGGATGGCCGGCTTCCCTCCGGCAAGGTTGACGGGTGCGGTGCCGTCGGGCCGAGTCCCGGATGCGGCGATCGCGTTCGCGGCGGCATCGGGACGGTCCCAGTTCGGCCGCTGCTGCATCCGCAGCGCAGCGAGCAGCGCGTGCAGGTCCTCGCTCGATGTGTCGGGATGCTCCAGCAGTGCCAGCAGCCAGCGCAGCGCTGACGCCTGCCACAAATCGGGGCCCGAGAGTTCGAGCAGAGTCTGCGTCGCTGCCCGCACTGTGGCGCGATCGTCGCGCGCGAGGTTGGCCAGCGACTCATCGACAAACGCACCGTACACCGTTCCGTCCCCCCGTTCGCCTTGGGGAATCACCATGTCCAGCAGGGCGACTTGGCGCAGGGTGACTTGCTCGGGAACGTACCGGAAATGCTCGTCGAGCTCGGCCTGGTCAGCCACCGTGAGCGCCTGAAAATCGACAATGCAGCGGTAACAATCGAAAGTGCTTTCAGAAGCTGGCGCTTCGCGCAAAACCGCGCGCCCCCAGACAACACCAGGCATGGTTCTGGCCTGATGAAAGGGATCCTCGCCTTTAAAAAAGCACTCCTCCTCAGGCGCATAGAGCACCTGAAGGACCATGCGCCCATCGCGCTTGGCTCGCGAAAAAGCATCGAGGCGAGAAGCCTCGGGAATCTCGGCGATTTCAAACAGGGGCTCGACCCTTCCAAGCGGCGCGGGGGCCGCCCGTGGGGCCGCCTCTGGCGTGTCGTCCATCGCGTCGCCGATTAAGGCCCTGAGCGCGGTGGCGAGCGCTCCGGCCTCCTGTGCATGGTTCGCTTGCAGCGCGCCAAACGCCTCGATCTCGTCGAGCAGTCGACCGACAAAGTCCATCGCCTCAAGCAACGTGTCGGCGATGTCGCGGGAGTAGGGCACGCGCAAGGAGCGCACCGTGTCCATGAGATCCTCGCTGGCGTGCAGCACACGCGACATGTCGGCGAAATCGAACAGCCCGCTATTGCCTTTAAGCGTATGAACGATGCGAAAAAGCTCGTTCATCAGATCGACATCGTCAGGCTGATCCTCCATCGCGATCAACTTGGCGCCGATGCCATCAAGGAAATCGCGCGCCTCGACGATAAACTGTTCGAGCATGGCATTCATGTTGCAGACTCCAGCCCGAGCAGTCGCGCGCAGCACGCGATGAGTGCGTCAGGTTTGATCGGCTTGAGCAGATAGAAATTGGCGCCGGACTCCAGGGCGCGCAGCCGATCGCTGCTTTGTGCCTCCGTGGAAACCATCACCGCAGGGCATTGCGCGACCTCCAACTGGCGCAACTGCTGCAGGAAGCCATAGCCGTCCAGTTTGGGCATGTTGACGTCAACGAGATAGAGATCGAATGCGTGCTCGCCGAGGGCCTTCTCCAGCGCTTCCATGCCATTGACAGCCTCTTCGACGATCCATCCCTGACCCTCGAGCACCGTGCGGTGGAACAGCCGGACGGTGGCGGCATCGTCGACGATAAGAATGCGTTTGGAGCTCATGTCTCCTCCGGTTTCTGGTAGGCGATGGTCTCCGGAAACTTGCGGATCCTGAAGATCGAACTGATTCTGCTCATGGACTCGGAATGCCCGAGGCAGATGTAGCCTCCCGGGTTCAGCGCATCAAAAAACATTTCCGCGGCTTGCCGTCGCGATAGATCGTCGAAATAAATCAGCAGGTTGCGGCAGAAGATGATGTCGAATCCTCGGTAGGCGCGCGTCTCGTCGCCATTCACGATATTCACGTGCGTAAAGTCGATCGCATGCCGCACGTCATCGCACAACTGATATTCGTCGGCTTCTGATCGACTGAAATACTTGGCCAACATGGGTGCCGGGACGTTCTGTACGGAGCGCTTCGAAAAGCTCGCCTTGACCGCAGCTGCAAGGATGTCCGTATCGATATCGGATGCCGTGATCTCAACATTCCACTGATCGATGTCAGGCCAGCACTCAAGGAGGTGCAGCGCAATCGAGTAGGGTTCCTCACCCGAGGAAGACGGCACGCACCAAATGCGGATCGTTGAACCCCGCCGCTTCGTCTTCACGATTTCCGGCAGGATCGATCGGGAGAGGCATTGAAATTGATAGTCTTCCCTGAAAAAATAGGTCTCGTTGACCGTCATCGCATTGGTCAATTTCTGCAGTTCGTCGCCACTGGCCTGAAAGCGAAGAAACCAGAAATAGCGACGAAAATTCGCGTGGGTGGTGGCATTGATGCGATCGATCAGGCGCCGATCGACGAAGTAGCGCTTGTTATCGTCAAAATAGATGCCCGTCTTCCGGTAGAAAAACTCGCGGAATTGACGAAAATCCTCGACGGTGATGACCGGATCATCCACGCCTCAGTCCTCTCGAACTCTTTTCAGTGCCAGATCTGCAGCGAATTCGATATAGGGTTCGCTGGGAAATCGCAGCTTGAGTGCCTCCAGGGCCGGCGCTGCGGACGCTGTGCCGACTTCCCCGAGCAGATCCACTGCGGTTGCGCAGGCATTGACGCTGGGGTCGCCCCGGATGACGTCGATGAGCCACTGCTCGACCTGGGGATGACGCAGCGACTCCAGAATGTTGATGGCAAAAATCCGCACGTCCTGGTCCTCATCCGCAAGCATCCCCGGCATGAACTCGGCAACGGCGCTGGGCATGCTTTTCATCGCCTCGACCGCCTCGTTGCGCAAGCTCACGTTCTCGCTGCGCAGGCAGCGGGCCAAGCCCTGCACGGCGATCGCGTTGCCGACGCGAATCAAGCTGGTCAGCAGGGCTTCTCGCACGGTCGCGTCGTGCTCGGTGTCAAGGAGGCCCAGCAGCGCGGGGGCTGCCTCCGGAAAACTCGCGAGGTCACGCGCCGCCCAGCGCCGCGCAAGCGCGGTTTGATCATGCAACGCGACAAGCAACCCGGGCAGCTCACGTTCATGGCTTCGCGCATGGTGGGGCGGGCGGTGTGAGCGGATTTTTTGACGAGTCCCATGGTCTTTCCTCAGGCCGGCTCACGAGCCCAGGTCCCCAGTTGGGCGGCGATTTGCTCACAAGGCAGCACAACCTGGGCGCCACCCCTGGCGATAAGCTCCTTGGGCATCCCGAACACCACGGCGGAATCCTCCGACTCGGCGATCGTGCGGCCGCCGCGTCGGGCGATCTCGGCAAATGCATCAGCGCCGTCATGCCCCATGCCGGTCAACATGACAGCGGTGAGACTTGTCGCATCGAAGTGCTCCAGCGCCGACAGGCCAAGCAGTTCAACGGAGGGGTGCCAGAGATGTTGTCTCGACTCCGGCTTTGGCAACGCCACATACTTGCCAGAGCGCTGTGCTATGACGATATCCGCTCCGCCTTTGCCGATATAAACGGTGCCCGTCTCCAGCGGGATTGGGCGTATGACCTCCAGCACCGTCAAGTCGCAAAGTCCATTCAAGCGTTGCGCGAACGGCCCGGTGAACGAGGCCGGCATATGTTGGGCAACGACGATCGGATCGGGGAAATCAGCGGCAAGGCCGGTCAGAATGGTCTCCAGAGTTGATGGGCCGCCAGTCGATACCCCGATCAGAACGAGTCCGCGTTTTGATCGGCGTCGCTCGGGCGCTGGCGGTCTGCCCGTGTCGATCCGCCGCACCATCGTGCGGGGGCTCGGCCGTGCATGGGGTTTGGCTCGCAGCGCAGCGCGGACCTTGCGGACCAACTCCGCGCTGATCTTTTCGATCGACAGCGAGATCGTCCCGTCAGGTTTCGCAACGTAATCCACGGCGCCCAGGGCCAACGCTTCAAAGGTTGCCAGTGCCCCTCGCTCGGTTAAAGACGAGACCATGACCACAGGCACGGGCCGCGTGGCCATGATCTGCGCCAGCGCACCCAGGCCATCCAGGACCGGCATGTTGATGTCCAAGGTCACCACATCGGGCTGGAAAAGACGATTCTCGTCGACGGCTTCCTGGCCGTTGCGAGCAAGCCGAATCTGGAAATCTCCCTCCGCGGTAAAGGTGCGTGTCAAGTGTCCCCGCATCAAGGCGGAATCGTCAACGATGAGCAGTTTCTTGAGCGGGACCATACCGAACTCAGGTTCCCAGCACGGCCAAATCGGCGCGGTCGCCATCATCGAGGAGATGGGTCGGATCCACCAGTTGGATCATGCGTTTGAGTTTTCCTAAATTGGCGACCCTGCCGAGAAGCTTGGCTTGTTCGCCCGACAGGCGCGGCGCGGGTTCGATGTCGCGCTTGTGCAGTTTGAGAACCTCGGTCACCGCATCGACGATAAAGCCGGTGCGTACGCCGTCGAGCAAAAAGACCATGATTCGCTGGCGGTCGTTGCGCTCGATGTCCGGCAGACCAAGGCGCTTGCGCTGATCGATGACTGGCAACACGGAGCCTCGCAGGTTGATGACCCCTTCGACGAACTCAGGCGCCGTTGGCACGCGCGAGAGTTGCTCGGGAATGCGCACGATCTCCTGCACGCTGCTGATCGGAACGCCGAACTCGCCGTCGGCGAGGCGGAACACGACGACCTGTTCCTCATCGTCGTTGTCCTCATCCCCATTGAGGTCGTCAACTTGAGTTTTATTCATTGCGGATACCTCATTGAGAACATCCTTGACTGCCGCTCGATTCGCCAGGCTGTCCGGTGCAATGATGGAGACCAGACGCTTGCCCCCATCGAGACGGCAGATCTGTCTGATATCAGCCATATCCGAGTCGCGAGCCAACATCGGCGGCATCGGGTCCGCCGCCCCTTTGGGGACCCGCAGCACCTCTGAAACGCTGTCCGTCACCAAACCCACGGCAGTCTCACCCAGGGTGATCACCACCACACGGCTGCCTTCATCGAGAGCACGCGCCGGTAAGTGAAAGAGGCTGCGCAGTGATACCAAAGGCAATAAGCGCTCGCGCAAAGTCATCAGACCAAGCACATGCTGCGGTGCGTTCGGCACATGTGCAATCGTGTCAGGAATCTGGACGATCTCTTGAACGCTCGCAATGTCGATCGCATACTCCTGGTTTTCCACCGAGAAACTGACCAACTGCAATTCGTCGGAATCAAGCTCCTCATCGCTGACGTCCTCGTGACGCGTCTCGGCAGCGTGCTTGCCACTCTTGACGAGGGCAGCGATCTCGGCGAACTCGCTGGCAATCAGTCGCTCGAAATCGAGCACCATCACCATCGAGAAACCACCGACATCTTTGAGCACACCGCTCAGCAGCTTGGTGTCGATTGCGGCTTGAATTCCCGCCACGCTTTCAATCTTGCTCGGCTCGACACTGATCACACTGGCGATGCGGTCCACCACGAAGCCCAGGGGCTGACCAATATCGATGACCAGGGCGCGTGTCGACTCGCTGCTCTCTGCATCGTCGAAGTTGAAGATGCGACGCAGTGCGATGATCGGTAGAACGCGGCCGCGTAGGTTCGCCAAGCCGTTAAGTGAACGCGGCGCCAACGGCACGCGCACGATGTCGGGCATCCGGATGATTTCCTGAACCGGAGCCATGCTGACACCAAAGACTTCATTGCCAACGATGAATGTGACGAATTGCTGTGTTTCCGCGTGGCTGTCGGCCGCGCCGATCTCATCCACGCGCTGTGTTTCCTGGATTTCTGCGGTCATCGCCATTCTCCCGGGTCAGGCGCTTTGGAGTTCGTCTGCGAGTGCAGCGATCTCCTCGATCGCTGAGGACAATTCATCGGAGCCGCGTGCCTGTTGCTCGGCCGCGCCAGCAGCCTCGGTTGCGGCCTTTTCGGCCTCCATCGTTGCGTTGGCGATTTGCTCCACGCCGGCCTTCACCTTGAGGATCGAACCGCTGACGATCTCGGCACCCTTGACAATTTCCTCAGCTGCGCCGCGCACGCCCTCGACTTCCATCTCTGATGTCTCGATGTGCTTGAGGATGCCCTTCGCCTTTTCAGTCTCTGCGGTCGCTGCAGCGATGATTTCACGCAGATCGGAGCCCACCAGAAGAATCTGATCCTGGATCGACTTCACCATGTCGCGGATGCGGTCGGCGTTTTGCGCCGAATCGTGCGAAAGGTTGCGAATGTCCGTTGACACCACGATAAAGCCCTTGCCAAATTCCCCGGCGCGCGCAGCCTCGATGGCGCCATTCACGGCCAGCATGTTGGTCTGCACCGAAACCATGGCGATGGCCTCGACGATCTTGTCGACGTCCCGTGCGACGCTTTGCAGATCGCCAACCTGACGCGCGCAGGTTTGGGTGATTTCGATCGCTTTCAGGGTGCCAGCGAGCATGGCTTCAATCGTGGTTTTGATTTCGCCAATCACGCGCTTGCCGAACTCGGCTTTTTCCAGGCCAAGGTCGCCGCCTTTTTTCGACTCCAGCACATTGATCTCGACCTTCTTGATGGTTTCGATCGCCTCGTTGCTGGCGTCCCTCTGATCCTGGGCGCCGCGGCGAATTTCCGTGATCGCCGACATGATCTGCGTCGATGCACGGGTAATCTCTTTGACTGCGTTCGACAGCACCTCGGCTGAAGCGGCAACGTCCTCAGCGCTCTTGGCGACGTCGGTTGAATTCTTCAAGTCCTCCGCAGTCTCACTGAGTTCCCGCGAGATCTGTTCGCAAGCGTTGAGCGCCTGAGCCTGCTCGGCGATGGTCTTGTTTGACTCTTCGGCGGCCGCTGCCTGTTCGGCTGAAGCGGCGGCGATCGTCTCGGAAACTTTCGTCATCCGTTGCGTCGCCTGCGTCGCCTCACGGGCTACGCCAACCACGATCTTGGACGCATCGACGACCTCGTTGGAAGCCACGCCGATCCGTGCCAACGATTCATTCACCGCTTCGCCCTTGTCGGCCTCCGCCTGCACTGTGCGTGTGGATTCGTTCACGCCGCTTGCCACTGATTTGACGTCGGTCTGGATTTTCGCGATCAGATCGGAAATCTGCTTCGCGCTTTTTTCGGAAGTTTCCGCCAGGGAGCGGACTTCGTCGGCGACGACTGCAAAACCCTTACCATGCTTGCCGGCCCTTGCGGCCTCGATCGCGGCGTTGAGCGCCAGCAGGTTCGTCTGATCGGCGATCCGAGCGACGGCCTTGACAATGTCGCCGATGTCGGACGCCTGCTTCTCCAGGCCGGTGACCATCTTGACGGACTCGACTTGGCGCTTTGCCGCCTGTATCACGTTGTTGACCATCTGCGAGACTTCTTCAGTCACCCGCTGCGCTGCCGCGACAAGCGTGCCACCCTTTTGCAGGGTGATGTTGGCGTTGTGATCGACCTGATCGACACCGACGACCATCGCCTTGATACTCGTCGCCGCATCCTGCGCTGCAGTAGCCGCCTGCTCCGAGCCGGCGGCGATCTGTTCGGCCGCGCGCTTGAGCTCTTCAGCCGCAGACGCGGCCTCGCCGATGCCCGCAGAAAGCTGCCCGGTCGCCGCAGCGATGCGCTCGGCCGCCTGCTGCTGCTTTGCCAGCGTCCTCGCGCGTTTTCGCTGGACCTCGACGTCGCGTGCGACGGGGGCGCTTGCCCTCCCAGCCGCGGCAGAACCAGTCAGGGGGATAACTTTTTTCACCAGTGCCATGTCCAGACTCCTTATTTGGTTTTCCAAATTGCCGACCGCGTTACCTTGATGAACGCATTCAGCGCTCGGAGCGACCTGAGCATGGCTCAGACCGCACCATCCACCCCAACTTCTGGGGCCTAACTGCTTGCTCGCCGGCGTCGGACGGGGCGAGATTGAAGAATGCGAAATATCCTTGTTTCCGGATATGCGTTGGAGCAATGATTAATGGTATGAAATCGATAAAAGTATGATTTAGATCAATACGTTCAAAAAATGCAAAAAATCATTTTCATGAATATCTAGATTTCCGCATATAAACAGTTTTGGTGATGGCTTAGCCCTGGCGATGGCTTTTCGCTGTGGATTAACACTCAAGTTCAATTACGGCACGTTTTTCCTTAGCTGAAGGCGGCAATGAATAATTCACTGATTACGATGTGCCTCTGAACCCGGCGCGGTGATTACGTCCCGATCCTGTACGCCGAAACGCTCGGTCACGGTCGGCCGAAATGATCCTCAGCGATGCGCCCTATAAATGGTGTAAATATGGCTGTCTTTTGCATGGCATAGACGCATGGAAAATGACAAAGCCAGAAAACCCAATCCGGCCGAGCAGGTGTCAGGCGACCGTCAAGTCACCTGGGCCGGTAAATCTGAGCGAATGCAGATCGCCCATGAACAGGTGGCCGGGCATGCCGCTTCCCGGCGCGACGCGTCGCGTTACGCAGGCGAGGACATCCGAGCCGGAGAGGGCAAACGGGCGGCTTTTGCTGTGGGTCCCCGCACTGCGCCGGGCCGGTTGCAGGCGCCTCGTTGCTCACGCTCAAGTGTGCGGGGATCGGTGCGTTCATGGCTTTACGTGCAAAGCGCTCCAGCATGGCGATCAATTTGCGCCGCAGGAGCCGTGCGGCCGTACGCCGCTCCCGCGGTGCGTACACCTTCGCGCTGCGCGAGGTTCGGAGTCCGATCTTGCGAAACGGTGCGCTGTGTGGCTAGCGCCCGCATGGGCGGTTTTTCAGGCGTTTCGCTGGCGGGGCCCCGACCTGGCAATGCACGAGCGGCGCGCAAGCGGGCGCCTCAGGCCAAGTTCGGGGGGATGTCAACTGTGGGCTATTGTTTCTCCGGCCCGGGAGTGATACTGAATAGAAGGTCGGGTGATCGGGAGGCTTGAGGTTCTCTGCCCAGACGCAAGGATCCTGCATGGTCGAGCAAACCCACGTTCTGGGCGATGCGTATTACCGCACCCGTCAAGTCGGTTTGCACCCATGTTCCATTGCGGCTGGTGTCGAAGATCGTGTAGCGCCCATGGCGCCAGGCGATGACCACATGTTGGCGGGAGATGACGTCGGTATGGAGAACCACGTCGGCACGCTGATCTCTGCCGATGCGGATTGGGCGTCCCGGGGCGAATGTCAAGTTCACGCGCTGATCAGGACTGCGCAGGTTGAGCCAAAGGGGTGCCGCGCGCGGTGTTGTCACTGATCCTGAAGAGCCACGGACCATCCAGGCGCTACGCTGGCCACCAGAATCCGATGCGCTGGCAGGCTGGAGTTGGCTGATGAGATCGTCGGGAAGGCAGGCTACCACGGCCTCATCGAGCAGCGTCTGCCCCTCGTTTGCCCCTGTAGCCAAGGAGACGGCGCGGAGCAGCGCGTCGCCCTCATAGGACGGCGGGCGGCACAGAACGGCGCCACAACTGAGCCCGATGTCCAGATCGAGTCGCAAATGCTCATTGAGGCTCTGACACCATTGGTCCAAGTGCGCGCGCATAGCGCTTGCAGCGTGCACTGCCTGCTCGGCTTGTTCGAACAAGACGAGCAGCGAAGTGGAATCCAGGTGGACAACCAACCCGGATGCCGAGGCCGCGCGGTGCGCGAGGCGGTTGATGGTGCGATCCATGAAGGCGAGGGCCTTGGCTTCGCCGATGAGCACGAACAGCGCATGTGTGGCCGGGATCTGAGCGCTGAGCGCCACCAGCACTGGGACTGGACGTAGTCCTCGCCATTTTTCAAACATGGGTCAGCCACCGCGACCGGCGGGGATGCCGGAGTTCGGATCGGCAGGGACGAGCGTATTGATCCAGCACGGCGTGGCGAAGTCGTCGGGTCGGCGACCGCGTCGCGCGCCTTCCAGGACGTAGAGCCCTTCGGGAACGGTTGCAGCATCGGAAAGATCGGGGATGGCCTTGACCCGGTAGGCCGTGGCGGCGGACAGTGGCTCGGCTGTGGCCAAATGAATACGGTTTTGCCCATCCATCCCGACTTGCGTGACCAACCGATCCGCCTCAGGGTTCTGGACATCAACGAGCACAAGGGTGCGCGGTCGGAACCAACCGCGGGGGTCCTCCATCATTGCGTCGACGGCGCCGAGCCAGCCGTTGGCTGGCTGGCTTGGTGCTTCGGCCGGGGGGACAGTTTCCGCATCCATGCGTCGTTTGATTGAGCCCATCAGGCTAGTGCTCGGTTTTCATGTGTGAACCGAAGCCTACCCCTGAGAAGGGCGGAGCATCGATGCGTTCGCACAATCACTGCATGTCCGGTGGTCGAAAATTGGCAAAAGCGTGAAATTGTTCACACGGCGACCCACAGCCCGGGCCTCCCAAAGCCCCCGGCTTTGCTCAATCGTGCCCCACCGAAACGGTGGGGTCGACATCACCTCGATCGCGCCAGCCTGGCGGTTGATCGCCTTGGGATGATCTTTCAGTCGCCGGACGAACACGCGGAATGTGCCGCCCAGCTCGTCTAATTCCTCGGCCGTGACCGGCAACGCGGCCGACGACGCGATCATGCTTGCAACGCCTGTGCTCTGCAGACGCGACAACCCCTATACACTGACATGCTCGCCTCTCAAGCGGCAGCGTCCCTCGCCGCCAGCTCAACCGTTCCTGCCATCATTTTCGATTGGATACCACTCAACACTCGGGAATTGGGCGTGCCGGTGCGCGCGCTGGGGCTGCTGGCTTGTGGCCCAAGCGCCCAAGCTGGTGGCACCGCGGCCGATTGCTTCGCCTTTGCACCGCCTGCACCGCGCGCCAGGTGCCATGAGCCGCCGCCTTGATCCGTGGGCTCTGGCCCTACTGGCTGGGCTTGGGCTTGTTCCCTTCGCGCCGTTCGCCGTGCCGATCGTGGCCGGCATGGCCCTGGCCGCAGCAAGCTTGCCGCTGCAACGGCGCCTGGAGGCGCGTATGCGGGCATGGATGGCCGCGTCCATCGTCACAGCGTTGTGGCTGGCGATGGCCGTGCTGCCGGTGGTGGCCATCGTCTCGCTGCTGGCGCCCTTGCTGCCGGCGCTCAAACAGGCAAGCCTCAATCCCGATGCGCTCATTCGCGCGGGCACGCAGGCACCGTGGGTTGGCGCATTCGTGGCCAGCCACCAGGATGCGCTGCGCGCTTGGATTGCCCACAACCAGCCCGACACGGTGCTCACCCAGCATCTTGCTGATCTTCGTGTGATCGGCGCGCGCGTGGCCACGCTGGCGCTGCATGCGGCGCTTGCTCTGACTGTGCTGTGGGCGGTCCTCACCCGGCGCGCGCAAGTGGCCGGTGCACTGCAGCACAGCTTGCGTCGCGTTGTCTCCAAGGATCTGGCCAGCCGCATCGAGCGCCATGCGCTGCGCTCCACGCAGGCCGTCATGCTGGGCATGGTGGCCCTGGCCCTGTGGGAAGGCCTGCTGACGATGCCGTTGTTTGCGCTCGCGGGCCTGCCGTCCTGGTTCGCCTGGGGGGTGGCCATCGGGATGCTGTCTGCGGTGCCGGGCGGCACTGGCGCAGCTCTGGTGCTGGCCACGGCGCTGTTGGGCGCGCAGGGCCACATTGCTGCGGCTCTTGCCGTGCTGGTGCTGGGCCACGTCATCACGATGACGGGCGATTTCATCGTCAAGCCCGAAATCATCGGCGCCACCAGCCACGCCCCGTTTCTTGTGGTGCTGCTGTCAATCTTCGGTGGTGTGGAGGTGTTCGGCCTGGTGGGGTTGATTCTCGGACCCGTCCTGGTATTGACCGCCCAGGCGCTGGTGTTCGACGACTGATCGCCAGCGCGGCTCGCTCGCCGCCTGAAGGGTGGGGCGGGCACTGCCCGCGTTCGGCATCCGCATGGGCGACGGGGTGCAGGCAAGGGTGGCGTGGGCCCGTCCAAGATCCCCTTTTCGGGGGCAGGGGTCGAGGTCAGGAGCGCTGCTTGGCGCCTATCCGCGCAGGTCAAAACGAAATTGTGGACTTTTGTAACAATAAGCGCACAATCAGCGCGTGCAAACCAACCCCTTGGAGGAGCACGCACATGAACACGATCCGCAGCACCACCCTGGCAGCAGCGTTCGCGCTGGCGGCCACGATGCCCCTGTCCGCGCAGGCCGCCGAGGCCGCGACCTGGTCTCAGAAAATCATCACACCAGAGATTGCCCTCAAAGCCGCGCTGGCGGCGAAGGAGGCGTGCCAAAAACAAAACTGGCAGGTGACGGTTGCCGTGACCGACCCCTCGGGACTGCCTCTGGTCTTGCTGCGCGACCGGTATGCGGGTTGGCACACGGTGGACGCAGCGATTGGAAAGGCGCGAACGGCGGCCAGCTGGAGGGAGTCCACGACAAGCATCGCCGAGCGGGCCAAGAAGCCGGGTTCTGGCGACGAGGCGATTGTGCACCTGCCGGGCGTGGTGGTCATTGGCGGAGGCATGCCGATTGAAGCCGGCGGGCAACGCGTTGGCGCCATCGGGGTGTCGGGTGCGCCAAACGGCGGCAATAATGACACCTGCGCAAAGGCTGGCATCGCGGCCATCGAGGGTGAGCTGGCGTTTTGATGCCTGCAGTGTGGTGAGGGCTGCGGCAAGCTGCGCGCAGCACACCCACACCACCCGCACGACCGCGTGCCCGGGCATTCCCCTTGCCCGCCCGGCCGAACGATCTGACCATCACGCGCAGGAACAACCCGTGGTTCGCCTCCGTCACGCTGCGCGTGGTGGACGCGGGCCGTGCGCGAGCGTCATGCAGCACGACCAGAACAGCGCATCGGGGGTTCTCATCGACGCGCACGCGCCTGGAACGGGGATGGCGGCGAGATCCATACCTCTGCCACGGCAACGTGGCAAGTCGAAGTCCGTGACCCGCGAAACCCCCACGACAACCGCGCAAGCGGCCCCGTGGCCGGAGAGTAAATCGGGTTGTCCGCCAGCAAGGCTCTTGCGAGGCTTGGCAAGGCGGGAATGGGCTCCTGCAAGGCCGCCATGCGGCTGGCGCACGCTACATCTGAACCTTGAAGGCCCGCGCCGGTCTCCCGCGTGAGGGAAGGGTGGCGCCCCGGCAGGATCACCGACTGGGTTCCCCTGCGAACCGGTTTGCCGTTTCACCTGCGGCGAGCTCGATGATTTCCGCTGTGATTTCCTCCTGGCGAACTCGGCGCTGCGTCGCCTCCAGAGCTGCAAGCTGGCGCTCGATCTGTCTGTGCGCAGCTGCCATGGCCTCCATGCGCGCTTCGTTCTCGGCAGCGAAGGCATGAAGGGCTGCATGGCAAAGCTGCGCGTGCAGATCGTCTGCTGTGAGCTCGCGCAGCAGTGCCTCAGGCCGAAGGTTCAAGATGGGCACGCTGGTCTCAGTTGGATGCGGATAGGCAGACAGGTCCAGCGGCAGGATGCTGCGGCGTATGACCTGAATGCTTCGACCGGGCTGCCAAAGGCTGAACAGCACGTCGATGCGGTCGATCGCCGTGCTGGCCATGCGGCGATAGAGCGCCTCGGCGATGTGCTCGGCAAGTCGAGGAATGCCGAGCGAATGCGACGGCATCATGTGCGTCCAAACAGGGTTGAGCCCTCGCGCGGCCGCAAGCGTGCTGGCGCGCGTGCCAACCAGGAACAGGTCGCAGTGTGCTGGTTCAGCCCCCGCCGTTTCAAATACGCGTTCGCTGAACGCGCCGGCAAAACCCTGTTCGGCGCCGAACACCACCAGCGCCTTGCCTGCGGCGCGGCGCGCGTCCCCCGGCTGCGCCGGTGGAGCGAGCGCCACAATGCGCCCGATTGCCGTCGCAAGGGTCGCCGCGTAACTGTCCACTGCGGCAAGCTGGTTGCGAGCCTGCTGCGCGCGGGCTGCAGCAATGCCGCGCATGGCGTTGACGATCACGCCGAGCTGGCGCATGTCTGCGATGCGCGCACTGACCTCGGCGAAGCGCTCGGTCATGATTGCGCCGGTGCGGGGGCGGGCGCCGGCTCGGGCTGCATGAGGCTTAGCGCATGGCGCTGCACAGCGAGGCCAAGTGCCTGCTTGTTGGCCTCGTCAAGCATGCCCCGCTCCTGGATTTGCCGCACCGCCCCGGCGGCGTCGCGGTCGATCACCTCGGCCAGTCCATGACGGAACGCGGCGACCGCGGAAAGTGGCAACGCATCGAGAAAACCCGACTGGACGCCCAGCACCAGCGCGACTTCGTCGGCGAGTCGAAGAGGGGCGTGCTGGGGCTGCACAAGAATCGCCCGGATACGCGCGCCGCGGGTGAGTTGCTGGCGCACGCGCGCGTCGGGCATGCCGCCAAAGCGCGTGAACATTTCCAGCTCCAGGAATTGGGCATAGTCCAGGCGCAGGGTCTGCGCCGCCTTGCGCAATGCCGGCGCCTGGGTCTTGCCCCCGACACGGCTGACGCTGGTGCCGGCGTCCACCGCAGGTTTGTGGCCCTCGTGGAACAGCCTGGCATCGAGCACGATCTGCCCATCGGTGATCGAGATGAGGTTGGTGGGGATGTAGGCGCTCAAGTTGCCGGCATCGGTTTCGGCAATGGGCAGTGCGGTCAGGGAGCCGCCGCCCTTGGAGCGCGACAGCTTGGCGGCGCGTTCAAGCAGCCGCGCATGCACGTAGAAGACATCGCCTGGGTACGCCTCGCGTCCCGGCGACTGGCGCGTCAGCAGCGCGATCTCGCGGTGGCTGGCCGCGTGCTTGCTTAGGTCATCAATGACGACCAACGCGTGCTGGCCACGGTCGCGGAAGTACTCCGCCATCGTGAAGCCGGCAAAGGGCGCGATCCATTGCAGACCCGGTGAGCTCGCGGCGGGGGCCACCACGATGATGCACCGCTCGGGCGCGCCGTGCGCCTGGATCGCCTCGATCGCACGTCGAACGCTTGCGCTCTTTTGCCCAACCGCCACATACACGCAATACAGGTCGCTGTGTTTCTGGTTGATGATCGTGTCGATGGCGATCGTGGTCTTGCCGATGGCCCGGTCGCCGATGATGAGTTCGCGCTGGCCGCGCCCCAGGGCGAAGAGGGTGTCAACCACGACCAGGCCCGTCTGCACCGGCTCGGTTACCAGGTCACGTTCGATGATTGCAGGCGCGGGGCGCTCGATGGGCTCGCGCGTGTCGGTCATGATCGGCCCCTTGCCGTCGAGCGGTCGCCCGAGCGGATCCACGACTCGCCCCAGCAACGGCGTGCCCACGGCAACGCGCACCACATCGCCACTGCCGCGCACGGTATCCCCGGCCTCGATGGCATCGCCCGCGTCGAGGATCACGCAGCCAATGCGGTCACGCTCAAGCACCTGTGCGAAGCCAAACTGCCCCTTGTCAAAATGCAGCAGCTCATCAAGCCGCGCCTGGGGTAAGCCGGAGATGAGCGCGATGCCGTCGGCCACCTGCTCGACTCGCCCGAGCGGCTCGGCCCGCGCGCCCAGCTCCGTGGCGCTGACTCTGGCGCGCGCGTCGTCCAGCCAAGCGTTCATGGGCGATTCAAAATCACTGTTCATGGCTCAGGTCCGCGAGGATGCGCTCCAGATCGGCACGCCAGCTGTTGGTGACGATGAAATGCGGGCCGCGCAGTTCCAACCCGGCGATGAGCGCCGGGTCGACCTTGAAGACGATGTCGGGATGAGCCCCCAGGGCCTCGCCGATGCGGGTACGGTAGCGCTCCTGCTCGGCGGTACTGAGGGGTGTGGCGCAGATGGCGTCAAGCGCGCCACCGCTGCTTGCCACGGATTGGCGCTGCGCCTCGGGCAGGGCGCTGATTGCGCCGCGCAGCCAGTCGAGGAACGCCTCGCGCACGGCCGCGCTATCGAGTCGAGACGCCAGGCGCTGCGCAATCGTGATCGCAAGCCGACTCGCCTGCTCGGCGCGCGAGCGCTCGGCGGCGCTCTGACTTTTGGCGATCTCCGCCCGTGCCGCTGCGCGCAGCGCTTCGAGCTCCTGCTCCGTCTCCTGCAGGCGCGCCACGCGGGTGCGTTCAGCCTCGTCATGCGCGGCAGCGAGGATGGCTTCGCGTTCCTGGGCAAACCCGGCGCGCGTGGCCTCAATGGCCGCCAGCGCGCTTTGGGCCGCGTCAAGCTTGCCCTGTGCGTCGGCGAGCATCTGCTGGGCTGTGGCGCGGCGCTGCGCGATCACTTGCGCCACCGGGCGCCAGAAAAACCGGCCCAGCAACCAGACCAGGACCAAGACATTGATGGCCTGCAGAGCAAGCATCCACCAGTCGATGGCCACGGCGCTATTTCAGCAGAGGATTGGCAAAAAGCAGCAGAAGCGCAATTACCAGGCAGTAGATCGCCATTGTCTCGATCATCGCCAGGCCCACGAACAAGGTTCGCGAGATCGTGTTGGCGGCGTCGGGCTGGCGCGCGATGGCATCCATGGCGGCGGCACCGCGCGCCCTTCGGCAAGTGCGGGGCCGATGGCGCCGAACGACACCGCCACGGCGGCAGAGACAATGCTGACGGCTGCAAGCCAATTCATGGAGAGTCCTTTTCTTCAGGGGCCGAAGGCCTCGGGCTGGATTGTCCTTCGCTGATCGCCCCGGCGATGAACACCATGGCCAGGACGGCGAAGATGTAGGCCTGCACTGCGCCGGTAAGGAGATCGAGTGCCATCAGCGGTACCGGCACGAGAAGGCCGGCGAGCGAGAGCACGATGCCGATGACGAACATGCCGCTCATCACGTTTCCGAATAGCCGCACCAGTAGGGAAAAGGTCCGCGTCAGGCTTTCGACGAAATTGAGCGGGATCATGATGGGATTGGGTGAGGCGAAGGTACCCAGATACCCGCGCACCCCGCTGGCGCGGATACCGAAATAGATCACCGCGACGAACACGAGCAGCGCAAGGGCTGCGTCGGTTTCGAGGTGCGCGGTTGGCGGCTCCACGCCAGGCACCAGCGTTGACCAGTTGGCCACGAAGATGAAGACAAAGAGCGTGCCGATGAAGGAGCGGTAGGGCGCGGGCTTGGCTCGCATGGTGTCGCGGATCTGGCTGTCCACGGTTTCGACGATCAGCTCGAACAGCGCCTGCATTGACGAGGGCACGAGGGCAAGCCGGTGCGTGGCAAACACGCTGCCCACGACAAGAACCGCCATGATCGCCCAGGTGGTGACCACTGCCGAGGCGATCGGTACCGGGCCGAGATGAAACAAGATGGTGCTGTGCAGAGGGGAGTTCACGCTGTCGCCCGTCGAAATCTGCGCACGACGAGGGCGCGCCCGAGGAGCACGCCCAGGGCCATCAGCAGCAAGGGCAGCGCGCCGTTGCGACTGGCCAAGCCCAGCAGCCCGATCATGAGCGTCAGGCGGCCGACCATCAGGCCGATGGCCGCCGCCTTGCGCCCGCCGTGCCCCATCAAGTGCACGTTCCACCACAGGGCGCGGAAATACACGACCCCTAGCAACATTCCGACGAGCAGATGCGCGGCCAGCGCAAGCAGCATGGGCAGGGCGGGCAGCATGGCGATGGACCCGAGGTTCATGCGCTGTGCATCCATTTCCAGGCCGACCAGCAACCCAATGCCAGTCCGAGCATGAGCAGGGGGGCTGTAAAAAACAGCCCGGAGCCGACGATCCGGTCAAGCCAACGCCCGGCGAACATGCCTAGCAAGGTGGGCACGACGATGATCCAGCCCAGAACGCCGATTTGCGCCAGGAGGTGCGCCACCGACGCCTCGGCATGATCCTGGCCGCGGCGGTGGCGCTCGCTGCGGCGTGCCGCCTCCTTGAGCAATGGGTCGAGCTCGTCCGACTTGGCCTGCCCGTGCGTCATGACGAGACTCCCGGTGTTCCAGGGCCGCTGGGCCGCAGATGACGCATGATCTGACGTATGGCTTGGAGCTGAAGGCGGGTGCTTTCGACGTGCTCGGTGCGCTGCGTGTCGAGTTCGGCGCGAAAGCGCTCCAGCACGCCCTCGTCCAACGTACCGAGATCGTCCGCGACAACCGCCTCGCGCGTGGCGATGGCGACGTCGTGTCCACCGGTGACGGTGAGGACGCCGTGGCGCACGGCGCAAAAGCGCGCGCTGCCGTCGCCGCGGCGCCAGTTCACCACCGAGATGGACAGGCTGGTGAGGAAATCCGCGTGATGCGGCAGAAGGCCGAAGCTGCCGCTGGCGTCTTCGGCCTGCAATGCGGTCACGCCATCGTCGTCGACGACCACCGACAGCGGGGTGACGATGCGCAGCCTCATGCCGCAACCCCCAGCGGAGCCGACCCTGCGGCGGTCTTCTCCTTCTGCCGCGCCTCCTCCAGCGTGCCCACCATGTACAGCGAGCTTTCCCGCCAGTCGTCCGCCTCGCCCTCAAGAATGGCATGGCACCCGGCCATCGTGTCAGCGCGAGCCACGCTGCGTCCGGGCGTTCCCGTAAAGGCCTCGGTCACGGCGAAGGGTTGGCTGAGAAAGCGCTGCAGCCGACGTGCCCGTTTGACGATCAGCTGGTCGCTGGCGCCGAGTTCTTCGACACCGAGCAGGGCGATGATGTCCTGCAGATCCTTGAACCGGGCAAGGGTCTCCCGCACGCGCTCGGCAATCGCGTAATGCGCCTCGCCCACGACGAGCGGATCGAGCAGGGCGGACGAGGAGGTGAGCGGATCAACCGCCGGATAAAAGCCTTCGGCTGCCCGGGCGCGCGACAGCATGATGATGCTGTCCATGTGCGTGGAAATGGCCGTCACAGCCGGATCGGTGAAGTCGTCAGCGGGCACGTACACGGCCTGAATGGCGGTGACAGCCGTGCCTGCCACCGATGCGATGCGTTCTTGCAAGGCGGCCACTTCACTGGCCAGCGTGGGCTGGTAGCCCACGCGCGAGGGCAGGCGCCCAAGCAAACTGGAGACTTCGCTGCCGGCCTGGACGAAGCGAAACACGTTATCCATCAAAAGCAGCACGTTTTGATGCATCTGGTCGCGAAAATATTCAGCCATGGTCAGCGCGGTAAGCGGCGCGCGCCAACGCGCACCCGGCGGCTCGTTCATCTGGCCATAAACCAGCACGGTCCGCGCAAGCACGCCGGAGTCCTGCATGTCCGTGAGCAGTTCATGCCCCTCGCGCGAGCGCTCGCCCACGCCTGCAAAGACCGAAATACCCTGGTATTTCTCGACCATGGCGTGGATCAGTTCCATGACCAGGACGGTCTTGCCCACGCCGGCTCCGCCGAACATCGCAGCCTTGCCGCCACGGGCCAGAGGCGCCAGCAGATCGATCACCTTGATCCCGGTCTCGAATACCTCGGTTGTCGACGTCTCGCTGTCGAGCGCTGGGGGCGGGTTGTGGATGCCGCGCCGCGGGGTGTCAGCGGCAAGCGCAGGCCCCAGATCACGCACGGTGCCGAGCACGTCGAGCAGGCGACCGAGAACCGCGTCGCCAACAGGCACCGAAATCTGGGCTCCCGTTGCGCGCACCGTGACGCTGCGGGCAAGTCCGGACGTCGATTGCAGTGCAATGGCGCGCACGGTTCGCGCATCGACGTGGCTGTGTACCTCCAACACGAGCGGGTCGGGGCGATCCCATTCGACCATCAGCGCGGTATGGATCGGCGGCAGCGGCTGCTCAGCGAAGCGCACGTCTACAACGGCTCCCCGAACCGACACAACGCTACCGGATTGCACAGGTGAATCCACGAACGGGTTACTTGGCGGAAGGCCCGATCAGGGCGCGATGAATCTGCCTTGCAAGGGTTTGGGCATGGGTGACATCGCGGTGCCGCATGCCCCGAGCAGGGTCCGCACCCTTTATAGCGGAGTTTGGCGAACAAATCCACGGCCGCGCCGGGGCGCATCAATCGGTGATTGATGGCGCGCAGAGAACGCGCCTTCGGGAATCCGCCGTTTGGGGTGGATGCAAATGGCCACAACTGCCAATCGGCGCAAGCCGGTTTGCCCGGGCCGGATTACGACAGACTTCAAACCCTCAATCCTGGGCATCCGCCGCCCCACTGGAGCTTGTCGTCCAGTTGCCTGCGGAACTCGGCCCAGCCCTGGTCCAGGATCGACCTGTTCAAGCCGCTCTTGGCCCGGACATTCCTGCCTGGTCGCTCGGCA
>JABBOE010000148.1 GCA_019351955.1 Pseudomonadota bacterium
GCCTGGCCGAACTGGCTGCCGATCAACGGGCCAGTACGCCAAGTAATGCGGCCGATGCGCTGCTTGCCGAGGCCGCCAGGCAGGGCGCGCACCTTGCCGTGTTGCCCGAATATTTTTGCCTTATGGGCGCCAGCGAGACCGACAAGGTTACCGCGCGCGAGCCGCTCGGGGCTGGACCCATCCAAGCCTTCCTGGCCGATTGTGCGCGGCGCTACGGCTTGTGGCTGGCCGGTGGCTCCATGCCTCTCGCGTGCCCTGATCCACGGCGCGTGCTCAACGCTACTTTGGTGTTCGACCCGCAAGGCCATCGCGTGGCACGCTACGACAAAATGCACCTTTTTGCCTTCCAGCGCGGACAGGAGCGATACGCCGAGGCCGACAGCATCACCCCTGGTGATGCACCCGTCGCGTTCGACTGCGAGGGGCTGCGCGTGGGTCTGTCGATCTGCTACGACCTCCGCTTTCCCGAGCTTTACCGCAAGCTCTCCACACCCGACCCCTGCGACGCCTTTCTCGTGCCCGCTGCATTCACGTACACGACCGGCGAAAAGCATTGGGAAGTGCTCCTGCGCGCACGCGCCATCGAAAACCTGGCGTATGTGGTTGCCAGCGCGCAGGGGGGGCGTCACGAGAATGGGCGCCGCACCTGGGGCCACACCATGATCGTCGACCCTTGGGGCGAAGTGCTCGCGATGCAGGCCGAAGGCGAGGGTGTGATCACCGCTCATCTTGCCCCCGAGCGCATCAGTGAGCATCGCACCAGCCTTCCTGCACTCATGCACCGGCTTGTCTGACGCGCCTCCAGCAGCCGGATTCGCAACGGGCAACCGCATGAATCTGGCACGCGCCTCGGCTCGCCGTGCGGCGCGCGGCATGGCCGCCGCACGGCGAGGCCTTTACCTTTACTGCTGCGGCGGGTAGGCCACGTAGATTTCCACGCGACGGTTGAGCGCACGCCCCTCCTCGGTCTGATTACTCGCGACAGGATTCTGCGGCCCCATGCCCTGCGTGGCAATGCGCTGCGGCGGAACGCCGCGCGACACCAGGTAGTTCTTCACACTGAGCGCGCGATTTTCCGACAAGGGGTAGTTGATCGCGTCACTGCCCGTGTTGTCCGTAAAGCCGAGGATCTGCACCGACTCGGTGGGGTTTTGCATGAGGCCATTGGCCAGTTCATTCAGCGCCGGGTAGAGGTTCGCATTGAGCTGGGCGCTTCCCGTGGCAAAACCCGCAGCGGCGGGCACGTTGATCTTCAGCCGGTTGTCGGCCGTTTGCGTCACCTGTGCGCCAGTTCCAGCAGTGGCCTGCTGCATCTGCTGCTTTTGCTTCTCCAGATGTTGGTTCCAGAGGTAGCCGCCCGCGGCGCCGACCGCGGCACCCAGAGCGGCGCCCTGCAATGCGCTGGAGCCCGTATTGCCGCCCGCCGTGAGCGCGCCGAGCACAGCACCAGCGGCCGCCCCGATGCCGGCCCCGGACGCCGTGCTCTTCTGGGATTGGCTCATGTCCGCGCAGCCACCAAGTGCGAGCGTGGCTGCGACGGTAAGGGAGACGCTTTTCTTCAGCATGATCATTCTCCTGGTATTGACGTCTTGACAAGCCCCGCGAGGAGGCACAGCGGAGCGAGTGTACCGGCCAATCCGGCGCCATGACCAGGTTCCGCGGCGTGCTGGTCAGGCCCGGGCTTCAGCGGCTCCTTTGGCATCACGGCCCGGTAAGGCTAGGCTGCTGCCGCCGCAACTCAGCCGCCTTCGATTTTTGGGAGCGTGGGACGCACGACCACCAACCAACGCCAGACATGCGTTGGCACGCCGACGATCTGCACTCTTCCGCCGTTGACTGCGCGACGTCGCATGGCGCTATCGGGACAGGCCGGAGGCACCGGCAACCGCTGTCATGGCGCGTGCGAATATGCGCTGATAGGGGTCGAATCCCCCGTTGGGTTGGCCGTGCGCATGGCTCTCAAGCCGCAGCGCCTCGGTGCACCCCTGCAGCGGTGGGTCGGGCGAACCTTCGCCGCGAAGGGGCGCCAAGTGCTACCGCATTGACCGGCGAGACAGTGGCACAACGCTCTGCGTCGAGAGGACGTCAGCAAGGTGTCAGCAAACCGATAAACGCCAGGTGGATGGCGCTCGCGGCGATACCCGAGCGCGGCACTCGGATACTCGTTCACGAACGCTTTCCCGAGCAAGCGCAGCGGCCTATAGTGGGTTAGCGAGTGCTTTTTTAAGAAGGGAGTGCCCGGCCTCAAAGACGACCGGCACCTGGTCCGAACGGACGCGCTAGACAAGGAGACGCAAGATGCAAAAGTCGCTTCACATTGACCCGGATAAATGCACCGGTTGCCTTCAATGCGAGATGGCGTGCTCATATGAAAATTATGGGATATTCAACACCGCAAAGAGCCGCATCAAGGTATTCGATTTTCACGAAACCGGGCGCAAGGTTCCCTACACGTGCACGCAGTGCGACGAGGCCTGGTGTCTGCACGCCTGCCCCGTGGAGGCCATCAAAGTCGATGCCGCGACCGGCGCCAAAATAGTGCTCGAGGACACCTGTGTGGGCTGCAAGGTCTGCACAATCGCCTGTCCCTTCGGCACAGTCAATTACGTCGCTGATACGGGCAAAGTTCAAAAGTGCGATCTTTGCGGAGGAGAACCCGCCTGCGCCGAGGCCTGCCCAACCGGCGCCATTACCTATGTGGACGCGAGCTGGACCGGGCTGTCGCGCATGCAGCAGTGGGCTGACAAGCTCGGCAACCAGAACGCTGCGGCCTGAAGCCAAAGCTTCAGGATCCCCATCGATCAAAACAAGGAGACAGAACCATGACCTGGGCTGGAAAGATTTTGCGGGTGAACCTTACGCAAGGCACCGTCAAGAGCGAGCCGCTGAACATGCAATGGGCGCGCGAGTACATTGGACAGCGCGGCTTGGCCACCAAGTATTTTGTCGAGGAGGTCGACGCGAAGGTGGACCCTTTGTCAGCCGACAACAAGATCATCTATGCCACGGGGCCCCTCACGGGCACCATGGTCTCCACTGGCGGACGGTATTCAGTCATCACCAAAGGGGCGCTCACTGGAGCGATCGCTTGCTCCAACTCCGGTGGTTACTTCGGCGCGGAGCTGAAGATGGCAGGCTGGGACATGATCATCGTCGAGGGTGAAGCCCCCAAGCCTGTGTATCTTTACATCGAAAACGAAAAGGCCGAGTTGCGGGATGCCTCCGCCATCTGGGGCAAGACGGTCTGGGAAACCGAACCGTGGATCAAGAACCACCACCAGGATCCGCTCATCCGCGTCAATTCCATCGGCCGCACCGGAGAAAACGGCGTGATGTACGCAGCCGTGGTCAACGACCTGCACCGGGCTGCCGGGCGCTCAGGCGTGGGCACGGTCATGGGGAGCAAGAAGCTGAAGGCCATTGCCGTACGCGGCACCAAGGGCGTGGGCAATGTGCGTGATCCCAAGGCCTTCTTCAGCGCCGTCAACGCAGCCAAGAAGGTCCTCCACGACAACGCCGTCACCGGCCAGGGTCTGCCCAAGTACGGCACTCAGGTGTTGATGAACGTGATCAATGAGATTGGCGCCATGCCAACGCGCAATCACCGAGACGTGCAGTTCGAAGGCGCCAAGGACATCTCCGGCGAGGCCATGCACGAGCCGCGCAAGACCGACGGCAAACCAAACCTCGTCACCAATCAAGCCTGCTTCGGTTGCACGATCGCCTGTGGGCGGATCAGCAAGATTGACGAGCATCACTTCAGCGTGGAGAACAAGCCCCAGTACTGGGGTGCCTCGGGAGGGTTGGAATACGAGGCGGCGTGGGCTCTGGGCTCGGCCAATGGCGTGAATGACCTCGAGGCCTTGACCTACGCGAATTTCATCTGCAACGAAGATGGCATGGATCCGATCACCTTTGGCGCCACCGTGGGCGCGGTGATGGAGCTCTACGACATGGGTCTCCTGACCAAGGAACAACTTGGCGTGGAAGCCCCCTTCGGCTCAGCCAAGGCGCTCACGTATTTTGCCGAAATCACAGCGCGCGGCGAGGGTTTCGGCAAGGACATCGGTCTGGGAAGCAAGCGCCTGACCGCCAAGTATGGCCATCCTGAACTATCCATGAGTGTCAAGGGCCAAGAGTTCCCAGCGTACGACAGCCGCGGCATTCAAGGCATGGGGTTGGCCTACGCCACGTCCAACCGCGGAGCGTGCCACCTGCGAGGCTACACGGTGGCATCCGAGGTGCTCGGCATCCCGGTGAAAACCGATCCACTCGTCACAGAGGGTAAGCCCGAGCTTGTCAAGGCATTCCAAGACGCGACCGCCGTATTCGACTCGGCAGGCGTGTGCGTGTTTACCACCTTTGCATGGACTCTTGCCGATCTGCAGCCGCAACTGGCTGCCGCTTGCGACGACGGGTTCACCATGGAGAACTTGACCACCATCGGGGAGCGCATCTGGAACATGGAGCGCGATTACAACAACCGCGCGGGGTTCACGGCGAAAGACGACACCCTGCCGCCGCGCCTGCTCAACGAGCCGGCGAAAACGGGTCCTGCAAAAGGCCTCGTGAACAGGCTGCCCGAGATGCTGCCCAAGTACTACGAAATTCGTGGCTGGACACCCGAGGGCACGCTCAAGCCTGAAACGCGCACACGACTGGGGCTGTGACATGCGTCGCCACGTGATTATCGGCAACGGCCCAGCGGGGGTCGTTGCCGCCGAAACCCTGCGCAAAAATGCGCCGGCTGGCGACGCCATCGTTCTTATCGGTGACGAGGACACACCGCCGTATTCACGCATGGCGATCCCCTACCTTCTGCATGGCGACATCACCGAGCGTGGCACGTGGTTGCGCAAGGATCCACAGCACTGGAAAGCCCTGGACATTGCGCTCAGGCGCGACCGCGTTAAGGCGCTGGATACCGCGCACAAGAGTCTGTCGTTCGAGTCCGGCGACGCGCTGTCATTTGACACCTTGCTGATTGCCACGGGCTCGAGCCCCGTGCTGCCCCCGATCCCCGGAATTCACGCGCAGCGCGTGCACACGTGCTGGACCCTTGAGGATGCGCGCGCCATCGAGAAGTTCGCTGTGCCTGGCGCCCGCGTGATCCAGCTCGGAGCCGGGTTCATTGGATGCATCATCATGGAGAGCCTCGTGCGCAGGCGCGTTGCGCTCACCGTGGTTGAAATGGGCGACCGCATGGTGCCGCGCATGATGGGCGAGACCGCAGGGGGCATGATCCGAGACTGGGTACAGGCCAAGGGCGTGCAGGTGCATACCGGCGCCCGCATCGAATCCATTGAATCCAACCCCCCAGATATGCAAGCGCCCCTCGCTGTGCGACTGTCCAGCGGGCAACGCTTGGCCGCCGATCTTGTCATCAGCGCAGCTGGCGTCAAGCCCAATATCGCTTTTCTCGAGAGCTCAGCGGTGCGATGCCTGCAAGGGGTCCTCACCGATGAGACGATGCAAACCAGCGTGGCCGGCGTCTATGCGGCGGGCGACTGTGCCGAGGCGTTCGACGCGGTGTATGGCAAGCCCATTGTCAGCGCCATTCAGCCCAACGCGGTGGACCAGGCCTATGTCGCAGCGCTGAACATGGTTGGCAAACATGTCCAGCTGCGCGGCGTCACGCAAATCAACGTCCTGGACACGCTGGGGCTTATCTCCTGCAGCTTCGGCCAGTGGCAAGGGGTGCCGGGAGGCCAGGGTATCGAGTTGACCGACCGCGCCGGCTTCAAGCACCTCAGCTTGCAGTTCGACGACGACGTCATGGTGGGCAGCAACAGCATTGGCACCACGGAGCACATTGGCGTGCTGCGCGGCTTGGTGGAAGGGCGCGTCAAGCTCGGCGCGTGGAAGGACAAACTGCTGGCGGACCCCACGGCGCTCATGGAAGCTTATCTTGCGACCGCTCAGGCCCAGAGCAGGCGCAGCCTGCTAGCAGCATGACTGCGGTTCAAGCACCCCATTCGGGAGCCGGATCCAGCCTTGCTGATGCGACTGCCGGCACGAGCTTACGCATCACGCTCAAGTTGATGGCCACGCTCACGGACTATTTGCCGCAGCCACGCCAAGGCCATCAGATCGATCTGGAGCTGCTCGCGGGCACGACGATCCAGGACGTCGTCGAACGCTTCCGCTTGCCTTGGCAACTCGTGCATTTGGTGTTGGTCGACGGGGTTTACATCTATCCGGACAAGCGTGACACGCGCGAGCTACGCGACGGCGAGACCTTGGCCATCTGGCCGCCCGTTGCCGGCGGCTAAGTTGCGCATGTTCGGCGCTGACGCTCCGGCCTCAACAGAGCTCGACATGGCCATCACGCGCGCCGATTTCGCGCGACAGCTCACCATGGCTTTTGGTCCCGTGCAAGCTCCGCGCGCGGACACCTACGTCGGCCAAAGCGACTGCTGTGCCTGGTCCATCACATTGCGACCCGCCACGCCCACACGCTTGGGACGAATCGTGCTGGAACGCTGGACGGTCAGCATCGAGCTCACCGCCTCCACCTCTGGGGGGCGAGCGCAATGGTGGAGCCGCTTCGGCGCGTATTTTCAAAAAGGCGGTGGCTAAACCTCACGCCGAGTTGCCATCGCCCCTTAGCCTGCGGGGGCCACCGCTTACGCGGCCAGGACGGGCCACTCCAGCGGCTGACAGCATGACTGCTCGGCACACCACTTCACAGCTGAGCCGGGCGTGTCCCGCCCTTGCACACAGGGTCAATGCACAGCATCAACCAAATCCGGCGCAAGCCCCAAATGGATACCCGTGGCGCCCACGCTATGCTTCATCGCCGTCAAGGACGGAGCTTGTCGCGCATGGGGTCGGCGTGCCCTCATAACTGGAGTGCAAGTTCGCTTTGCGCTCGCACGGAGCGGTCTCCAGGATTTGAGCCAGAATCGCCGGGATCTCGTACACGGCGCGATTACGCCGCGCCCTAACCCGCTGCTGATACTGCCCGAGCTGCTGGGTGATGTCATGCACGGCAGAACGAATGCCGCGAAACGAGGGAAGCACCAGGCCCAGGCCTTCCTCGGCGAGCCACTGCGTGTTGTAGCGCTCCTGAGGCATGGTCCAGACGTTGCGTGTGACGATCGCAGGAAGACCCAAGTGCAGGGCCTCACTCAGCGAGCCTGGTCCAGGTTTGCCGATGAAAAAGTCGCCAAGTCGCATGAAGTCTGCAACTTCGGTCGTGAAGCCCAGGATCACACGCGGGGCGGCCGCAGGAAGCGCACGCAGCTTGGCGGCCAGAGCGCCATTGTGCCCGCACATCAGAACCAGTTGCACCTCGGGCAAGCGCTGTGCGATCCCCACCATGCTGCGCGAGCCGTGGCCGCCGAACATCACGACACCGGTGGGCTGCCCGGGATCCAGCCCGTGGGCCGCCGGATCGAGCGCTGGTGCGCGACGGTAGAAATCAGGGCGAATGACCATGCCCGACGTGGCGTGAATGCGGTGCTCGTCAAAACCCGCCTGGCGCGCCTGCTCAACCGCTTTGGGCGTGCCGCAAATGAGGTGCTGATCCTGGCCAGGCTCGATCCAGAAATGCGGCGGATGGTCAGCCAAATCCGTGAGCACCGTCGCATAGGGCACCCCTGGCAGGCTGCACGCGAGGCTTTCGAAGAGAGCGCGATTGAAATTGGGAATGAGTGACACCACCATGTCCGGCCGTGTGCGCAACCAATGTTGCCCCAGCACCTTGAGCAAGGTGGGATGCAACAGGCGGATCAACGCCTGCAGCAGGCGCAACTCCGTGTGCAGCCCCAAGGTCAAGCCCCGCGCCAGCCGTGCGTTGTAATAGTCTTCCGGGGACAAGCCAAATTTCCGAAGGCTGCCCTGCGGGTCAAGCACCTCGGTGAGGTTTACCAGGCGTACAGTCCACCCCAACCCGCGATCAGCGATTGCTTGTTGCAGTGCCAGCGCGGAGGCACGATGGCCACCGCCGGCGTTGAAATAGACCAGATCGACGGTGGGCACGCCAGACTTCTGCATCGCGGCTGGGCTGATGTTCAGGCCGTTGCGGCTTCGGCCTCGTCCTCGCCGGGATTGTCCAGGCTAAAAACGTCGGCGTTGTCGTCGTAGGCGTAACTCTCAGCGTACCGGCCCCAGTCAATCGCAGTATCCAAGACGCGCTCGGCCTCCTCCTCGCTGAAGTGGTCCTCCAGTTCTGTCCGAAACCGCGTTCCGGGAGCGCGGTGATTGTGGCGTTCGTCGAGCACGGCACGAATGCGCGCAGCCAAGGGCACGCGGTCGATGAGGTGGCGCGCGAACAGCAGCTTGCGCTCCTGCACGTCGGCCTCGACAAACGCACGTCCAGCCGTGGTGAGTTCGATATCACCCTCCAGTACCTGGGCGAAGCCCAATAGCTC
>JABBOE010000149.1 GCA_019351955.1 Pseudomonadota bacterium
TCAGCCACCCACCAACGTCAAACGAAGCCAAACTACCGCGCGAGCGGTTTAGTCCATCGACTCATTTCAGCCAGTCGCGAGCGGCCGCTTTGGGGTAGGCCCGTCTTCAACGCTTGAGTTGAGCGGCGCTGCAGCCGTTCGCCTCGAACGATTGGCTAGGCCGCAAACCTTTCACCAATCAGTCTGACAGCCGTCGAAACGCCATCCTCTGCAGCCACCCTTGCGCCAAGCTCCCTAGACATGTGGACAATGTGGTTGCAGCGAGCAATACCCTTGATTGCTGATGCAATTGCGCCGGCGGTCGCTTCCTGGCGCCGGATCAGCTTGGATGCAACTCCGATCCTTTCCAGCTCCCGGCCCCAGAGTTCTTGCTCTGCCGTATGGGCGACGACCACAGATGGCCTTCCAACACGCAACGCAGCGTGTGACGTGCCTGCACCTCCGTGGTGGACTATCAACCCGCATTTTGGAAAAACTACTGCGTGTGGAGTGGAGCCTGCGTAGTGGATTTGACCACTCGATTCGAATCCAAGATCGCTGCAGTGCGGTGCCTGGATGATGGCGCGCACGGATGCTTTTCTTGCTGCATCGGTCAACTGTGCGATGGTCTGCCACTCATCGCTGCCTGATATCGCGCTACCGAAGGTCATGTATACCGGCGGTGGGGCCATTGGACAGGAAGTCCTGAAGCTCTTCCGAAACAACGCCTTCTACGGCGGTCATTTGAACGGCCGGCTCAAACTCCACGTGCAACACCTTGCCGACTTTGACATAGCCTGTTGCGATGAGAACGTACAACGAACTGACGCTGGAAGAGCGTGTGGAGATCCGGCAACGCCTGCAGTCGGGTGACGGCCTGCGTGCCATCGGGCGGTCGCTGGGACGCGCGACGAGCACGATCAGTCGCGCGTGCCGCCGCGCGGGTGTCAGTGCCGCGACCTACAAGGCGCAGTCGGCGCAGCAGCGTAGTGACCGGTGCCGAACCCAGCCCCGTGTCAGGCGCAAGCTGGACGATCCAGCCTTGTGCGAAATGGTGCAGGCGTTGCTGCGGGCACCCTGGTCGCCGGAACAGATCGCCGGGATACTGGCGAGAGGTTTCCCTGATGCAGCGAGCTACCGGGTGTCCCACGAAACGATCTGTAGCGCGGTCTACCTGGTACCCCGCGGCGAACTTCGCAGGGAGCTGATCGGGTGGCTGCGCCAGTGCCGCAGCACGCGCAAGCCGCGGACGCGTGGGGCAGATCGACGCGGCCAGATCCCGGACATGCAGAGCAGCCACGTGCGCCCGCCCGAGATCGAAGATCGATTGATCCCCGGGCATTGGGAGGGCGACCTCATCAGGGGTGCCTGCAACCGTTCCTCCGTGGGCACCTTGGTCGAGCGTACCAGCGGCTTTGTCGTGCTGGCCTAGATGAGCAGCGCCAGTGCTGCCGACGCGCTGGAGAGTTTTGGCAACGCCTTGAAAGGCATTCCCGCGGCACTGCGCAAGACGCTCACGTACGACCTGGGCAAGGAGATGAGTTACCACGCGGCGCTGACCTTACGTACCGGTGTGCAGGTGTACTTCGCCGACCCGCATAGCCCGTGGCAGCGTGGCAGCAACGAGAACACCAACGGTTTGCTGCGTCAGTACCTGCTCAAGGGCACCGACCTGTCCGTCTACAGTCAGGCCGAGCTCGGCCAGATCGCTCTGAGCCTCAACACGCGGCCAAGAAAGCGCCATCAGTTCCGCTTCCCACTGGAGGTCTACAACGACCATCTGCGACTCACTGGGGCGACCGCAGGAACGATTCATTGATCATGTTGCACGTGGACCTTGAAACCGCCCACCTTGACCATACTGGTCGGCGCGCTCGTCATCGCCAATCGGTCGCGTGTTGCAAGCGTCCCGGTGCGCGCAGCTCTTTCTAGCACGTGGTCGTCAGCGATCCGACCTCATCTTGGCGGCGCTTTTCAGGACGTTTCAGGTGGCCGGATTCAGTTCGCTCCACACTGCCGGCTCGGTCAGCCGTTTGAGCAAGCGAGGGAAAGATGATGGCCGTCGGGATCAGTGCTGTTTTGCGTCGCTCGAATCATCGGGTTGCATCTGTCTGCCGCGTCATCGACTTCAAATATCATGCAGGTCGCTGCAACGTCGTTTGGTTGAAGTTGAAGCGGACTACGCCCGTCCATTCCGGCATAGCACAGCAGTTCAAGATGAGGCGTGCCCTCGTCGGGACTCATCGAAACAACATCAACTACCGGTCGTCGCAGGTGATCAAGCCGGGCCTGTGCCGGGTCATCATTGATTGACCGATTCGACACCTTGAGCCCGAGCGCCTGGTAATACGTCATGCTTTGCGCGACATCGCTCACGCTGATCGCTGAATGATCAATTCCCAGAAACGGACCACCGCGTGGAGCGTCTTGCCAGTAGACCGGCATTCTCTCGACAGGAAACGCCATCAGCTCCAGCGGATGGCCTTCCGGATCGCGAAACTTGAATGCAGTGACGCCACCCGAAGAGGGTGGCAACTGTTGCGGACCACTGGCGGTGATTGGCGTCCAGCCGGACACCGCCCGCAATTGCTTCATCGCCGAGGGCATGTCGGCCACCACGATGGCGAAATGCTGAAAGATCAGATCCGAGGACGTCGCATCGTCAGGATAGTCGCTACCGGGCTGGTCGATAAATTGCACCAAGGCCAGTCGTTGCTCGCCCAGCGCAAGCGTGATACGCAAGGCGCGGCCACCAACACCCAACTCCTCCTTCGCGTGTGCGCCGGAAAGATGTTCGATCGCGACTTGCCGGAAACCCAGCGCCGCTTCGTAGAAGCTGGCCAGGCGGCTCGCCTGCGCGCAGCACAGGCGCAAGCGCAGCAGGCGCGAGACGTGGTTTCGGGACAGGCTTTCCATGGCATTCCTCAGGGCCACCCAGCTCCCCTGCGGTTAAGGAAGATCGCATAGAGCGTGTGCGAACCACCGATGAACAGGCGGTTCTTGAAGCAGCCGCCAAAGGTGAGGTTGGACACCAGATACGGCACCAAGACCTTGCCCAACAAGCGCCCACCGGGATCGATGCAGTGCACACCATCGGCCGCACTCGACCAAATATTGCCGTCTTCATCCATTGCGATACCGTCGGCAAAGCCCGGCTCGACTTTGTGCAAGATCTCACCGCCGTGCAGTTTGCCTTTGGCGTCCACGTCAAACGCACGGATGTACTGCTTCGGATTTTCGGTGGTCATGTCTCCGGTTTCGCAAACGTAGAGGCGCTTTTCGTCCGGCGAAAACGCCAGCCCGTTGGGACCGTCAAAATCTCCCGCAGCGATGGTGATCTTGTCAGTCTTCGGATCAAACCGGTACAGCGCAGGCGGCTGTTCGGACTGTTGGATGCCGCCTTCGTAGTCACGTTGGATCCCGTACAGTGGATCGGAAAACCAGATGGTGCCGTCCGTCTTCACGGTCACATCGTTGGGCGCATTGAGCCGCTTGCCGGCATGGCGATCCACCAACTTGGTGACTTTGCCGTCGAGCTCGGTGCGATACAGGCATCGATCACGATGCGAGCAGGAAATCAATCGCCCCTGGGGATCGCGGCACTGGCCGTTGGCGTAATGGGACGGTTCGCGGTAAACCGACACGCCGACGTTCTCGATGTAGCGCATGGTGCGGTTGCGCGGAAGATCCTCAAACAACAGGCAATCCGCGTCGCCCATCCACACGAGGCCTTCGAGCCAGCGAAAGCCGCCGGCGAGTTCCTCCAGTGGAGCGTTCGGCAGCACGTATTGATCGAACGCAGGATCAAGACTCACGAAACCATCGGTGTCGCTCATGACTGTGACCTCACTCGAATACGCAGGGTGACTTCGGCGTGGGAATGCCCTCGAACTGCACCACCATCAACACCGTCGGCGCATCGCCTACAGTGGCTGAGCGGTGACCCTTGCGACCGTCTTTTTCCTTGCAGTGCTGGTCGCCGCCGAAAGAAAGGTCGCCCGGCCCCAATTCAACCTTGGTGCCATCCATCGACTCCACCGACCAGCGACCAGATAGCGGAATGATCCATTGCGGCCTGGGATTTTCGTGCCACTCGCCGACCCACCCCACGGGTTGCACGGTGACCATGGTGGTCATCTTGCCGGTGGTCTTGTTGCCCTTCCATTGGGGGTCCGCATCGCCTCCCATCGAGCCCAGCTCGAACTCGGTGAGCGCGCACTGCTGCTGGTGGCTCACCCCAGCTTTGTCCGTCCAGATATGCCAGTAAGGCACGCTAGGTTTGGTCTGTTCGGTCATCGAGAGACTCCGGCAGAGGAAGCGGCGGGCCGGATCGTCGACACGTGCAGATCCAGCGGCACCGCGGTGTAAGGGTGGGATGAAGAAAGCGGATGCGTGATCAGTTGCTTCACGCCGTAGGCGGTGCCACCGGTCGCCAGAATCAGAAAGCCACCAGCCACGGCGAAGTTCTTGAGAAAGTCCCAGAACACTTCGCGGCCCTTGCTCGGGCCTTTCAGGCGGAAGTCATCCGTATTCCAGAACTGCTTCCACAGCAGTGCTGTCACCGCGCAGTAAGCAGCAAGAATTGCCGCGGCGAGCCGATCAAAAATGCCGCCAAGCACGGCGGCCGACATCACTACCTCAATGCACAAGCCTGCGCTGATCAGGATCCAGGCCATGACTTTCGAGTGCACCGTCTGTCTGGCCTGATCAACGGCGGCATCTGCATTGAGTACTTTGTCCAGCGCACTGAAGGGCAGAAACAAACCCACCAGCGACAGGCGAACAAGAACGCTGGCGATGAGACTGAACACGCGGGCAAACCTGCGACGCTGAAAGACTGAGGGTGCGGGTGTCTCGGTGAACAGGGTGTCTCCGCGGTGTGCATCGCCCCTGCAAGAACCCGAATGCTGTCGTCGTGCAACCGCTGGCGCTGCTATTGGCGTAGCGTCGATCTCACGTCAGCACCACGGCATGGCGCTCATCCTCTCCGGTTCGATCAGCAAGTGAGCGTGAAATAGCTAACGTGAGCTCAAATCTTCATTACGACGTCATTGTCATCGGTAGCGGCCCGGGTGGTGCCTCGATGGCGCAGAAGTTGGCCACTACCGGCAAACGCATCCTGCTGCTGGAACGCGGCGACTATCTGCCGCGTTCGGTGGACAACTGGGATTCGCAAAAGGTTTTCGTCGACGGCATCTACCAGAGTACGGATACCTGGTACGACAAGGGCGGTTCGACATTTCATCCGGGCTTGCACTACTACGTCGGTGGCAACTCCAAGGTTTATGGCGCTGCGCTGTTCCGCCTGCGCGAGCGAGACTTCGACGAGATCACGCACAAGGACGGTATCTCGCCAGCGTGGCCGTTGAAATACGAGGTCTTCGAACCGTATTACGCCGACGCGGAGAAACTGTTTCACGTGCACGGCCAACGTGGGGAAGATCCCAACGAGCCTCCTTGCAGCGGGCCGTTTCCGTACCCGCCGGTGGCCCATGAACCACGCATACAAGCGCTGGACGAAAGCCTGCGCAACCACGGCCTGCACCCGTTCCACCTACCGTTGGGCATCCTGCTGGATGAGGTCGACGGCAAGACCACGCCCACCAGCCCGTGTATTCGCACGCCCTATTTCGATGGCTATCCATCGCCGCTGAACGGCAAGTCGGACGCCCAGGTAATATGCGTCGATCCGATGCTGGCGGTGCACGACAACGTGACCTTGCTGACCGGCGCTTACGTATCCACACTGGAAACCGACGCGTCTGGCAAAGTCGTGACCGGCGTCAACGTGATTCGTAATGCTCAGTCCGAATGTTATGCAGCAGACATCGTGGTAGTCGCCTGCGGCGCACTGTCGTCCGCGCTGCTGCTGCTTCGCTCGGCCAGCAACAAGCACCCAAACGGCTTGGCGAACGGATCGGATCAGGTTGGTCGCAACTACATGCGCCACAACCAATCTGTTCTGATGGCACTCCTGAAGGAGCCCAACGACACGGTGTTCCAGAAGACCCTGGCAGTCAGCGACTACTACTTCGGTGCCGACGACTGGGACTACCCGCTGGGTCTGATCCAGATGTGCGCGCGGTCGAACGAGCCGCAGATACGCGGCGAGTCGCTACCCTCGTGGCTGGAGTGGGTGCCGAAGATGCCGTTTGAAATGATGGCGCGACATTCACTGGACTTCTGGCTTTCCAGCGAAGATCTGCCGCGGCTGGAAAACCGTGTCCGTTACGACGGAGACAAGGTCACCCTGGAGATACACGAAGGCAACATGGAAGCCCACCAACGCCTGAAGAAAAAACTCGAGCAGCTGCTGGGCAGGGTGGGCGCGCATCCCGTGCTGCTCGAACGCAGCCTCTATTTTGGCAAACATGTACCGGTCGGTGGTACCGCGCACCAAGCCGGCACCGCGCGTTTCGGCATGGATCCTGCGACCTCGGTGTTGGACCTGGACTGCAGGGCGCACGAACTGGACAACCTCTATGTAACAGACGCCAGCTTCTTTCCGTCGATCGGAGCGGTAAATCCAACGCTCACCATTATTGCGAATGCCTTGCGGGTCGCGGACATCATCAAATCCAGACTCTGATCAGCAACGAGACAACCTGCGCGGATTGTGTGTAGCGATACGGCGGCGTCACGGAGCCCGAACGTTTGGCGGCTGAGCTGATGCGCCGTCATTGGGCAGTGTTTATTCAAATGAGCCATGAATCTTTCGATAGGCATGTGGAATGTGCGGTTCAGGTTTGCGGAAACGGCTCGGGTCGTCTTGCCCTGCACTTCGCTGGAGGCATCGCCGGGCAACGCAAGCCGCTGACGCTTTACGTTCAAGTACAAGCACAAGGTCGTCACCTTGGCGACCGGTTTTCCCGCGGGTGAGGTCGGCAACCCCTGCTATGCCCTGAAGGGCTGCTCTCCTGGCATCCGACACATTGGTTGCGGCAAATGGAGGCGCTCAACAGTCTTCGAATGACCGCTATGAGGCGCCTTGAAAGCGGCGCCGACCGTCTCTTCCTGGCCGCTCAGCGACCGTTGGTTGGTTATCGTCGATTGACCGGGGGCTGCGATGGTCGCCGTGCGACCCACTGAGCTCGTTGGCGTCTAAACGTGGAATCCATGAAGACGGCGGAAGTTCACTCGTCCAGAGTCGAAGCCTTGCGGGGGCCGCTCACAAACCGAGAAAGAAAACCGGTGCTATCGCTGCGAGCGTCGCTACGATTTGCAACGCGACGACGCCAAGCGCTTGTCGGGGGACGCGTGGCAGCCATTTGATTGCGAAGAAAGCCAGCAGAGGTACCTGCCCAGCCATCAGCAGCTGCCAGACATGGGCTGTGAAACCTTCGTCGGCTTCGTGGACCACGCCGGATAGGGCAATGCTGCCGAGCACGACCGCCAACGCAGTGAGTGACATTGCCATGGGAATAAAGGCACTTGGCAGTTTAGCGAGTGTGATAACCGAACCAGGATATTGATTCATTGCAAGCATCACTCTTGAAGTTGGAAATACACGCTCGCCAAGCGCTGACCATATGACGTTTGCCAGCGTGCGACGGTCGCTGCGTCCGGTTTGAAGAAGTGCCTCGAACTCCTCGCCATAGCGCTCTCTCCAATCGCGCGGATACAGGCGTACGAACCAACGAGCGAGCTTGGGGTTCAAACGAACTCCAGTCTCTTCAGTCCGGCTCTGGTGAACTGTTGCAGAGTATTCAGTTTGGCGCGCAAAACGCGCTTGCCCTCGGCGGTAATGCAATAGGGCCGCCGCCGATCTTCGGGTGGCAGCGGTTCAATCCAACCCTGCTGTTCCAATCGCGCGATGGCCCCGTACAGCGTGCCTGGACCCAGGTGTGTCCCACACATGCCGGCAATGTCCTCGATCATGGCGTGACCGTGCTTAGGCCCCGTAGCAAGGCTGGCGAGCACCAGCAATGGCGGGTCGGAGTAATGGCCCATTCCCGCATCGCTTTCGATTTTTGCTACGTATGGCGTACTTCGCATTGCGTAGTAATAGCGCACCACCCTTCCCCTTGCAAGGGATATCCCGACAATTTGCGTCTACAGGGTGCACTGCTCCGTTTCAACCTCTCGCGAGCGGCCGCTTTGCGGCGACCATTTGAAGAGGTCCACCGGCCTTTGTTGTTAAGGGTTGTCCGACGCCTGCCCACGCGCTGACGTTCCACGTCTGCCGGAACTGCATCGGGCAGGCGTTGGACAAGCCTCATGTGGCCGATCTGAGCCATTCGCCACATGGAAGAGTCCCGCTCGGGGCGGGATCTTTGGCTCTTGTGCTCTCGCCACCGCGCAGCGGTGGCACACCGAGTGCGCGCCACGATGGCCGCTGCTCTACCCGGGGCCCCTGTGCGGCGGTGAGGTGGGGACGACAGGCCCGCAGGG
>JABBOE010000018.1:0-10674 GCA_019351955.1 Pseudomonadota bacterium
GTCCATGCCCAAAGCTATGCAGCATTCGTGCCATCAAATGTTCACAGACTCTGAGACCTCTGGCTCGCGAGGCCTTTAGCGCTGCTCGTTGAGCGCATCACAGGAAGCCAAGTCCCAAGGGCCTAATGCCCACTTGCTCAGCAATGCGCACGGCAGCGCCATTCCGGATGACAGCGTCTGATTTCACGATATAAAATAGAACATCATGAAATCGTCCGAGAACAACCCACGCGAACAACCCGCCATTCAGGTCGTTGAGCGCATGTTCGCAATTCTGGATGTGCTGGCTGCCAACTCGGAGCCCATGGCCCTGAAGACCATCGCCGAGCGCACCGGCTTGCATACGTCCACCGCGCACCGCATCCTCAACGACTTGGCGACTGGCCGTCTCATCGATCGCTGCGAGCCGGGGGTCTACCAGCTTGGCATGCGCTTGCTTGAGCTGGGCAACTTGGTCAAGGCACGGCTAAATGTGCGCGACGTGGCGCTGGGTCAGATGCGCGAACTACACCGGCTGACCCATCAACCTGTAAACCTAAGCATGCGCCAGGGCGATGAAATTGTCTACATCGAGCGAACCTACAGTGAGCGCTCGGGGATGCAGGTCGTGCGCACGGTCGGTGGCCATGCGCCCTTGCATCTCACCTCGGTGGGCAAACTTTTCCTTGCTAGCGAGGATCCGCAACGCGTGAAGGCATATGCGATGCGCACAGGCTTAGTCGGGCACACGCGCAACAGCATCACGAATGCTGCCCGGCTCGAGGGTGAGTTGGTGCGAGTGCGCCAACTCGGCTATGCGCGTGACAACGAAGAACTGGAACTAGGTGTGCGCTGCATGGCTGCCGGCATCTACGACGATTCCGGCCAGCTGATCGCAGGCCTTTCGCTATCCGCACCAGCAGACCGTCTGCAGGAAGATTGGCTCAGCAAGGTGATTGAGACGGCAGCAGCAATTTCCGCAGCGCTTGGCTATCGCGCGGACAAGTCAGCGACGTGATCGATGCGCTGAGACGCGAGCGAACCCAACGTCACTCCCTGAGCGAAGTGCGTACCAACCGCGCCGACGCATCGGCAGGAATGGCATCCGTGCGCGACAGCATGACCCGACCCGTGGTTTCCATCCAGGTTCGGATGCGTTCGGCATCAGCGAAATGGGAATATTTGCCCCAAGCGTCAAGCAGCACCACGATCACATTACGCCCCTGGACCACCGCGTTGAGGACCAGGCAGTGCCCCGCTTCATTGATGTAGCCGGTCTTTTGCAACAAGATGTCCCAGCCGCGATTGAAAATCAGATGATCGGTGTTCCGATACTGCAATTCGCGATTACCGACGTCGACCGTACTCTTCTGGTGGGTGGAAAACTCCCGAATCAGCGGGTAGGCGTACACCGCCTTCACCAGTAGCGCCAAATCGTGCGCCGTGGACTCGTTCTGCGGCGATAGTCCTGTCGGATCGATGTATCGGGTCCGCGTCATGCCGAGCTCCTGGGCCTTGCGATTCATCGCTTGCATGAAGGCGTCGATTCCGCCGGGGTATGTTGTTCTCGCCAGTGCGTGCGCTGCGCGGTTTTCCGACGACATCAGCGCCAGCTTGAGCAACTCCTCGCGACTGAGTTTCATACCAGGGCGCAGTCGCGAACTGCTCCACTTCAACGTATCGATATCGTCACTTGTTATCTCGATCATCTGGTCCATCGGCACATGCGCATCGAGAACCACGGCTGCCGTCATCAGCTTGGTCAACGACGCGATGGGACGCACGTCGCCAGCGTTCTTGCTTAACAGCACCTCGTTTGTCTTGTCGTCGATCACCAGTGCTGACCCGGAGCGAAGTGCCACCGGATCCCCGACTGCCGGGACCTCCGCATCGGCCAACCGAACCGCTCGCTCGTCCATGCCCGGTCTCTTCACAACCTGGATCTGGCGTTTGGCACGCAGCCCCGTTGTGGCAAAGTCCGCGTGCACCCGCGTTCCTCGGGCCATCTTCTTGCTTGCCACGTGCCGTGGCCGGCGAATCGGCACCGCTTTCTTTTGGAGCTTGGGTTTGGGACGCACGACATGGCGTCGAACGTGCTTTCGCACCTTGACCGCACCCGCGGATGCGTGTTCGGTCGTTGCTCCTTGCGCGCTCGCTGGCTGCGCGGCACCCATGCCAATGATTGCCATTGCCATGGCCAAAATCAAAGACAGCATGCCCATGTGTGGCCGGGTGATTCGTGGATTCGGGAGCATGGTCTTCGTCGTCAAATCGTATGCCGAAGCCTAACAAGTCAGCGAAAAATGCGCAAGATCAATCGGTTGTCACATTCCATTGAAGTGAATTCCGAGTTCGCATCCAGCGGCATCACCCAAGAATCTTACGCACATGAAAACGGCCACGATCAGTGGTGGCCGTCGATTTTTGGTGGGTGGTACAGGGATCGAACCTGTGGCCCCTGCCGTGTGAAGGCAGTGCTCTACCGCTGAGCTAACCACCCAAACCGCAAATTATGCCATACCGGCGCACGCGACCGGGGATTCTCAACCCGGCTTCCATACCGATCCCTTCGCTGACACCTTCTCAAGGACTTGGAGTATGCCTTCGTGGGCTTGCAACTCGGCTGCGTCCGCGAAAATCAGCGCCAGCTCGACGCCACCAAGATCGATCGGCTCGGCATTCGTGTCCTCCTGCGGGCTGTCGAGTTCGATGACCAGACTGTCCTGGCCCCGCGTGAGCCAGACATAGACTTCAGCCAACAGCTCCGCATCAAGCAACGCACCATGCAAGGTGCGCCTTGTGTTGTCCACCCCGAAACGCTTGCACAGGGCATCCAGACTGTTGAATTTTCCCGGAAACTGCTCACGCGCGATCCCCAGAGAATCGGTGATGCTGGCGCACTGCTGGCTGAACAGCGGCAAACCCAACCGCTCGAGTTCGGCGTCCAGGAAGGCCACGTCGAAGGCAGCGTTGTGGATGATCACCTCGGCATCGCGCACAAAGTCCAGTAAATCGCCCACGATCTGCCCAAACAGCGGCTTGTCCGACAGGAACTCATCGGTCAAGCCATGCACACGCAGCGCGTCGGGGTGGCTTGACCGCTGTGGATTGACATAGCGCTGGAAGTGCGAGCCGGACGGCCTTCGCTTGACCAGCTCCACGGCAGCCACTTCGATGATGCGGTCACCAGCAGCCGGATTCAGTCCCGTGGTTTCGGTATCGAGGATGATCTGTCGTGTCATGGGAATGGACTTGGAAAGCAAAAGAGTGAGGCGGGCGATCTCAGGCCGTGTTCAGCACACTATCCACACCGCGATTGGCCAATACATCCGCGGCCTCATTGCCCGCATCGCCGGTATGGCCGCGAACCCAGACCCATTCCACATTGTGCGGCGCAAGTGCCTGCTCGAGGCGCTGCCAGAGATCGACATTCTTGACCGGTTTGCGATCGGCGGTCTTCCAGCCCCGCGCCTTCCAAGCCGGCAACCACTCCGTGATTCCCTTGAGCACGTATTGCGAATCGGTGAAGAGCTGCACTTGGCAAGACTTGCGCAACGATTCCAGCGCCATGATGGCGGCCATGAGCTCCATGCGGTTATTGGTGGTCTGGGCCTCGCCACCGAACAGCTCCTTGCTTACGTGGCCTGTACGAAGCAGAACCCCCCATCCACCCGGACCCGGATTGCCCTTGCATGCGCCGTCCGTATAGGCATGCACGTGTGGTGTCGTCTGTGTGTTCATTGTCCAAGGTTAGCGATTGGCGCTACGGGAAACGTTACGGCCGTGGGCCACGGGGCGCGCGACGGAGGACTTGGCTGCCTTTTGCTGCCAAGCCTTGCCAACCAGGCGCATGGAGCGCACACGCTTGGTCGCCACAAGCACGTATGCCGCACCCAGCATGGGCCACCAGCGGTCGCCTGCCTTGTCCATGAAGCGCCAGCGATCCAACCACGACTGACTGCAGGCGGCTGGTCGGTAGCAGCCATAGCGACCCGCGGTCACCTCGAAACTGAGTAGGCGCAACCAGTCTCGCACACGACGAGGCGAAATAAGCTCGCCGCGCTGCGGCAAATAGAGTGGTCCGCCCAGACGACCAATGGCCTGGCGCGCACCCCACAGACTCAGGGCATTAAAGCCCGTGATGACCACCTGACCTCCAGCCACCAGCACACGGTCGACTTCGCGTAGGCATGCGTGCGGATCGGATGCCGACTCCAGCGCATGCGGCAACACCACCAGATCAAGGCTTTGGGTTGCGAAAGGCAAGTCGGTGAAGTCGCAAACCACGGCGTGGGATTGAATCCCCGATGCGGATGGGGGCGCCTTTGCTGCCACGCATGGGGAAGCGCCACCGCTCGCACCGTCGGCCATAAGGATCTGGGGATCCGTGTAAATGGGCGAAAACTCGGGTGGCGCAAAACTCTGGCAAAGCAGCTGCCTGGCAGGCCCGGGCCCCTCGTCGGCGGGCGCGCCTTGGGCCAACCAGCGGTGCGGCATGCGGTTATGCCGCAAAGCCAACAGTGGTGCAAGCCCAAGTTGCAGCGCATGAAAGCCAAAGACGTCGGCCACGATGTGGTCCATCTGCGCCTGCTCCCAGCCCAGCACATAGCCCCCGCTCGGGGTTTGCAACCACCGGTCGAGACTTATACTCGCGCTGACTTTGGGGCTCACATGCATATCGTCGCGCTGCACGCCTTTCGGGATAACTACATATGGATGATCCACGACACGCATCACGCACTGGTGGTGGACCCGGGGGATGCCGGCCCGGTGCTGATGGCGTGCAAAGCGCAGGGGCTGGCGATCGCGGGCATTCTAGTCACCCACCACCACGCGGACCACACCGGGGGCATCCATGACCTGCTGAGGCACACCCAAGTGCCGGTATGGGGCCCCGCAACCGAAGACATCCCGGGCATGTCGCAGCCCTTGCGTGACGGCGACCACGTTTCCCCGCACGGCATCGATCTGGGGTTCGACGTCATTCATGTTCCGGGCCACACGCTTGGTCATATCGCGTTCTACTCGGACGGCGGCTTCGGCAATCGCTTTGTGTTCTGCGGAGATACCTTGTTTTCGGCGGGTTGCGGGCGTTTGTTCGAAGGCACGCCCGAACAAATGTTGCGTTCGCTTGACTGCCTCGCCGCCTTGCCCGGCGACACGCGCGTGTACTGCACACATGAGTACACGCTGAGCAACTTACAATTCGCGCAATTCGTCGAGCCAGGCAACCAAGCGATCCAGGCGTACAGGCATTGGTGTGAAGGCAAGCGTGCCGAAGGTCTGCCCACGCTGCCCAGCACCTTGGAACAGGAATTGCGTGTGAATCCGTTCCTGCGTTTGGACGACATCGACGTGCTTGCACGCCTCACCGAACACGCTGGGCGCGAGCCGAGCAGCCGAGCTGAAGCGTTTGCGCTTTTGCGGCGGTGGAAAGACGACTTCTAAGACCGAGGACGACGGGATGCACCGATTGCGACGACTGAAATTCTGGGCCCTGGCTGCCGTGGTTGTGATGGCAGCCGGTTGCGCCGCCGTCCCACCATCATCCCCCACCTTGGCATCTTCTTCATTCCCTTCATCAGCCGCCGCAGCCAATGCGCCCAGCGCCACTGCGGATGGGCAAGCCGCAGTGATGGCGCCACCCGATGCTGCACAAATCGCCCGCGACGATGCGATGGAAATGCGGGCGGCCGCGGACGCCGCCGACCACTCCGATGTGCCGTACAGCAATATCTGGCAGCGGATCCGGGCGGGCTTTGCCATCCCGAACATGGACGGCCCAGCTATGGTGCCCTATGTCCAACAGGCAGTGCAGTGGTACAGCACCAAGCCTGAGTACATCGCACGCATGACCGAGCGTTCACGCAAGTACCTTTACTACATCCTTGAGGAAGTCCAGCGTCGCAACCTGCCCACCGAACTGGCCCTGCTTCCATTCGTCGAAAGCGCCTTCAATCCCGATGCGATGTCCTCTGCGCGTGCCTCGGGAATGTGGCAGTTCATCCCATCCACAGGCAAGCATTTCAACCTGAAGCAGAACATGTTCCAGGATGACCGGCGCGATGTGATGGCGTCGACAAAGGCCGCGCTTGATTACCTCACCAAACTGCATGACATGTTTGGCAACTGGCAGCTAGCCCTGGCTGCCTACAACTGGGGCGAAGGTGGAGTGCAACGCGCGATCGCCGCCAATCAAGCCAAGGGTCTTCCGATCAGCTACGGCGCTTTGAATATGCCAGCTGAGACCCGCAATTACTACCCCAAGCTGCAGGCGGTGAAGGACATCATCGCTGATCCGGCAAAGTACGGCATTGCGCTACCCGACGTCCCCGATCACCCCTACTTCAAGCCGGTCATCGTCACGCAGGACATTGACGTGGCCTTGGCTGCCAAGCTTGCTGGCATCACGATCAAGGAATTCCGCTCGCTGAATCCCGCGTTCAACAAGCCCGTCATTCTGGCCGCCACCAAGCCCAAGATCCTGCTCCCTTACGACAACGCGACCGCCTTTGAGCAGTCTCTGGCGACCTACCAGGGGCCATTGTCCACATGGACAACCTATGTGGTGCATGCCACGTCCAGCCCCCTGCAGCTTGCGCGCAACCTGCATCTGACCGAGGCCATCCTGCGCGATGTGAACAATATCCCCGTGCGTACGCTCGTGAAAGCCGGCTCCACGCTTCTTGTTCCGAAGCCACCCCAGGACGATCAGAACGTGAGCAGGCACGCTGTCGAAAATGCGGTGCTGACCCTTGCCCCGGACGTGCCGCAGGGGCGCCTGCAGCGCCTGATCGCAGGCCGATACGACACGCCCTTCACCGTGGCACACCGCTATGGGCTGAGTCCGGCCGAGGTCGCCCGCTGGAACCACATCGCCGAGCAGGGGCGCTTCCGCCCGCGCTCGGTCATCGTCGTCTATTCACGCCGCCCGGTGCTCAGGCAGCATGAAGAGCTCATCGCAAAACGTGACCGCAAGCGCACCGTGCGTATTGCGGACCGGCGCCAATTTGCGCATGCCTACAAGCATTCACTACGCTACACGATGCACCCATCCTATCGGCGCGGCGTGCGGGTGGCGCAACGCTGAAATGCGCACCTAACGGATCCAGCAATCACGTGAGCACCGGCGGTCCTGCAGTCACCGCCTCTTCTATCCTGGCCTAGGTACTCTTGCCACGTTGAACAATGGCGAGCCAGGCAACTTCCAGAAGCCTGGCCGGCACCGGGACGCCGGTCGACCCCCTGCGGCGCGCCGGCAAGGCCCGTCGCGCCAAAGCAATTGCAGCGAGCATCGCCCATCGCAGCATGGACCTTCTTGTGCAAGCGGAATTTCCGTCTGGGTGGAGACAACGGCGAACGCCGGCCGCATCGCGAAAATGGCCGTGCTGCCACCGCCCAAAAATTTAAGCATTTGCTGGCGACGCAAGGTGCTTTGCATACTCTTGATCCTCCATAGCTCGTCGTTGACCCCAGACATGTCACTCGAGATGTCGGTGCCTGCCCCAAAGAATGCGAAAGACCAGTTCGATGCCGTACATTAGGCTCAAATGTGTCTCGCTGTAATGTGATACTCCATTATGTTTCCTCCACTCTCTCATGGCATCCGCTGCGTCACAGAGACGCCGCACCCTGGTCGCAGACCCTGCACGATCACCATGGCCCAATCGAGACCTGCATCCGGTTGGCTCATGGTCGAGGAGACCTCGGCATTTCGGGGCCGTGACCCAGGGATTGACGGCCATGGCGCCTCCTCACCGCAGTTGGACTTGGTTTGCCAAGCGGGGGAACTGACGGAACTAAGCATGATTTCACCTTGCCACGCGCGCAGGCTTGGGATCGTTGACGCTGCGCCGACTCCTGACACCATTGCGGCTGTAGAAAGCCCGAACGCTTCGGGCAGACGGCTCCTCAACCTTGGCAAACGTGATATAGGTCAAAGAAGGTCATCACGTCGCGTAGCACCATTTCCGGACCGATATGCACTTTCAGGTGGACACGTCAATGGGCATCAGCAAGCGGAAATTGGCTCCGAGGAATGCCCGACGGGAGTTCGCGTTGGGGATTGGCCAAATGCGCCCAACAGATCCAAGCGCTTGCCCGGACTCAAGACGCCATGTCTGGGCGAGCCTTGGCAAAACGCAGCCGACGCTTGGTACACAGTGCCGCCTAAGGCCCCGCAGCGCATGCCGCAATCCAGCGGATGGGACACAAGGCAACTTGGCCAATCATCGCGTGTGCGACGCGCCCATTTTTACGCTGCTGCGTTCGACCATCGGCTTCACGACCCCTCTCTTCGATGCAGTTCGTGCGATGCAAAGGCAGGCGCCTGGAGTTCAGTCGGCGACGCAAAACAAAGGCGCGTTGTGACAACGCTCATGCGAACTGCACCTCGCGCCATGAGAATCGCCCCGTACAAGCCAAGCTTTTCCGCGTGCAACGATCAAGGAGAACACCATGCGTCGTCTATATTTCTTAATTCCGGATGTTCCCACCGCGAAGAAAATCGTCGACGAGCTTCTATTGGCGCGCGTTCTCGAGCGACACATCCATGTCATTGCGCGCGAGGATACGCCGCTAGGTGAGCTTCCCGAGGCCGGGCTAGCGCAGCGAACAGACCTCATTCCCGCAATCGAGCGAGGGCTTGGCTACGGAGGCGCAACGGGCATTCTGGCCGGGCTGTTGGTGATTGCAATCCCCGGTGCCGCTGTCGTCTCGGCCGGAGCACTCGTGGTCGCCCTGGCATTTGCCGGAAGCGCGATGGGCGCGTGGATCAGCAGCATGGTCGGCATGAGCATCGATAGTCCGCGCTTGAAGCCCTTTGAGCAAGCCATCCAGGCGGGCCAGTTGCTAATGATGGTCGACGTGGACGCCGAGCGCGTCGATGAGACGGTGGCACTGATCCACGGCCACCATCCTGAAGCAAAACCCGAAGGCGTCGAAACGGATATCCCGGCGTTTCCTTGATCGGAGTGCCGAGGGGCTCGTGCGCTGGCGAAACGGCTGCGGCGCTCAGTGCAGCCATCGCATGACTCGGGGTGTCTCGCACGGGCGCCTAGGCTGCGAGCCATCCCGTGCATGTCCAGCGTCACCGTTAACTTGAGACGGTCCTCTCCGGGTCATGCAATTTGCTGCCGAAGCCCCCTCCTCCGGGGGTTTCGATGACAAACACATCCCCGGGTCGCATTTCGACACTGGCCGCGCTCCCCAGCAGTTCCACAGCCCCATTGGCTCGCTCTACGCTGTTCGCACCCAAAGCTCCCGACTCGCCATCGGCCAAGCCAAAGGCTGGCACGATGCGTCCGTTTGACAGAATGCTCGCGGTCATCGGCTCCAGAAAACGCATACGCCGCACACCGCCGTCACCGCCCTTCCATTGCCCAAGCCCCCCCGAACCCCTTCGCAGCGCGAAACTCTCCATCCGCACCGGGTAACGGAATTCGAGGACCTCAGGATCCGTCAGGCGCGAATTCGTCATATGGGTTTGCACCACGTCGGTGCCGTCGAACCCACCAATGAGGCGGCCTTGTGCGTCAAACAACCCACCAGCACCTGAACCGCCGGCGATTGTCTCGTAATACTGGTGACGGGCATTGCCAAATGTGAAATTGTTCATCGTGCACTGGCTGGCCGCTTGAACGCCCATGGCGCCAAACAGCGCGTTGGTGATGCACATGGAGGTTTCCACATTCCCCGCAACCACCGCAGCCGGTGCAAGTGCGTCGAGCATGCTCCCCTGCGGAATGATGATGCGCAAGGGAATCAGACAACCGGCATTGAGGGGAATGTCGTCATCAACCAGACAGCGAAACACGTAGAGCACGGCGGCGACAGTGACAGCCCGTGGCGCATTGAAGTTGTTGGACTGCTGTGGCGATGTTCCCGTAAAGTCAATCACCGCGCTGCGCGCGGCGTGATCCACACGGATGGCCACATGGATGCTCGCACCGTTGTCCAGCGCAAGCGCAAAGTGCCCATCGCGCAAAGCCGGGATCACGCGGCGTACCGCGGCCTCGGCGTTATCCTGAACATGGCGCATGTAAGCCTGCACCACACGCAGGCCATGGTCAGACACCAGCTTTTGCAACTCCTGAGCGCCCCGCGTGTTCGCCGCGACCTGCGCGCGCAGGTCGGCAAGATTTTGACGCGGATTGCGCGCTGGGTACCTCGCGCTTTCCAGCAATGCCAGAATCTCGGCTTCGCGAAGCTGCCCATCGGCGACGAGCCTGAAATTGTCGAGCACGACCCCTTCCTCGGAAATCGTGCGCGAGAACGGCGGCATCGACCCTGGCGTAACCCCGCCAATGTCGGCATGGTGGCCACGCGAGCCGACGAAAAGCAGGATGTCACTTCCGGTCGTGTCAAACACCGGAGTGATGACCGTGATGTCGGGAAGATGCGTACCACCGTGATACGGGTCGTTAAGTGCGAAAACATCCCCGTGCCGGAGGTTGCCGGCATTGCGCTCGATCACGGTGCGAACACTTTCGCCCATCGACCCCAAATGCACAGGCATGTGCGGTGCGTTTGCAATGAGGTTGCCCTGTCCGTCGAACAGCGCACATGAGTAATCCAGGCGCTCCTTGATATTGACCGATACCGCCGTGTTCTGCAGTTGGGATCCCATCTGCTCGGCGATATTCATGAACAGGTTGTTGAATACCTCCAGCAACATTGGGTCCGCTGTTGTGCCGT
>JABBOE010000018.1:10684-14372 GCA_019351955.1 Pseudomonadota bacterium
CGCAAAGCGGCACGGCACGGCCGCACCCTTGCAAGTTCCAGGTTCCCCTGCGCGGTGATCTGCGCGCGCCATTCAGGTTCGATCACCACGGTGGTCGTGTCGGCCACCAGGATTGCAGGCCCCATAACGCGCTGCCCTGGCCGACATGCGCCGCGCAAAACCAATGCCGCGACCTGCCAAGCGCCGCTCAAATAGACAGGTACATATTCGGAAATCGGAGCATCGCCCTCCATGGGGGTTTCCACTGCCGGAGCATCGGCATACTCCCCGCCGCCGCTCGCTTCCACCGATACAGCCTCCACCACCACCGCTCGCTCGGGCATGGCGTGTGCAAACCGCCGGGCGTATTGCGCCTCGAATTCCCGGCGCATGACCGGCACCGGCGCGTAATCCACGGCGAGAGCCGTGTCGGTTCCCGCAAACCGCAGATGCACTTGGCGCGCAACATGCACGGCGGAAGGATCCACGCCGTGGTGAATCAGTTCCTGGCACGCCGATGCGCTCAACCGCTCAAACAAAGGGTCAAGGCGCGCGTGACTGTGCGCGCCCATCTCGAACTCCACGCCGTGCTGGCGCATGGCTGTTTGTTGCGCCAGACCCATGCCATAGGCCGACAGCACGCCGGCAAGCGCATGGATAAATACCCGCTCCATGCCCAGCGCGTCGGCGACGCGGCAGGCATGCTGGGCACCAGCACCGCCGAAGCACTGCAGCGTATAGCGCGTCACGTCGTGGCCGCGCGCCACTGAAATACGCTTGATGGCCCCAGCCATCGCCTGCACCGCGATCTCAATATAGCCCTCGGCCACTCCCTCCGGAGTTTGTGGCGCCGCGGATTCGCGCGCGATGCGCTGGGCGAGTTCGGCGAACTTGCCCCGAACCACGTCGGGATCGATCGGCTCGTCGGCCGCCGGTCCGAAAACGGCCGGGAAATATGCGGGACGCACGCGTCCGAGCATGACGTGTGCGTCGGTGATGGCAAGGGGCCCGCCGCGCCGATAGCAGGCTGGCCCCGGATCAGCCCCCGCCGAATCAGGCCCCACGCGCATGCGCGCGCCATCGAAGTGCAAAATCGAGCCTCCGCCGGCCGCCACCGTGTGGATGGACAACATCGGTGCACGCACCCGTACCCCGGCCACTTCCGTTTCGAACGCTCGCTCGAACGCGCCCGCATAGTGCGATACGTCGGTGGAGGTTCCTCCCATGTCAAAACCAATCACGCGTGCGTGCCCCGCCTGCTCCGCCGTGCGAGCCATGCCGACGATCCCACCAGTAGGGCCCGACAGAATCGCATCCTTGCCTGCAAACGCGTGCGCCTCGGCCAGCCCGCCGTTCGACTGCATGAAGAGCAGTCGAACACCCGGCATCTCCGCCGCCACCTGCTCGACATAGCGCCGCAGGAGGGGTGAAAGATAGGCGTCGACGACCGTCGTATCGCCGCGTGAAACGAACTTGATCAATGGGCTCGTCACGTGGGAGCTGCTGACTTGTGTAAAGCCGACCTCGCGCGCGATGCGCGCGGCCGCCTGCTCATGGGCCGGATAGGACCAGCCATGCAGGAACACGATGGCCACGGCGCGCAACCTGTCGCCGAACGCGGCGTGCAACTGCTCGCGCAGCGCAGCCTCGTCCAGATCCGCCTCCACGGCGCCGTCAGCGCCCACGCGCTCGTCGGCCTCAATCACCCGGGCGTACAGCAACTCGGGCAGGACGATTCGCCGATCGAAAAGCCGCGGGCGGTTCTGGTAAGCGATGCGAAGGGCATCGCGAAACCCGCGAGTGGTCACCAGAACCACAGGCTCGCCCTTGCGTTCAAGCAAGGCGTTCGTGGCCACTGTGGTGCCCATCTTCACACATTCCACCTGTTGCGGAGTGATGCGCACATCAGGCGCCAGACCCATCAATTCGCGCATACCTGCCAGCGCCGCATCACGGTATCGCTGGGGGTTTTCCGACAGAAGCTTGTGCGTGAGCAGCCGGCCGCCCGGCGCGCGCGCCACGATGTCGGTAAATGTTCCCCCACGATCAATCCAAAACTGCCAACGCATCCCGAAATCCTCGTTCACGGCGCAACCGGACCCGGCTGCGCGACAATTCATGCTTGTCCGGGGCATATCGATCCCGGCCCGGTTCCCGACGTCCCATGCACACTGAAGTCCGCCCCTACCTGCTCAGCCTGCAAGACCGCATTCTCCGCGCTTTGGAAGACTCCGACGGCAAGCCGTTCTTGCGTGATGGCTGGACGCGCCCGACTGGGGGCCCGCTGGAGGGGGATGGGGCGACCAGCCTGATCGAAGATGGCAATCTGTTCGAGCGCGGCGGTTGCAACTTCTCCCATGTGCGCGGCAGCAAGCTGCCGCCGTCAGCCTCGCAGCATCGGCCAGAGCTGGCCGGAGCACCGTTTGAGGCGATCGGCGTATCCCTAGTTCTGCATCCGCGCAATCCGTACGTGCCCACGGTTCACATGAATGTACGCATGCTGGTGGCAAAGCCCGAAGGCCGACCCGACGTTGCGTGGTTTGGCGGCGGCATGGATCTCACGCCCTATTACGGCTTTGAGGAGGATGCAGTGCATTTTCACCGCTCCTGTAAACAGGCGCTGGACGCGCTGGACACGGCATATTTCCCGCGCTTCAAGACGTGGTGCGACGACTATTTCTTTCTCAAACACCGAGGCGAACCGCGAGGCGTGGGCGGCGTGTTTTTCGACGACTTCGCCGATGGCGGCTTTGCCCATGGTTTTGCACTCATGCGCGCGGTGGGCGATGCGTTCCTCGATGCTTATCTGCCCATCGTCCAACGGCGCCGCGACTTGCCGTTCGGGGAACGCGAGCGCGAATTCCAGGCATTGCGGCGTGGGCGCTATGTGGAATTCAACCTTGTATGGGACCGCGGCACTCTTTTCGGCCTGCAATCGGGAGGGCGCACCGAATCGATTCTCATGTCCATGCCGCCGGTTGTTAAGTGGCGCTACGACTGGCACCCCACCCCAGGCACGCCAGAGGCACGCCTGTATGAGATTTTCCTCAAGCCTCGCGATTGGGCCTCCGCGTGACGGAGGCAGCCCCCCGCGCCGGGTTGCGCATTGGCTTGCTCGGCGGCAGTTTCGACCCGATCCATTGTGCCCACCTGCGCCTAGCGCACAGCGCATGCGCCGAACTTGGACTGGACGCAGTGTGGCTCATCCCGGCCGGTCAGCCCTGGCAGCGCGATCCGCTTGCCGCAAGCCCCGCACGGCGCTGGGATATGGTCAACCTCGCCATTGCCAGGCGGCGCGGTCTGAAGGCATGCGACATCGAACTGCGTCGAGCGGGACCGAGCTACACGGTCGACACGCTGCGTGAATTGCAGGATGCGCATCCGGACGTGACGTTCACGTTTATCCTCGGATCCGACCAACTGCGCAATTTGCCCACCTGGCGCGGCTGGAAGGAGCTCACCGCCCGTGTCGACTTGGCCGTGGCAGCCAGACCCGGCCACGCAGACACCCCGCCACCCGAACTGGTGGATGCGCTTGCCCTCGGGGGGCACCGCCTTCACCGCCTGGCAATGGAACCGATCGATCTGTCGGCCACGCGTGTGCGCGAGCGCATCGCTTCAGGCATGCCGCTTGGCGAACTCGTGCCCAAGACGGTAGCGCGCTATATTGAACACCATCGGCTCTACTCCACCCCCACATTGCATGGAC
>JABBOE010000018.1:14454-40152 GCA_019351955.1 Pseudomonadota bacterium
TCCGATCTAGCGCGCTATATTGAACACCATCGGCTCTACTCCACCCCCACATTGCATGGACATTCGTAAACTGCAGCGCACCATCGTCGACGCCTTGGAAGACGTCAAAGCACAGGATATTCAGGTGTTCAACACAGAACATCTCACCAGCCTGTTCGACCGGGTCATCGTGGCCAGCGGCACATCGAACCGGCAAACCCGTGCCCTAGCCGCCAGTGTGCGCGATAAGGTCCGGGCCACAGGCGGCACGGTGAAGAACCCCGAAGGCGAGGGCAGTGGGGAATGGGTCCTGGTGGATTGCGGCGACGCTGTGGTACACATCATGCAACCGGTGATTCGCGCGTACTACAAGCTTGAGGACATTTGGGGCGGCAAGAGCGTGCACCTCAAGGCTCGGCAGCAGGCCGATGCGGCCGCGAAGGGAAGCCGCTTGCGTCAAGGTGACGCATCGGCGGCAATGCCTGGAACGAAGACACGGGCCGGCCAAGCGGAGAAGACCGGTCAGCCTGGCACACGCAAGCCCATAGCCAAGGCGGTCAAACCCGCTGCAAGTGCGCGCAAGCCGCGGACCAAAGCGCCTGCGAAACCCACAACGGCATCCATCCCGAGCAACCGTGCCGCCGCCAAGAGTGCAGCGGTCAAGGCCGCAAAACCCTCGACTGCGCGCTCGGTGGCTTCTTCGCCCAAGCGTCGGGTGGCCGCCAAGAAACCGTCGGCCTGAAACACAGGACGGCGCCTGCTGCGCTATTCGTGATCACCCTCCATGAGGCTTTGGCTCTTGACGGTTGGGCAACGCATGCCAAGCTGGGTCGATGAAGCCTACGCCGAATACGCCAAACGCCTACCGCCCGAAATGCCATTGCAGCTCAAGGAAATCCGGTCCGAAGCACGCCGCTCCAGCATCAGCTCCGAGGCAGCTATGGAGCGGGAGGCGGTGCGCATCGACGCCGCCATACCCCCGGGTTGCCAGCTCGTCGTGCTGGATGAAAACGGTCAGCGCCTCACGACGACGGCGCTCGCTGCAGAGATGCAACGTTGGCGCCAGGACGGACGCGATGTGGCGCTTTTGATCGGCGGAGCCGACGGCTTGGCGCCCCGTATCAAGCAGCGTGCCAACATGCTGCTGCGCTTGTCGGACTTCACGCTTCCGCATGGCCTAGCACGTGTCCTGCTGGCCGAGCAGATTTACCGGGCACATAGCTTGTTGGCCGGGCATCCTTATCACCGGGTATAGCGGCGCCACTTCCAACTCCGAGCTCGCCCATGGGATCGTCTTGATTGTGCAAGTGCGGCGTCGCCATGACCCGATCTGGATACAACCCTAATCGCAAGCTCTCCAGGCACGCGCCGGAACGGCTTCGCGCGGATCCACACCAGGTTGTGGATCCGCACGCCGGTAGACCCGCGCGAAACGTGCATTTTCGACCACGCCATAATCGCCAGGCGCGTATTGCAACAGCCAGTCGTTCGCCAGCCCCCGCAATAGGTCGCCGCCTGCGCTGCGCGCGATGGTGAAATCGTGTGCCATTTGCCGTGCAAGCACGGGAATGGGCTGGCTGACATAGGGCCCGTCCGCGCCAGGCGGTGTCCCTGTGAGCGCCTGGTAGCGAGCGTCAAAGCGCTCACGGGACACACTCCAGCGATCACCCGTCGATCCGGTCAGAACCGCATCGCCCTCGCGATAGCGGTTCAGGCCTTCGCGACTGAGAACGGTTCCCGGCGAAGGGGCAAAGCACACCTCCACCACTTCATGCTTCACGTAGGTGCAGGCGCGCGGGTCTATGCGCAGGTCGCTGACGACTTCCTGCCCGGGCTCGACCCCAAGTCCCTTCGCATCGCTTGGCATCAGGCTCCTTCCAGGGATTCCCAGCGTTCCAGAGCCTCAAGCAGGGCCTGCTCGAGCTGCGCGAATCGCTCCTGCATCTCGAGGACAGCCTGCGGAGCCGTCTTGTACAGCGCAGGGTCCGCCAATCGCTCACCCAGGACTTTTTGTTCAGCCTCGAGCGCCGCAATGCGGTCGGGCAGTTCCTGCAGTTCGCGCTGCTCTTTGTAGCTGAGCTTACGCCGAGCCTGCGGTGGCCTGGCTGCAGCGGCAGGTGACGCATCCGCTTTGCGCGCCACTGGCGGGCCTGCAGCGGCGGCCGTGGCAGCTAAGACCAAGCTGCGCGCGCGTTGCGCCTGCACGAGCCAATCGCTCACTCCGCCTTCGTATTCGCGCCAGCGGCCCGGATGGCCAGGCGCGGCCTCGGACACAATAGTGCTCGTGACCACATTGTCGAGAAAGCGCCGGTCATGGCTGACCAGGAACACGGTCCCTGAGAAGTCCTGCAGGAGTTGCTCGAGGAGATCAAGCGTGTCAATGTCGAGGTCATTGGTCGGCTCGTCCAGCACCAAGACGTTGGCAGGACGGGCGAACAGGCGTGCGAGCAATAGGCGGTTGCGTTCGCCGCCTGAGAGCGATTTGACCGGTGAATTGGCTCGTGCCGGTGCGAACAGGAAGTCGCCAAGGTAGCTCATCACATGCTTGCGGTTCCCGGCAATTTCCACCCATTCACTCCCTGGACTTATGGTGTCCGCCAGTGTCGCATCCGGATCAAGCGCACTGCGCATCTGGTCAAAATAGGCCACTTGCAAGCGCGTGCCCAAGCGCACAGTTCCGCTGTCGGGCGGGAGTTCGCCCAGAATCATCTTGAGCAGGGTGGTCTTGCCAGCACCGTTCGGACCAATGATGCCGACCTTGTCGCCGCGCAGGATCGTCGCGGAAAAATCCTGCACGATGATGCGTTCGCCATAGCGCTTGCTCACGTGTTGCAGGTCCGCCACGATGCGGCCACTGGCCTGCCCCCCATCCACCTCGAGCTTCACACGGCCCAGGGTCTCGCGCCGAGCCTGACGTTGCGCTCGCAGCGCCTCCAGGCGCTGGATGCGGCTGACGCTGCGCGTGCGCCTGGCCTCGACGCCCTTTCGTATCCACACCTCTTCTTGCGCAAGCAGCTTGTCGGCACGGGCGCTGGCGGCAAGCTCGTCGGTAAGCTCCTGCGCCTTGCGGGCCTCGTAGGCGGCGAAATTTCCCGGGTAGCTTCGCAGAACGCCGCGGTCAAGTTCGACGATGCGCGTGGCCACAGCGTCGAGAAAGGCGCGGTCGTGAGTGACAAGCACCACACTGCCCCGAAAGCCGATCAGGAGGCTTTCGAGCCACATGATGGCATCCAGATCCAAATGGTTCGTGGGTTCATCGAGCAGCAGCACATCGGGCGCCGCCACCAGCGCCTGCGCGAGCGCCACGCGCTTTTGCATGCCGCCTGAGAGATCCCCGATGAGGGCATCGGCCGGCAGCTGCAAACGTTGCAGCGTTTGTTCAACGCGCTGCTCCCAATTCCATCCATTCAACAGCTCAATGCGGGTCTGCAGCGCGTCCAGATCATCCCCAGGAGCGTGCGCCTCGTAACGCGCACGCAGATCACGCGCCTCGGCAACTCCCTGACCCACCTGTTCGAACACCGTGCTTTCGGCTGGAAACTGCGCCTCTTGGGCTACATACACCAGGCGCAACGCCTGCTGCACTTGCACCAAGCCACTGTCGGGCGCCTCAAGACCGGCGATGATCTTCAGCAGCGACGACTTGCCTGTACCGTTGCGCCCGATCAGACCGATACGCTCGCCGGCCTCCATGGCCATCGCGGCATGATCGAGCAAAGGGACATGGCCATAAGCCAAACTGAGGTCGGAGATGGAAAGTACGGCCATGGATGCTGGGGTAACTTGGCGGGATGCCAAACGCGAGGGCATTGTGCCACCGCGGTGTGCACACGGAGCAGCCCGGTATGATCGGCCGTTGATCCAGCACTTCCCGCCATGCGCTCCAATCCATTGCTCTACCTTGCCTCGGCTAGCCCACGGCGCCAAGAATTACTGCACCAAATCGGGGTGGATTTCACCCTGCTCGCCCCCGGCGCGGAGGAGGACGCCGAAGCTCTGGAAGCTGCACTGCCAGCCGAGCCACCCGCCGATTATGTAGTGCGCGTGACGCGCCTGAAACTGGAAGCGGCAGCAGCACGCCTGGCACACCGCGCTCTGCCTGCTGCTCCCATCATGTGTGCGGACACCACTGTGGCGCTCGGCCGCCACATGCTGGGCAAACCGGCGAACGCGGAGGACGCTCATGCGATGCTTCGACGGCTCGCCAATCGGACCCACCGGGTGCTAACCGCTGTGGCACTGGCCTGGAATGGTGCCCGGGGCCCCAGAACGGCTGTGGCGCTGAACATCAACCGGGTGCGCATGGCGCCCTTGACGGACGCTCAGATCGACGCCTACGTCGCCAGCAACGAGCCCCATGGGAAGGCTGGAAGCTATGGCGTGCAGGGGCGTGCAGCTGCCTTCATCGCGCACATCGACGGCAGCTACTCCGGCGTTATGGGGCTGCCGCTGTTCGAGACCGCACAGCTGCTGGAGCAGGCAGGGGTGTGCCCATGAACACCTCGACGCTGCAGGAAGACCTGCTCATCAACATCACGCCGCAGGAAACCCGGGTGGCGGTGATAGCCCAAGCCTCCGTGCAGGAAATACACATTGAGCGCACATTGGAGCGAGGCCTCGCAGGCAACGTGTATCTAGGCCGTGTCGTCAGGGTGCTGCCCGGGATGCAGTCGGCCTTCGTCGACATCGGCTTGGAGCGAGCGGCCTTTCTGCACGTGGCTGATCTTTGGCAACGCATGCTGAGCAACGGTGAAGGCAAGACCGCTGCGCCCCCCCCATTGTCGATCGAAAAACTCGTGTTCGAGGGTCAATCGCTGCTCGTCCAGGTGATCAAGGACCCCATTGGGGCGAAGGGCGCGCGGCTGTCCACCCAGATCAGCCTGGCCGGGCGCCTGTTGGTGCATCTTCCGCAGGATAGCCATATTGGCGTCTCCCAAAAGATCGATGATCCAGAGCTGCGCGACAGCCTACGCCAGCGCCTGGGCCAACTTGCACTGCAGCACGACCGCGAGGCAAGCATGGGTTTCATTGTCCGCACCAACGCTGAGGATGCGAGCGACGCCGAGTTACTCGACGACATAGCCTACCTCCGCAAGACATGGAGTGCGATCGATTCACGCATGCGCGTGTCACAGGCCCCTGTCCTGCTCTACCAGGAGCTGAGCCTTGCGCAGCGCGTGCTGCGCGATTTGGTGACTGATGCCACGCGCAGCATTCAGGTCGATTCGCACGAAAATTACGAGCGCCTTCGCGCCTTTGCCACCGAATACATGCCCAGCGTGGCTGAGCGCCTGCAACTCTATCGTGGCGAGCGCCCACTTTTTGAGTTGTACAACGTGGACGCCGAAATCGAGAAGGCACTGGGCCGCCGGGTGGATCTGAAATCTGGCGGCTACCTCATCATCGATCAGACCGAGGCCATGACCACGGTGGACGTGAACACAGGCGGGTTCGTCGGCGCCCGGAATTTCGACGACACCATTTTCAAGACCAATCTTGAAGCGGCCCAGTCCATTGCCCGGCAGCTGCGCCTGCGCAACCTGGGGGGCATCATCCTGATTGACTTTATCGACATGGGCAGCATGCAGCACCGGGCCGCCGTCCTGGATGAGTTGAAAAAATCGCTGTCACGCGACCGCGTGAAGGTCTCGGTCAACGGGTTCTCGCAACTCGGCCTGGTCGAAATGACGCGCAAACGCACGCGCGAATCCCTTGCGCATCTGCTGTGCGAACCCTGCCCGACTTGCGGCGGTCAAGGCCAAGTCAAGACCGCGCGCACGGCCTGCTATGAGATTCTGCGTGAAATTCTGCGCGAGGCCAAACAGTTCAATCCGCGCGAGTTCCGCATCGTCGCCTCCAACGCCGTAGTCGACCTCTTCCTCGAGGAAGAAAGCGCTCACCTTGCCGAGTTGTCAGACTTCATCGGCAAACCCATTGCGCTACAAGTGGATCCGGCCTATGTGCAGCATCAGTTTGACATCGTGCTCCTGTAGGTCAGTCATTTGGCCTTGGGCATCCGTCCCAGGGCATAGAACTCCGCGTTGGGCATCATGCCCACGAGTCCAGCCATGCGATTGGACAGGGCGAAAAACGCCGCAATGGCACCAATGTCCCACACGTCTTCGCGGCTAAATCCCACTGCACTCAACGCTTCATAGTCCGACTCGTCCACGCTGTGGGCGCTTTGCGCCACGCGCAGCGCGAAGGCCACCATTGCGCGCTGGCGAGCCGTGATGCAAGCCTTGGACCAGTCCGTGGCAAGCTGATCGGCAATGAATGCGTCTTTCTCATAGATACGCAAGATCGCCCCATGCGCAACCACACAATACAAGCAGTGGTTGGCCGCGCTTGTGGCCACCACAATCATTTCGCGCTCCCCCTTGCTCAACCCCGAGGGCTTGAGCATCAGTGCGTCGTGGTAGGCAAAAAACGCCCGGAACTCGTCTGGCCGGTGTGCCAAGGCAAGGAAGACATTGGGTACGAAACCGCTGCGCTCTTGCACCGCAAGAATGCGATTGCGGACGTCCTCCGGGAGCGCAGCAAGTTCGGGAACGGGAAAACGGCTAATACGCTCGGGCATGATGTGGTGTAGCGGGGAACACGATACCCCATTGGACCGTGCCTACGGATCAAAAACAAGATCCCGCGTTATGCGTTCGGTATGCACGAGGCCCGCGCGCGGCGGGCCTCGATGACGGCACCGACCGAAACCTGCTTACTTGGCGGAGCTCGTCTCGGTTACGCCCGCAGGGCAGGTCTTAGCCTCATACGGCGCTTTGCCGACGAGCAGCAAGAAGCTCTCGAAGGGCTTGATCGCGCGCATGGCCACCATTTTGGGGCCTTGGAATTGAAGCTTCCCGCTCATCATGGCCCAGACGGGTCCCGGGTCACCTTTACCCATGGACTCCCAGTTCTTGGTGCTTGCATGCATGAGAAAATCCACGCCGAAATTGGCAGCTGCGCTGGGGGTACCACCATACGCGCAGAACGCCTTGCCATCCTTGGGCACGATCTTGAGTTCGACCATGGAGCCCTTGCCACAATCCGTACGGTACATCTCCACCACTTTGTAGCCACGCCCTTTGTCGTCGTGCAGCCACTCGCCAGCTAGGCCCTCTGTGAGTTGCGGCGTCTGGTTCCAGGCCTGGCAGAAATTGGCTGTCCATTGCGGGGACATCAGCACCGGATCGGCTGCTTGCGCAGCCCAAGCCGTCGAGCCGAACGTCGCGGCAAGTGCCAAGCGAATAAGGGTCTTGCGGGTGGTCGTGATGGATAAATGCATGGGTGTTATCTCCTCGTGATGGTGGCGGATCCGGGCGGCCCGCACCGGCGATGCTTCGACCGCCAGCGACTGTCATTTCAGGATACTCCCCGCTTCCCGTCAATCAGGGTTTGCGCTTTATCGCGGAATTCATTGGACTTTTTCTCATCGATAAAAAGCTTTATGTACTTAGTACAGCTTTCCACGGCCGCCATTTGAGACTGCGGTGAGTGATCAGCAGCTTGCAGCTTCTGCAACAGCTTGTCAGCGCCCTGGCCGAACATCTGCGTGACCAGTCGTGACAGGTCTGCCCGCAGATCGCTCCCCCGAAGCGGTGAGGCCCCAAAGTCTTGAGCCCGCGCAGAGGGCGTCGGCTCGAAAGCCCCGCTGTTGGGCGAGACGTAGCCTTGCTCCAACAGCAGGATGAGGGCCTCCTGCCAACGCAGCTTGTCGGTTGCGCAATCGAGCAAGGCGCTTACGGTACGCTCGCCATTGATTAACACGAGTACGCCGCGTGCCACCGCCGGCAGGTGGTGGGCGCGGCTGACGAGTGCCTCGCGGCCCGCGGCCGTTTTTTCCAGAATCCAGTCTGGCTGCATCGACGATGCCTGCGGCAATGCGGTCGCGGGTCAGGCTAATTCGTCGATGATGCGGTGCACGAGGCGCACCGTGAGCACAACATAGACGGCCCCGAAGAGAAAGATGAGCGCAAACACACTGCGCACGGAATCCGCGGGTAGCAACCCGAAGAAAGGTGTGGCCAGATAACCAAGCGTGAACAGAATGACAAGCCCCGTGAGAATCTTCCACGCATTGCCAACAGATCCGCCGCGAATCTTGCTGCGCAACCCTAGCACCATGAACAGCCCCACAATCATCACGGCAATAGCTGACGCGTTGATGAAAAACGGCAGGTCGACTTGTACACCCATGCTGACTCCTCCAATGGTTGCGACCCCAAGCTGTTGGCGCCTGGGTGTCGATCGTTGATTCACGGTAGGGGAGTATGCATGGCATCGAGGCCGCTGCCACTGAGGATTTACGTGAATACTCCTCAAGTGCCTTTGACGCTGGCGGCAAAGCGTCGAGTTTCCGCTCAACGCGCTGGACATAGTTGGGTCAGGTCCGTGTGTGGGTCAGGTCACTGGCCACCCGGCCTTGGTCTGCGACCACCGCTTGCCCGGGAGAGAGATCGAGATTTCTGCGGCGCACACTCTGGGGCCGAGTAGAAATGGGCGCCTCGGGAAGGGCCTGCTGCTGGCGACATTGCGAAACCGTGCGTATCGCCGGGGGCCCGGGCGATTCGCTTCCACTTCCATGCAGGCTCAACCCGACCGCGTCGTCCAAGCCGAGCGCAAGCCCCAATCGGATGCCTATGGCATCTGCCCCTGCCTTCCCGACCCTGAAGGTCGCGGCTTGTCGTGCATCGGGTCAGGCGTAGACGGCCAACGACTGTCGCATCTTTTTCATGGCCTGCACCTCAATTTGACGAATCCGCTCGGCCGACACGCCGTATTCACTGGCCAGGTCGTGCAGCGTCTTGCCACCGGAACCGTCGTCATTCACATCGAGCCAGCGCTGCTCAACGATGCGACGGCTACGCGCATCGAGCGCGTCAAGTGCCTGCTTCAGGCCCTGCACCTGAAGGCGTTCACGGCCACGCGCCTCAAGCACGGCATCCGGCTCGTTGCCCCGATCGGACAGATAGGCCACAGGGCCGAAGACTTCTTCGCCATCATCGCCAATCGGCTGGAGCGAGACGTCGGAGCCTCCCATGCGCTGCTCCATCTCGATCACATCGGAGCGCTTGACCTGCAACTCCTTCGCGACGGCGTCAATCTCCGCATCGTGAAAACTCTCGAAGCCCTGTTTCATGGACCGCAGATTGAAGAACAGCTTGCGCTGCGCCTTCGTGGTGGCGACCTTGACCAAGCGCCAGTTCCGCAAAATATATTCGTGGATTTCGGCCTTGATCCAGTGCAACGCGTAACTGACCAAGCGCACGCCCTGACCCGGGTCGAATCGGCGCACCGCCTTCATCAACCCAATATTGCCTTCCTGGATCAGGTCTGCATGGGGAAGGCCGTAGCCTAGGTAATGCCGGGCGACCGACACGACCACACGCAAATGCGACAGTACCATCTTCCCGGCTGCATCTCGGTCCTCGTGCTCACGCCAAGCAATGGCAAGATCGCGCTCTTCCTCGGCGCTCAGCATGGGCATGCGGTTGACGGCTGAAATATAGGACTCCAAGTTGCCTAGACTCGGCACCTGGGCTGGAAAACTCACCGCAAATGCTCCGGCCCCTGCCGACGGCAAGCTCGCCGTATGCCGCAAGGTTAAAGCGCTGGATTGAGCCATTTGCATACTCCTCTGTCTAACCATGGGGAAATTTTAGCACTCGCGACGTATGAGTGCTAACTACCCCCCGAGTTCCACGCATCGGGCAAAAAAGTACCTTCGCCTCCTACGTCGCGTTTGATTTCTCGCGTTCCACTCAAGGGAGACCTTCCATGCCACAGCTTCGAGTCGCCGCCTTCTCCATTTCGCTCGACGGCTTCGGCGCCGGTCCGCGGCAGAGCCTGGAGCATCCGCTGTGAGTTGACGACACGGAACTCCACCGCTGGCCTTTCGCCACCAGCAGCTTTCGCCGCATGCACGGCGAGGATGGCGGCAGCACCGGTGCGGACGAGGACTTCGCCGCGCGCAGCGCTAGCAGCCCTGGTCTGTCCATCGAACGGCGGGCGTCCTGAGAGATCGGAATGGGACCGCGAGTGCTTGGGAGCACCCCCGGAGCCCTGGCATCACCACTTTTGGCCAACGCCTGCCTGCACGAGCCCTTCGATCGCCGGTCCCAGTCATTTCCCCACGTCAGTTCATCTCGCGCAGTCGCATGCGTGACCCGAGTAATGCGTGACCAAGCGCGGCCACGCAGAGGGCTGCAAGCAATGCGGCGCAATAGGCCGAAGCAACACCGACATGCCGCAGTTCCATGGCAACGACAAGATTGAAAGCCGCCGCGCCCAGTGAACCCACGATAATCCCACGGAGCAGCGCCCTTGCCGGCTCTGGCCCTGCCTGCTGGTGGGTAAAGCCGCCCATGATGGCCGATAAGACCGGTAATGTGGCCAACATGCCGCTCCAAGTCGGTCCAAGGTGCGCACTCGCGGCGGTGATGCCGATCACCGCCGCGAGTGCAAACACCATCCGAGCGGGCAGATCCCACCATGGATGCGGTACTGGGGCCGTCGACACTTGGCGGCCAACAAGTAAGACTAGACCCATAAGAACTGGAAAGACCATCGCGGCCGCCAAGCCCGGGCGCTGGGGCACTCGCGCGAGTACGGTGAACAGGACCGCGCTTGCCATCGTCGCCAAGGCCATCGCTGGCAGCCATCGATGGCCACGCGCAGCACGAGCGTAAGTGGCACAGAACCCGGCCATGGCGATAAGACCGAGCAACGTCCCAACTGCCGCCTTTGCCGCAAACACCGAACCATTCTGCAACGCGAGAAAAACCGACAACGGCGCCGAGGTCACTGGCAAGCCCGTGAACAGTCCCCCGACGGCACCGCCGAAGCGGCGTTGAAGCACCGTGGCCCCACCAATTAACAACGGCGTGACGACGATCTTAAACAACAGTAGGCTCATGGACAGCGCAGTGTAGCCTTGGGACGTAAAGCTTGTCCGCCGCAGTCGACGCTCGAGTCCTCAGGCCGAAGCAGACCACCGCTACCGTGTCACGGACCCGCATTTGCGACGCAAAGCGGACCATCCCCGAGCGGGCAAACTGGGCTCCCCAGAACCCACGACGGCCGACCTGGGTGCGCCCGAACGCGACTGCACCTGAGCAATGCGCGCCAGCTCAAACTGTCGCAGCGCTGCTCGGCCTGTTGGAAACTCGTGCCCTAGACGCTCGGCAAGCGCATGCATGTCTGCCCGCACTGCGAGCACGTCATGCCACGCGACCAGAACAGCTCGTTGGGGTTCTCATCGACGCGCATGCCGCGCAGCAAATCCCTTTACGGGACTCGCTTGGAACGGGCGTGTCGGCGAAACCGAAACCTCTGCCACGGCAACGGGGCAAGTCCAGGTCCTTGCCCCGCGAAACCCCCGCGACAACGCTGTGCGTTGAGCGGCGGGCGCGTTCTGGAGGAGCGCCTGTCGCGCAGGATCAGCGACGTGGCCTGGCGCGAACGTGGCCCGTTGAGATCTCAACCATGCGCAGCAAGGTGCGGCCGTGTGAGATCGGCCAAAGCAAGGCGCTGCCGACCCGTCGCGTCGAAGTTCTCCGCAGCCAGCCATCGCAGGTGTGCAGAGCGCAAAGTGGGCCATTCGCGATCGAGCACGGCGTACCACGCTGTGTCTCGGTTGCGCCCTTTAACAACCGCCGCCTGGCGGAACAACCCCTCAAAGCTGAAACCCAGGCGCTGCGCAGCGCGCCGAGACGCGGCGTTCAGCGCGTTGCACTTCCACTCCACACGTCGGTATCCCAGACCAAACGCGTGGTCGAGCAGCAGAAACAGCGCCTCCGTTGCGGCAACTGTGCGCTGAAGGCTAGGCGCGAATGCCAAGTGACCGATCTCGATGCAGCCGTTCCTCGCGTCAATCCGCAAATAGGCCGCCACACCGCACGGCTGACCACTGCTGCTCTCGACAATTGCGAAGAACAGCGGGTCAGCCCCGCCACATTGCCCCTCGACCCAGGCCTGATAGGCCCTGGCGCTCTCAAAAGGCCCATAGGGCAGGTAAGCCCACATGCGCCCGGCAACATCCGCCGCAAAAGCACGGTACAGCGCAGCACAATGGCCAGGCCGCAGGGCCTCTAAGCGAGCACGCTTGCCACGCAGGACGGCATGGGTCGGCACGGGTGGCGGCGCCCACCCGGGCAAGGCTGTGCCGAGCGGCGGATCTTGCGATGGCGAAAGTAGCTGCATACGTTGACTCCGGCGCAGTCGATCCTTGATGCGCTCAGCCCACAAGCGCCTGCGCGAATGCGCGGGCATCGAAGGTCTGCAAGTCCTCAAGCGACTCGCCCACGCCGATGAAATAGATCGGCACGGGCCGCTCGCGTGCGATGGCGGCAATGACGCCGCCCTTGGCGCTGCCGTCTAGCTTCGTGAGGATGATTCCCGTCAGCTTCAAGGTGTCATCGAAAGCGCGAAGTTGAGCCAGCGCATTCTGTCCGTTGGTGGCGTCGATGACCAAGATGGATTCGTGCGGGGCGCCCTCCATCGCCTTGCCCACCACACGCTTGACCTTGGCCAACTCGCCCATCAGGTGCTGCTGCGTCGGCAGGCGCCCCGCCGTATCCACGATCACCACGTCGATGCCCCGCGCACGCCCCGCAGTCACTGCGTCAAAGGCGACCGCCGCCGGATCCCCGCCCTGCTGCGCGATGACCTGAACTGCATTTCGCTCGCCCCACGCTGCAAGCTGCTCGCGCGCGGCGGCGCGAAACGTATCGCCAGCCGCCAACAGCACTTTGCAGCCCGCCAACTGCAGGTAGCGCGTGAGCTTGCCGATGCTGGTGGTCTTGCCCGCGCCATTGACCCCCACCATCATGATGACGGTAGGCGCCGTAAGGCCAATGTCCAACGGCTTTTCCAGCGGGGCGAGCAACTCGGCGAGCACGTCGCGCAGCAACTCCTTAACCTGTTGCGGCGTCTCGGCGCGCGCGGCGCGCACTGCCTTGCGAAGCCGCTCGAGAACATACTGCGTCGCCGGCATGCCCGCATCGGCCTGGATCAGCGCGGATTCCAGCTCCTCGTACAGCGATTCATCGACACGACTGCCCCCGAACAGCCCCGAAATGCCTGCACCGCTCTTGCGCAAGCCCTGCCGCAATCGGGAAAACCAACCCGACGCCGGGGGTGCCGAAGGCGCATCGGCAGACTGCTGCGGCAACGACTCAGTTGAGCGGTCGGACATCGGTTCGGCGCCAACCGTGGCAGCAATGGACGGCTCCATTGCGCCCTCCAGCTCCGGCAGGACGGGCTCGGCGGATGGAGAGGCAACAGGTTTACGCTTGAAAAATCGGAACATGGAAACACGAACAGGATGGGTAGCACGCCGATGCATGCCTTGGCGCATATTGTCGCCCGCCAGCGCGTCTTGCATCACCAGCGCTGCGGCGAGCGGCTATGCTTTCACGGCGCACCACCCATCTTGCCGCCTTTTCCCACACTGCTTATGCCACCCAAACCAGGTCCGATCGCCAAGCCTGCCCACCCGGCCACGCGTGCCCCGGGTGAGGTACGCATCATCGGCGGACACCTTAAGCGCAGCAAACTGACCGTCGCCGATCACCCCGGCCTTCGCCCCACACCCGATCGCGTGCGCGAGACGCTGTTTAATTGGCTGGGCCAGGATCTCACGGGACTGCGCTGCCTTGACTTGTTTGCCGGCAGCGGAGCGCTGGGGCTGGAAGCGGCTTCGCGCGGCGCGGCGCGCGTTGACATGGTCGAACGAGACGCCAGGCTGGCCGAGCTGCTGGCCGACGCCTGCACCCGCCTCAACGCAAGCCAAGTCACCGTGCATGTGCAGGACGCCTTGCAATTCGCTGAACGCTGTGCGGCGGAGAGCTTTGACGTCGTGTTCATCGATCCACCGTTTGCCGAGGCCGAAGGCGGCCTGCACGAGCGCGCTCTTGCTGCGGCCAAACGCGTGGTGCCAACGGGCGGACTCGTCTATCTGGAAGCGCCCGAAGCTCGGCTTGTCGCCGCTTGCGCAAGCAATCCCGCCTGGCAGATTCGGCGTCAGGCTCGCGCCGGCAGCGTGCATTACGCGCTGCTGCAGCGCCAGCCAGACTCCACCCCCACGCACTAAACCGCTGCATTGCACAAACCGCCGAGCCGACCATGCTGACCGCTGTCTATCCAGGCACCTTCGACCCTTTCACCCGCGGCCATGAAGACTTGGTCCGGCGCGCGGCCAAGCTCTGTGACAGGCTCATCGTTGCCGTAGCGGGCGGGCATCACAAGAACCCCCTGTTCCGGATGCATGAGCGCTTGGACTTGGCTCGTAGCATCCTGGCTCCGTACAAGAACGTGAAAGTCGAGGGATTCAGCGGACTGCTGCGTGATTTCGTGCTGGAGCGCGAGGCGGCGGTGATCATTCGTGGCTTGCGCGCAGTCAGCGACTTCGAATATGAGTTTCAGATGGCCGGCATGAATCGCCAGCTCATGCCCGAAGTTGAGACGATTTTCATGACGCCGGGCGATCAATACCAGTTCGTATCCGGGACGTTCGTGCGGGAAATTGCCCTGCTCGGTGGCGATGTCAGCAAATTCGTGGTTCCCTTGGTGACGGAACGCTTGGCCACCAAGCTTGCCGGACATGTGCCGCACTAGAGGAGAGACACGATGGCGCTGTGGATCACCGATGAATGTATCAATTGCGATGTGTGCGAGCCCGAATGCCCGAATCAGGCCATTTCCATGGGGCCGGAGATCTACGAAATCGATCCCGACCGCTGCACGGAATGCGTGGGCCATTTTGACCAGCCACAGTGCGTGCAGGTGTGCCCAGTGAGCTGCATCCCCGTGCGCCCGGATCGCGTGGAAGACCATGACACGCTCATGGCCCGCTACCGCCGTCTCGTTGGCTTGGACACCGACGCATCAACCGTGTCTGCCCTACAGCCCTCCCGCAGCATTTGTAGTTAGGGGGCCACGGGCACGCTACGGGGCCCGAAGGCTGGCGAACTGGCGGGACCGATAGCCGCGCGTGGTGGATGTTGGAAAAATGGCCGGACTGCCCCCCTCGGTGGCAGTTGCGCTCGTGGCGCATCGACCAAAGCCTCTAGAGGCCCAATGCTCGGGAACCGTCGCATTGGGGGAAACCGGTCATGCCAGCTCATCCTTTGGCGGCGGCTTTGCAGCCGCCAGCATTGCGGGATTGCCACGATGCAAATGCATCATCGCTGCCTCGAATTCGCCACGCATGATCCTCGGCAATTCGTCAAGGCCACGCTGCATCGCTTCCTCGATGCGCTCGAGTTCGCTGCGGGGCGGCCGGCCGAGGACAAAACCGATCACGGCAGCCCGGTCACCCGGATGCCCGATGCCGATGCGCAGGCGCCAGAACTGTGAAGTGCCCAACTGCGCCGCGATGTCGCGCAGGCCATTGTGGCCGGCATGACCACCGCCGAGCTTGAACCTGATCTGCCCGGGCTGCAGATCAAGCTCGTCGTGCGCAACCAGGATTTGCTCGGGGGCGAGTTTGTAGAAGCGCGCCAGCGCCGCCACTGCCTGGCCTGAGCGGTTCATGTAAGTGCTCGGCTCCAAGAGCCAAACGTCGCCCTGTGGCCCCCGCAGCCGCGCCACCTCACCGAAAAAACCACGCTCCGCCCGCAGGCTCACGTTCTCGCCCTGCACGATCTGGTCCACCCACCAGAATCCCGCGTTGTGGCGCTGTTGCGCGTGCTCGGGTCCTGGATTGCCCAGACCGACGATGAGGCGGATCACCGCGAATCTCCGCCACGCGCAACCTCCGGCTGTGGCTCGCGCGCCAGCAGCGCATGCAGCGCCTCCCGTGCGCTGCAATGTCCAGCCAGCACGTCCGCCACCGAGCTCGCGATGGGCATGTCCACCCTGCGATCGCGCGACAGCTCAAGCACCGTTTGCGCGGTGTACACGCCCTCGGCGACATGACCGAGTTCGGCCACGATATGGGCCAGCGGCTTGCCCGCTGCCAGTTGCAACCCGACCCGCCGATTGCGTGACAGCTCACCGGTGCAGGTGAGCACCAGATCCCCCAAGCCACTCAGGCCCATGAACGTCTCCATGCGCGCACCAAGTGCCAGCCCCAAACGCGCCATTTCCGCCAAACCGCGGGTAATCAACGCCGCCCGCGCATTGTGGCCTTGCTCCAAACCATCGCTCACGCCACAAGCGATGGCGAGCACGTTTTTCACAGCCCCTCCAACTTCCACGCCAAGCAGGTCGGCGCTGGCATACACACGCATGCTGCCACCGTGCAGGGCTTGCACGCCATGCCGGATCAGCGCCTCGTCATTGCTGGCCAAAGTTAGGGCCACAGGCAGGCCACGCGCCACCTCCTGCGCAAAACTCGGCCCCGAAAGCACGCCCACCGCTGGCCGCGCGCCCCACCCGTCGAAGACGGCTTCGAGGACTTCGTGCGGTAGAAGCCGGCTGCCACGCTCAAAGCCCTTTGCCAGAACGAGCGCGTGCCGGGGCGGCGACGAACCTTGGCTGCCGTAGGCGCGAATGGCTTGGGCCACCTCGCGCAGCCCGGCGACGGGAACCGCCAACACGAGCAAACCATCGCGCCCTGCGTGCGCAAGCGCCTCTCTGAGATCTGACGTGATATCCATCGACTCAGGAAGGAGCGCACCGGGGAGGTACCGCGTGTTCTCGCCACGTCCCCGCAGAAGTTGCATCTGCGCCGCGTCACGCCCCCAGAGCTGCACGGCGTGACGCATGGCGATTTGACAGGCCAAAGCCGTGCCCCAAGCGCCTGCACCAAGAATGGAAATGTTCATGCGTGCCTGCTTCAGTCCGCGCAAAGCCCGGGCATGAGGGTTAGATCGCGCGAGTCGGGCGCATGCCGTGCGAGATCGGTCCGCTGAATGCCGGCGGACCCGCTCGACTCAGTTCAGGGCCGAGCCATCAGGCGCGACCAGACCGCTGGGGGCCTGGCCCGCCTTCTGGGCCTGCTGGCTCTCATACATCGCCTGGAAATTGATCTCGGCCAAATGCACCGGCGGAAAACCAGCGCGCGTAATGGCGTCAGCCAAGTTGGCGCGAAGGTAGGGATAGACCGTCTGCGGGCAAGCGATACCAAGGAGAAGGTCGGCGTGCTCCTGCGGAATGTTTCGGAGCTCGAAAATGCCAGCCTGCTTGCCCTCGACGAGGAACAGGGTCTGGTCATTGACACGCGCCGTGATCGTGGCGGTGATGGCCACCTCAAAAATGCCCTCCACGACAGCTTGGGACTCCACGTTCATCTGCACGTCCACGGTCGGCTGGGCCTGCTCCAGGAGGATCTTCGGCGCGTTGGGCTGCTCCAGCGATAAGTCCTTCAGATAGCAGCGCTGCAGCATGAAAACCGGTTGCTGTTCAGCAGCTGCGGTGTTGGTGGGTATGCTCATGCAAGAAGGCTCCAGAAAGTGGGCCCGCCGCTTACGGCGGATGGAAGGGAAACGTGCGATTGTAGGAGTCGCGCGCCACGCGCCCCAGGACCATCGGCGCGCTCAGTCCTGCGGTGCGCGCAGCAGCGGCTCCAATCCGCCGCGCGCGTCAAGCGCGTACAGGTCGTCGCAACCGCCGACGTGCGTGGCGCCGATGAAAATCTGCGGGACGGTGCGCCGCCCCGTAATTTCCATCATCTGCTTTTGCGCGTGGTGGTCCAAATCGATCCGGATTTCCTCTATGTCCTGCACGCCACGCTTGTGCAACAACGCCTTGGCGCGAAGGCAATACGGGCAAACAGCGGTGGTGTACATGCGAACCTGGGTCATGAATGCTCCAAAAATGGGGCCGGACGGGCCATCGGCCAGGCAACAGCCTTGCGGCCACGTGGTGTCCGAACGGCGCGATGGGCAACGATGCGCGCTGTGCGCAAAAGCAAACGAGGTGCCCAGAAAAGTGGTGAGAAGCGCGAAAGGGTGATCAGCTTTTTTCCACGGGCAGGCCAGCTTCCCGCCAAGCACGCAACCCGCCCGCAACAGCTGCCGCCCGCACGTAACCAAGTTTGCGCAGGGTCATGGCCGCGCGGCTGGCACGTGCGCCGCTTTGGCACATCACCAGAACTGGCGTTTCCTTGTTCTTGGGCAGATCGGACTGGCGCTGCTCGATTTGGCCCAGGGGGATATTGCGCGAACCCGGGCAGTGCCCCGCCGTGTGTTCCGCCGGCTCACACACGTCAATCAGCACACCCTTTTCGCGATTGACCAGACGAACCGCCTCAGCCGGCGTCACGCCGCCGCCCGTGCCCCGCGAGAACGTGGACCACAGCAGCATGCCACCCGAGACCAGGGCAATGGCGATCAGCGCGAGATTGTCGATGACGAATTTCAAAATGCCGACTCCAAATCGAGGAAAACCGTCATTTTAGGAACATCAGATCGAGCGCATACAGCCGCGGCCGATCCCCAGCCTGGCAGGCGGGATTATTGCGACGCATCAAAATTGGCCCGTCGTTGCTGCAGTGCGCCGAATGCGCCCCAAGGCTCCACTACCATGGAGGATCACCACCCAGATGTTCGGCTCACTTCAAGCGCACCTCCCCTCAGACCATGCACAAACTCGTCCTGATACGCCACGGCGAATCCACCTGGAATCAAGAGAACCGCTTCACCGGCTGGGTGGACGTGGATCTGACGGAGAAGGGGCAGAACGAAGCGCGGGAAGCGGGGCGTTTGCTCAAAGCGCATGGGCTGGATTTCGACATCACGTACACGTCCGTGCTCAAGCGCGCGATCCGCACACTGTGGCTGACGCTCGATGAGATGGATCGCATGTGGTTACCCACTGTGCACAGTTGGCGTCTGAACGAGCGGCATTACGGCGCCCTGCAGGGGCTGAACAAGGCCGAGACGGCCGCCAAATATGGCGATGAGCAGGTGCACATGTGGCGCCGCAGCTATGACACGCCACCGCCATCCATGGACGAAAAGCACCGTCACGAATTGGCGGCGGATCCCCGCTATGCGCGTGCCAACCCGATGGATCTGCCTCTGGCCGAGTGTCTCAAAGACACGGTTCGTCGCGTGCTGCCGCTCTGGGAAGAATCGCTCGCTCCGGCCATCCGCTCAGGCAAGCGCATTCTGGCTGTATCACATGGCAATTCCATGCGCGCCATCGTCAAGCATCTCGACGGCATCTCTGACGCGGACATCGTCGGCCTGAACATTCCCAACGGCGTACCTCTGGTCTACGAACTGGATGCGGGCCTCAAACCCATCCGTCGCTATTACCTCGAAGCGCCGGCGGTTGCGCGCTGAGCCGGCTGCACGAGTTCGCGCACGAGGCTCCAGGCGCAAGCCGCCGCGGGTACTTTCCCATGCGCAAATCCGGCTGATTTCCGCACTCTATACTGTTGCGTCTTCGAGGAATCACGCATGGCTGGCAAACTGAAAATCGCGGCTTGGATTACGGCCGGTGTACTCACTGGCGCCTTGGCAACACTCCAGTTGCAGGCCATGGCGCGGGGCGCTGTGCCGCCTCTTCCGCTGGAAGAGCTTCAACAGTTTGCCGCAGTGTACGGCCTCATCAAGGCTGACTATTTTGAGCCCGTGGATGGTAAAAAGCTGGTCAACGATGCCATTACGGGCATGGTCAGCAGCCTTGATCCACATTCGGAATATCTCGACCAAAAGAATTTCAAGGAATTCCGGGAAAGCACAAGTGGCAAGTTCGTCGGCGTGGGCATCGAAATTGCCGCCGAGAACGGGCTTATAAAGGTGGTATCGCCCATTGAAGGCTCACCTGCGGCACGCGCAGGCATTCTCGCGGGCGATCTCATTACGCGTATTAACGACACACCGGTGAAGGGCATGATCCTGAATCAGGCAGTCAAGCTCATGCGCGGCAAGCCTGGCACGAAGGTGACGCTGACCATCCTGCGCAAGAGCGAAGGCCGCACGTTCAGCGTGACGGTGACGCGCGAGGAAATCCATGTGCAAAGCGTGCGAGGCAAGATCATTGCGCCGGGCTATGCCTGGGTGCGCATCACCCAGTTCCAGTCTGACACTTTGTCGGATTTCGTGAAGAAAATTGACGAAATCCACAAGGAAGACCCTAAGCTCAAGGGCATCGTGCTCGACCTGCGCAACGATCCAGGCGGCCTGCTCGAGAGCGCCGTGGGCGTGGCCTCGGTGTTCCTCCCCCAAGATTCTGTGATCGTCTCGACCCGTGGCCAGATTCCCGAAGCGAATGTGAGCTACCGCAACACGCCAAGCGACTATTCGCGCACCGCAGGCGAGAATCCGCTAGCCAGTTTGCCGGCCATGGTCAAGCAGGTGCGGCTGGTGGTGTTGGTCAACGGCGGTTCAGCCTCGGCCTCGGAAATCGTCACTGGCGCGCTCAAGGACTACAAGCGCGCCGTCGTCATGGGCACGCAAACCTTTGGCAAGGGTTCTGTGCAGACCGTCTTGCCGCTTGGCCCGGACACGGCGCTCAAGCTGACAACAGCACGCTACTACACGCCCAATGGCGAATCCATTCAGGCAAAGGGCATCACTCCAAACTATTTTGTGGACCCACTGCCCGCTGGTGACCCCTATGCGGCGCTGCGCATGCGCGAAGTGGACTACAAGAACCAGATTGGCACCGGGGCTGGTGCCGCCGACTCAGCGGGCGTGAAGGAAGAACTGCGCAAGCAGGAGGAGGCGCGCCGCCTGCTCGAGGCGCAAATCGAGAAGGACCCCGACAAGTTCCCCAAACTGCCCGAGTACGGCAGCAAGCAGGACTGGCAGTTGGAGCAAGCCCTGAACTACCTGCAGGGCAAACCGGTGGCAATCGCCAAGCTCGTGGCCGAAGCGACGGAGAAGACTGGCAAGGCCGCCACGAGCAGCTCCGCTGCGGCATCAGCAGCCAAACCGCTTGCCGCCCCCTCCACAACCAAACCCGCCGTCAAGTAAGAAGCGAAAGACGAATTGTCCTCCCCCTGCGCAGCGGGGACTGGTGCGTGCGCCGTTGCAAGCTCCGTGCGGCGCCGCTGTGTGCACAAGCCGGCGGACGCCTGGATAGCTGACCGCATGAACGATTTCGATCTGTTGCGTTACTCGCGCCACATCCTGCTCGATGACATCGGTGTCGAAGGGCAGGAGCGGATCGTTGCGAGCCACGCGCTCGTTATCGGAGCAGGCGGGCTGGGCTCCCCGGTCGTGCTGTACTTGGCAAGTTCAGGCGTCGGGCGCATCACCCTCGTGGACGACGACACCGTGGACCTCACGAATCTGCAGCGCCAGATCGCGCACACCATGGCGCGCGTGGGTGAACCCAAGGTGGAATCGGCCCGCGCCGCCATGCATGCCATCAACCCACACGCCCGGGTCGACGTTGTGTCAGCGCGCGCCGATGCCGCCTTGCTGGCCGGTCTGGTCGCGCACGCCACAGTGGCGATCGATTGCAGTGACAACTTCGCCACTCGCCACACCCTCAACGCCGCTTGCGTGCACCAGGGGATTCCGCTCGTCAGCGGCGCGGCGATCCGGTTCGATGGCCAAGTCAGCGTGTTCGACGCACGTCCCTCCCCCCATGGTGAGCGCGGCCCCTGTTATGCCTGCCTTTTTCCGCCTGATGCGGCGGTCGAAGAAGTCCGGTGTGCGGTGATGGGCGTCTTCGCCCCCTTGGTGGGCATCATCGGTAGCTTGCAGGCGGCCGAAGCACTCAAGCTCATGGCGGGTGCAGGTCAAAGTCTGGCCGGGCGACTAATGCTTGTCGATGCGCTGGATATGGACATTCAAACGATCGGCATCGCCCGAAACCCGCAGTGTCCTGTCTGCGGGGACGCTGCGACCTCCGCACCGCCCAGCGGGCCGGCTTCAGATTCCAGCGTTCCCCGTCCCGAAGCTCGGGACTAGCCCGCAGCGGCTCTGCACGGTCCATCCTGCGGCCGCGCAGTTCAAACTTCGCGCACCATCCACCCGGCCATCGCTGCCGCCAGGCGCCTTGGCGTGAAACGCACGCCAAGGGCCATGATGCGGTTGAGCTGGCCATGAACTGCAACGCGCTGGCCGCGCTCCATTGCCGCCACGCCGTATTGCGCCACATCTCTGGCCTTGGCGAGACGTCCCTTGAACAAGGCGGAATGCTCGGCTCGGGCACTGGACATAAAGCCCGTGTCCGTCGCGCCAGGACAAAGAACCGTGACGGTGACGCCCAAAGGCCGCAGTTCCACATCCAGCGCCTCACTCAGCGACAGCACATAGGCTTTGCTGGCGAAGTACACGGCCATGCCCGGCCCTGGCTGGAAGGCCGCAGTACTCGCGACGTTCAAAATGCGTCCCCCGCCATGCTTCAATATTGCGGGCAGCAGCAAAGCGGTCAGGCGGGTGAGCGCGCCGACGTTGAGATCGACCATGGCTTGAATGTGCTCGGGATCGAGATCGGCGAAACGCCCGTACACACCCATCCCGGCGTTGTTCACCAGCACATTCGGATGCACACCGGCTTCAGCGACAAAACGCACCAGCGCATCGACACCGCCCGGCACGCCGAGATCCAGCGCGACAGTCAAGCAGTGCGCCCCGTGCTCCCGTTCTAACGCCTGCGCCAGCCGCACGAGAGCGTCTTCGCCCCTCGCTGTCAACACCAGCGCATAGCCCTTCTCGGCCAGTACCCGCGCAATTTCCAGGCCGATGCCGCCCGAGGCGCCTGTAATGAGTGCCCATTTTTTCATCAAATCCTCCGTAAGATACCCACGTTCAGCCTTGGGACGGCAGGATACCGCCTTGCACTACTCCGGGGTGCCACCCGGTCCTGCGGACCTGATCTGCGACCCCCACCCGAGCGCGCATCGCCGATGCCATCGGCTTGCGGCCGCAGACCTTGTGGTGTGGTGTCGCGCCAGCCCGTGGCGCCCCTTTGGCATGTCCCCTGCGTTGCGCCAAAGCCGCCGCTTCAGTGCAGCGTGCCTTGGCGTGCTGCGCGGCCCACTTTCTTGGCACCGAAGACTCCGCCTCGCGATCGAGCGCCGGCAATCCGGTGCGCAAACGGCGCCATGGGACGCGCCACCGCACGGCGATCCGTGTCGCTGTCAATGTCTGCGCCCCCTGCAGATAATGCGTGGTCGATCAGGCTGCCACAGCAGGAGCAAATCCCCCCGCTAGGGCCGACCTCAGATAGTCCACCAGAAGCTGCACTGCGCGAGGCGTCGTGGGGCTCCAGGGACGAATCGCGTAAATCGATTCCCCGAAGAAACCCACGGGCCTCCACTCTGGCAGGATAAGGCGCAAACGGCCCCGGCAGGCCGCGGTGTCGATACTGAAGTCGGGCACCAGCGCAATGCCCAACCCCGCGAGCACCGCCTCACGCAAGACCTCGCTGGTGTTGGCCCGCAGTGGGCCCTGGACCACCACCCGGACACGCTCGGTATCGACGGCTTCAGCACCTTGCCCTCCTCGTTCGAACATCCACGACGCCGCACCGGAGCGCAAGTAGGTGAGGCACTCGTGCCCGCCGAGCTCAGATGGGTGCATGGGCATGCCGCGGCGGCGCAAATAGGCACTGCTCGCCACCAACAGCGAACGCGAACGACACAATTGCCACGCCACGTGGTTTTCGGGTGCCGCGGCAACATGTCGAATCGCCAGGTCGAATCCTTCCTGCGGCAAATTCGCCAACCGGTCCGACAGTTCAAGTTCAGCGCGAATGTCGGGATAGTGCCGCAGGAACTGCAACAGGTGCGGCGTGACATGCTGCCGCCCGAGCGCGACCGGTGCCGTGACGCGCACCAGACCGCGCGGAGCGGCCGCAAGGTCATGAACGGCCGACACACTGTGCGCAATCTGCGCAAAGGCCGGTGCCGTTTCGTCAACCAGTCGCTGGCCAGCGTCGGTCAAGCGCAGCACGCGCGTGGTTCTACGGACCAGGGGCACACCGATGCGGCGCTCAAGTTGCGCGAGCTGCTGGCTCACAGCTGCCTTGGACACACCCAGGCGCTGCGCCGCCGCGGTCAGGCTGCCAGTGGCGGCGATCACACCTAACCAATGCACCTGCTGCCAAAGCGAATCGTCGCGCGGAGGAACGCTGTTGGTCATGGATGGGCTCCTTGGCAATGTCTGTGGTTGTGCAATACGGGCTTTATTGTTCACCAAACTAAACAATGTCGTCAGGCAAATGCTCTATTCAAGTATCGGCGCAAGTCCTAGACTTCAGGCCATTCGCACTTTATGACCTGGAGAATTGCATGGGCGCACCTGAAGCCTTCACCGCCACGGCCACCGTGGCGCATCACATCGACGGCCGGCCCGTGCAGGGCACGGCCTCACGCACACAGCCGGTCTTCAACCCGGCCACTGGAACGGTGGCCCGCCAGGTCCTGCTGGCCGATGATGCCGACGTGCGCGCGGCGGTGCACGCTGCGCAGGCTGCTTTCCCGAAATGGGCGGACACGCCCCCGGTGCGCCGCGCGCGGGTGCTGTTGCGATTTCTGGAGTTGATGAACCAACATCGGGACACCATCGCTGCCATGATTACGGCCGAACACGGCAAGGTCTTCTCCGATGCGCAAGGCGAGGTCACGCGGGGCATCGAGATCATCGAGTTCGCCTGCGGCATACCGCAACTCCTCAAGGGAGACTACACCGAGCAGGTCTCCACGGGTATTGATAACTGGACCATGAGGCAGCCCCTGGGCGTCGTGGCTGGGATCACGCCCTTCAACTTCCCATGCATGGTGCCCTGCTGGATGTTTCCCGTCGCGCTGGCTGCGGGCAACACGTTCGTGCTCAAGCCCAGCCCAATCGACCCATCGCCAAGCCTGTTCATGGCCGAGCTGCTAACGCAGGCAGGACTTCCCGATGGGGTCTTCAACGTCGTGCAGGGTGACAAGATCGCCGTTGACGCCCTGCTCTCGCACCCCGACGTCAAAGCCGTCAGCTTTGTTGGCTCCACCCCAGTGGCCCACCACATTGCCCAGGAAGCAGCGCGCCAGGGCAAGCGCGTGCAGGCCCTGGGAGGAGCGAAGAACCATATGGTGGTCATGCCTGACGCCGACATCGATCAGGCTGTGGACGCGCTTGTGGGTGCGGCCTTCGGCTCAGCCGGTGAACGCTGCATGGCCATTTCGGTGGCGGTGTTGGTGGGAGACGCAGCCGACGCCATCATGCCGCGGCTCGTCGAGCGCACGCGCGCCCTCAAAATCAAAAACGGCATGGAGGGCGATGCCGAGATGGGTCCGATCGTCAGCGCCGCGGCGCTGCATCGCATTTCCGACTACGTCGAGTCCGGTTTGGCACAGGGCGCCAGCTTGCTTGTCGATGGTCGCAGCCACCGCGTGCCCGGGTTTGAGGGTGGATTCTGGCTTGGCGGCACGCTGTTCGACAACGTAATGCCCTCCATGCGCATCTATCAGGAAGAAATCTTCGGCCCGGTTCTGAGCTGCGTGCGCGTGCCCGACTTCGCCGCTGCGCTCGACTTGGTCAACACCCACGCCTATGGCAACGGCACGGCGTGCTTCACCCGGGACGGCCATGTCGCGCGTGAGTTTTCTCGCCGCGTGCAGGCAGGTATGGTGGGAATCAACGTACCGATTCCAGTGCCCATGGCGTGGCACGGTTTCGGAGGCTGGAAGGCCAGTCTGTTCGGCGACACGCACACCTACGGCGAGGAAGGCGTGCGCTTCTACACCAAGCAAAAGAGCGTGATGCAGCGCTGGCCCCAAAGCACCCCGAAAGGCGCAGAGTTCGCCATGCCCACGTCGAAGTAACTCCAGCCCCGCCGCGCCTGCACCATGCCTGACACCACGTTCGATCACATCATTATCGG
>JABBOE010000150.1 GCA_019351955.1 Pseudomonadota bacterium
TGCGCAAGCTGATCACCCACCTCAACGCCATTACCCGGGACCATCTGAACGCTCAAAATCAGACCCTCACTGCTTGACTTTCAACACGGTTACTCAGCCGTCGTGCCCCGAATAGGACAGGTTGAACGATTTGTTGATCAGCGGGAAGTCGGGCACGATATCCTTGATGACTGCCCATTCCAGGGCCGGCCAGTTTTGCCAGGATGGGTCGTGCGGATGGCAACGTGCGATGCTTGTGCCCGGGCCCGCGTGCAGAGCAATGAAGGCCGGGCCGCGCCAGCCTTCGACCACGCCGAGCGCCAGGCCCGGGGCGATGGTGGCCGGCATGGGCGTGGCCACCATGCCATCGGGCAGCGTCGCGAGCAACTCGCCACACAGGCGCAGGCTTTCGAACAGTTCGGCGAAGCGCACGGCCACGCGAGCCGCCACGTCGCCGCCCATCTCAACAGCGACCTTCACCCCCAGGCGGTCATAGGGCGCGAAGCCGGGCAGACACCGCAAATCCAAGTCTTGGCCGCTTGCGCGGGCCGCCAGGCCCAAGAGCCCCAGGCTGCGAGCCAGCTCCGGCAAGACCCGCCCTGTGGTCTTGAACCTGTCCTGCAGTCCTTCGTGCTGGTCAAGAATTGCTTTAAGTCTTTGCACCTCCACCTGCAGGCTGTCGCACTGTGCGCGCAACGACTCGCACGCATCAGCATCAGGATCCACGGCGACCCCTCCGGGTTGCACGGCGTCCATCGGGTAGCGTGCGCCGAAAACGCGTGCATTCATGCGCAGGACGTCTTCCTTGAGCCGTGAGAACTGCGCGAGCGCGAAACCGAACCCACCGTCGTTGCCAATGGCGCCAATGTCGCCCAAGTGGTTTGCCAGTCGCTCGCGCTCGAGCACGATGGCGCGCCAATGCAGGGCGCGCGCAGGCGGCTGCACGCCGGCCAAGGCCTCCAGGGCCATGCAATAGGCCCAGGCATAGGCGGTCGCGCTGTCGCCACTCAGCCGCGCAGCCAGACGAACCCCGTCAGCCAGCGACAACTGCTCAAAGCGCTTTTCCACCCCCTTATGGGTAAACCCCAGGCGCTCTTCCAGCCGCAACACTTTCTCTCCAACCACTGAAAACCGGAACTGGCCTGGTTCGATCACGCCTGCATGGACCGGGCCCACGGCGATTTCGTGAACGCCCTCGCCGTCCACGCCAATGAAGGCATAGCGCTCCAGGGCCGGATCCCCGCACGCAGGCGCAGCGGGCGCATCATGCCGCAGGGGAAACACGTCATCGGGCCACGCCGCGTGGCGCAACCACGGCCGTGCGTCCATGCCCAGTGCCTGAACGCCAAGCAAATCGCGCATCGCGCGTTGCAGACGCGCAGCCACCGGAAACAGATCGTGCAACGCGGGATAGTGCGTCACGCCGGGGGGAAGCTGGAGTTCGGCCAAAGTCAGAGCCTGGCCGTGCAACCAGCACGCGTAGACCGTGAATCCACCACGCAGCGCGCGCGTGTCATCACCCCACAGCGTAAGTAGCCGCGCGCCTTGTGCGTGCATGTGCCGGGCAAGCGCAGCCCACGCCTGGGCATCCACGCAATGGTGATCCACCGGCATCACAGGGCACAGCGCTGCCATGGCTTCATCCTCCGATCATGCCGGCGGCCAAATGCCACCAGGACACGAGAAAAGCCGGGATCCACAGGCCCAGGAGCAAGACGAGGCCGAGATGGACAAAAACCGGAATCATGTCGGGATGGTGCGGCAGCTTGCGCAGGGTGCTGGCGCCAAAGACCATGCCTTGCACGCGCAGAAAAATCGCCCCGAAGGCCACACCGAGAGCCAGCAGCAAAATCGGCGTCGCCCAGGGTTGGGCCTGCATTGCCGTGGTCAGGATGAGGAATTCGCTTGCGAAGATACCGAAGGGCGGCAGCCCCACGATGGCCAATGCGCCCATCATCAGCCCCCAGCCCAGCGCCGGGGACTGCTCGCGCAAGCCCTGAATGGCATCCATGCGTTGCGTCCCCGCCTTTTGCGTGGCGTGCCCGGTGGTAAAAAAGATTGCGCTCTTGGTCAACGCATGACCGGTCATATGGAGCAAGGCGGCAAAATTGGCGATCGGTCCGCCCATGCCAAAGGCGAAGGTGATGATGCCCATGTGCTCGATGGACGAATACGCGAACATGCGTTTGACATCCTTTTGCCGCCAGAGCAAAAACGCACCCACCAGCACGGACAGAAGGCCAAATCCCATCAGCATCTGTCCGGGCCACGCCGCATGCAGGCTGCCTTCGACCAGCACCTTGCAGCGGATCACCGCATACAAAGCCACATTGAGCAACAGACCCGAGAGCACTGCCGACACCGGCGTCGGACCTTCGGCGTGCGCATCAGGCAACCAACTGTGCAGGGGTGCAAGCCCGACCTTGGTGCCGTACCCCACCAGCAAAAAAACGAAAGCGATGCCGATGACGCTGGGTTCGAGCCTGCCCTTGACGGCGTTGAGATGGGTCCACAGCAAGGCGCGCATGCCCTCGGAGCCGAGCACTCTCTCGGCGGCGAAGTACAGCAGAACGGTTCCAAACAGAGCCAGCGCAATGCCCACGCCGCAGAGGATGAAGTATTTCCACGCGGCCTCCAGACTCGCCTTGGTCCGGTACAGCGAAACCAGAAGCACGGTGGACAGCGTGGCAGCCTCCATCGCCACCCAGAGAATCCCCATGTTGTTGGTGGACAGCGCCAACAGCATGGTGAACATGAAGAGTTGGTACATGCTGTGGTACAGACGAAGCCGCGCGGGGCTCAGTTTGCCGTGCTCGTGCTCGATGCGCATGTAGGGGCGTGAGAAAGCCGCCGTGGTCATCCCGATGAACGCCGTGAGGGTGACCAGGAACACATTAAAGGGGTCGATAAAAAACTGCTCGGCAAGCACCTGCATCGGCCCCTGAGCGATGACTTCCACGGTAAGCACACACGCAGCAAGGAAGGTTGCCGTGCTCGCCGCCAGGTTCAGCCACGGGGCCCACGGGCGATGGCCAACAAGCGCCAACAGTGCGGCGCCGGCCAGTGGCAGTGCGAGCAGGATCAGCAGCACCCGTTAGTCCTCTTTGAGCGTTTCCATATGGTGCAGGTCAAGGCTGTCGAACTGCTCGCGGATCTGGAAGAAAAAGATGCCCAGGATGAAGACACCCACGAGCACATCGAGTCCAATGCCCAGTTCGACCACCATGGGCATGCCATACGTGGCACTGGTGGCGGCGAACAGCAGACCGTTTTCCATGGCCAGGAAGCCCACAACCTGGGCGATGGCCTTGCGTCGCACGATCATCATCAGGAAGGCAATGAACACCACCGCGATGGCAATCCCAAGCGTGCTGCGCGTCGCGGCCCCGGCGAATTGCGAAATCGGTTGCGCCAGCACAAAGGCGAAGATCACGAGGAGAATGCCAATGATCTGCATCGTGGGGATGTTCACCAGCGTTTCCGTGTCCCATTCCGCATGCAGCTTGCCAATGAGTTTGTGCAGCACATAGGGCAGCACAAGGACCTTCAGCAGCAACGTCAGCGCGGCCGATTCATACAGGTCGGGCTGGTGGGTCGACCACCCGACCACCACGGCGCATGCCACGAGCGTCGCGCCCTGGGCGGCAAAGAGATTGACGAGATTGACCACCCGTCGCTGTGCAAGCATGGCGAAGGACAGCAGCAGGAGCAAGGCGGCAAACAGGTGGATGAGCTGGATCCCGACTGGGGAGGCCGCTGCGATGGAGTTTGATAGGGCGATTGACGTTGTCATGCCTCAATCCCCGAGCATCAGCCGCACGAGCAAGCCGAGTACGGCGAGCAAAAAGGCGGTAGCGAGAAATTCCGGCGCGCGAAAAATGCGCAGTTTCGCGCTCAGGGTTTCGATCAGTCCAACGGCAAACCCGGCAATGGCAAGTTTGAACACGAGCGGCGGCAACGCGGGCAGCAGCCACAGCACGCCATCGGCCCGGTTGGCCATGCCCCAAGGCAGGAACAGTGCGAAGCCGATGCAAGCATAGTTGAAGAGCTTGAGGCTGCTGGCCCATTCAATCAGCGCCAAATGGCGCGCGGAATATTCGAGCACCATGGCCTCGTGGATCATGGTGAGTTCCAAGTGCGTGGTTGGGTTGTCGACGGGAATGCGCGCATTCTCCGCCAGTAGGACCATGACGAAGGCCACCCCAGCAAAGGCCAGACTGGCGTGAATGCCCAGGGCACGCGACTGCAGCGCTTCGGCGATCGTGGGCAAAAGCGTGCTTCCAGTGATGAGCGACGAAGTGAACAGCACCATCAAAAGTGCGGGCTCAGCCAAAAAACCAACCATCATTTCGCGGCGCGATCCCATGCTGCCAAAAGCCGTGCCGATATCCATGCCGGCCAGCGCAATGAACACGCGTCCCAAGGCGAACAGGCCGACCAGCGCGATGGCATCGGCAGCCGACGCAAACGGCAGGTCGGTGGACAGCGAGGGAATGATCGCCGCAGCGGCCACCATCACCGCGAACAGGATGTAGGGCACGGCGCGAAAGAGCGGCGTGGCGGTGTGCGCCAGCACCGCATCCTTATGGAACAGCTTGCGCAGGCGCCAGTATGGCAGCCAGATTGGCGGCGCCGTGCGGTTGGAAAGCCAGGCGCGGCACTGCATCACCCAACCGGAAAACAGCGGTGCTAGAAGCACCGAAACCGTCACTGCGAACAACTGGGTAAAAAGCCCTGAAGGATTCATCGCACCACCACCATGAGCAACACCAGTAGGGTCATGAAGCTGTAGAGCAGGTAAACGGCGATGCGCCCCTGCTGAATGCGACCAACCTGTTGCGCAAGCCACAGAACCGCGTTGCCCAGCGGGGTGTACACCTGTGCCCAAAAACGATCCGCCACCGCGACGCGGTACCGCGGTGCGATATCCGATGGCGCGGGCAACTCGACATGGGTTTGGAAAAACGGCTCAAACAAGCGCCGGATCGGTTGTCCGAACCCCTCGGCCGTGTCCTGCATGCGCGCGGTTTGGTCGGGTGAGCCGCAATCCCATGGGTCGGCGCGACGCGTGCGCCCGGTGTACAGACGATGCGTGCCCCAGACCGTGATTGCAATCACCAGCAGCCCTGCCGCCAGCACCACGATGGGGTTGTACGCGGCGCGCTGTGCCGACATGGGGACAAGCCAAGCCCAATTGCCGCTCTGCGCAAGCCCCTGCCCGAGCAGCAACAGATTGACGTGATCAATCATCTGCAGCACCAGGCCCGGCAGGAGCCCGAGCACCACGCAACCCGCAGCCAGCCACACGAGGCCGAAGCGCTCCAGCCAGCCTGCGTCATGGGCGTGCTCCAGTTGTGCTTCCCGGTGGTTGCCCAAAAAGATCACGCCGTAAAACTTCACCATCACGTACGCGGCTAGCGCGGCGGTCAGCACCAGCACAGCCGCTCCCAGCGGAATGAGCATGTTGAAAAAGGGCTCAGGGATCCCCGGTGTGAAGAGAAAGGCCTGCAAGAGCAGCCATTCGGCGACGAATCCGTTGAGCGGCGGCAGTCCCGCAATCGCCAGCGTGCCGACCAGAGCCGTCCAACCCACCCAGGGCATGCGCCGGAGCAAGCCGCCCAAATGCCCCAAACTGCGCTGGCGCGTGGCGTGCAGGACCGATCCCGTGGCGAGGAACAACAAGCTTTTGAAAAACGCATGGTTCAGCAGGTGGTACAGCATGGCCGCCAAGGCTAGCGCTGCAAGCACGGGCATGCCCACGCCATGGAAGACAAGGGTCAGACCCATGGCTGCAAAGGCGATGGCAATGTTCTCAATCGACGAATAGGCCAGAAGCCGCTTCATATCGCTTTGCACTGCGGCGAACAAGACGCCGAACAGCCCGCCAAATAGCCCCAGCACAAGCAGCGGAACGCCCCACCACCACACCGGTGCATGCAGGAGATCAAAGCTCACCCGCAGCAACCCATACAGCGCAGTCTTGAGCATCACGCCGCTCATCAGCGCCGATACCGGAGAGGGAGCGGCGGGGTGCGCTTCGGGCAACCAGATATGCAGCGGAACCAAACCCGCCTTGGCGCCGAAACCGACCGTGGCCAGGCCAAAGGCCAAGCTGGACCACGCAAGCGACAGATGGTCCAAGCGCATCGCCGCGAAAGTCAGGCCATTGCCCCCGCCTTGCATCATCACGCCGAAACACAGGAGCAGCGCGATCGCGCCAAGGTGCGCGAGCAGCAGGTAGGTGAACCCAGCGCTGCGAATCTCGGCAATGCGATGTTGGCTGACAACGAGGAAATACGAGGCAAGCGCCATTACCTCCCAGGCCACCATGAACGTATAGGCGTCAGCCGCCAGCATCACCATGCACATGGCGGAGAGAAAGACGTGATATTGCAGCCCCAGAAGCCCCGGAGCCGTGCCTTCACCGGAGCGGAAGTAGCCTGCGGCGAAAACCGAGATGCCCACGCTGGAGGCCCCAAGCAGAAATAAAAAGAAGCCTGACAACGCGTCGAGGCGCAGATGCATGGGTAAACCCGGCAGGCCCACGGGCAAAACCATGGACGTAGCTGGCATAAGCATCGCAGCCAAGCCCACGCCAGCCATCAGCGCGCTGCCGACAGCGCCCAGCGGAAACAGTCCGTGCGCGACCCAACGCGTCGAGCGCGGCGCCAGCATGCCAGCCAGTCCGATCGTCACCCAAGCCGCAACCACGCCCAAGGCGGCAGGCAAAAGTCCGAGTGGATTCATAAAGGGGGCTTGCGTGGGGATCAAAATCACATACGATGTGTATGCAATGCTAATCCAAGATACTTTCAAATGGAACGACGGACCACACGATTGACGCTTTTGATCGACCCGCAGAAAAAGGCAGTGTTCGAGCATCTTTGCGCACGCGAGGATCAGACGCCGTCGCAAGTCGTGCGGCGTCTGATCCGCGACTACATTGAAGCGCAGCTTGGCCGCCCATGGAAACCAGGGGAATCAGTGGACGACGCGCTCAAGCGCTGAGCCGGGGGGCAAGCGCTGCCTTTGCAGGGAGCTGGGTGCGCCCGTTTCGTCAGACCCCGACGCGTTTAGGCCGCGAGTGGCACGCTCTGCGCCAGTCGCGCGCGTTTCGCCTCCCGAAACAAGTCAGCGGGTGGAAGGCCTCGCAAGGCCGGATCGCTTAGCACCTGGCGCCACAGCCGGGCCCCAGGGGTGCCTTTCCAGAGGTTAAGCATATGGCGCGTCACGGCAAATGGGGAAGTCCCGTGCCGGGCCATGCGCTCGGCGTAACCGAGCATCGCGTCCTCAACCTCATCGGGCTTTGCCCGTGGCGGTTGCACGCCGAAGTGCAGCGCATCCCAACTTGCCAGCCACCAGGGGCGCTGATAGGCTTCGCGGCCGATCATGACGCCATCAACATGGCGAAGGTGCTCAGCCACCTCCGAGTCGGTCTTCACCCCGCCATTGATCACGATGGTCAGGTGTGGGAACTCGCGCTTGAGTCGGTACACGAACTCATGCCGCAGGGGCGGGATCTCGCGGTTGTCTTTCGGGCTCAAACCTTGGAGCCAGGCGTTGCGCGCGTGCACAATGAACACCGAACACCCAGCTTCGGCCACGGTTCCCACAAAATCCTGCACGAACCCAAAGCTTTCCACCTGGTCGATGCCAATCCGGTGTTTAACGGTGATCGGCAACGCGTCACCTACGGCGTCGCGCATGGCCGCCACTGCGTCCCGGACCAACGCCGGCTCGGCCATCAGGCAGGCTCCAAAGGCACCCCGCTGCACTCTCTCGCTGGGGCATCCGCAGTTCAGGTTCACCTCGGCATACCCCCACCGGTGCGCCAAGACGGCGCAAGCGGCGAGGTCCGCAGGTTCACTGCCGCCCAGCTGCAAGGCCAGAGGCTGCTCCTCGGCACTGAAATCCAGATGCCTGGATTGATCCCCATGCAGAAGCGCGCCCGTTGTCACCATCTCGGTGTACAGGCGTGCGTGGCGGCTCAGCTGCCGATGGAAATAGCGGCAATGGCGATCAGTCCAGTCAAGCATTGGAGCCACCGCGAGCTTCCAGGCACTGGATGGTTTGGAAAGCTCCCAAACGTTCGTCGCTTGGTACGGACTTGCGGGTGATCCACTGTTGGGTGCCAGGGAAATATCGGGAGTTTGCATGAATGTTGGCGGTGTTTATTGATCCGGCCTGATTTATCCGTGAATCATGCTGCATATTTAACGCGTGCATCCTGGAAGAACTTTCT
>JABBOE010000151.1 GCA_019351955.1 Pseudomonadota bacterium
AGAAAGTTCTTCCAGGATGCACGCGTTAAATATGCAGCATGATTCACGGATAAATCAGGCCGGATCAATAGGGTGCGCAGGCCCACGAGCAGATTGGTGTAACGACCATTTGCGGCGTCCCCGCTGAGAAACTGCGAACCAAACCGCCGTGTTCGCGCATCCCGTACACGCTAATTCGATCGGCGCATTACGAAAGATCGCCATGGCTCAGGCTATGGATGCGCTATCCGCTGTGCGCCTTAAACAACGTGGCGCGTGTGCGGTCACGCCGGATTCATTCGCATGTTCGGATCCTACCGTTTCGGCCCCAGATGTCGATCAGTACGCGTAGTAACCGTAGGGCGACGAGGACGACGGTGTGCTCGATTGGTTGAGAAGGGTCATGACGATGTCGCTGTCCTCGAGCATAGCGAGCGCCTGGTGCACCGAGCCTCGGTGGGTCTTGCCAGCGCGTACGACAAGCAGCACCTGTCCCATCTGCGGCACCAGCGCACGCGCCTCCGCCGAAGGTAGCAGCGGTGGGGCGTCGAAAATGACAACGCGCTCGTGCTGGTGCTCGGCCAACCTGTCGAGGAAGGCGGTCATTGCATCGCTGCTGAAAATCTCCGTAGCACGCCCGTCCTGCGTGCCGACGGGCAGGAAGGTGAGCTTGTCGACATTGGTCGCGAGTTCGACGTCGGCGAGGTCGAGCCGGGGGTCGAGAAGCAGGTCGATGAGTCCGCGGCGCGGGCCGTGCAGGCCGAGGCGATGCGCGGCGGCCATGCGGGTGGCGTCGGCATCGACCAAGAGCACGCTGTGGTTGAGTTCCATCGCCATGCTTATCGCCAGATTGATGGCGGTGAAGGTCTTGCCCTCGCCGGACAGGCTGCTGGTGATCATGATGAGGTTGCCGCGTGCCATGGGCTCCTTGTCCTTGCCGCCTGCCGCGTTTGCCAGCAGCGGGCGCTTGACGGCCCGGAATTCGTCGAGCAGGCGCGTGCGCGCGGCGCCGGGAACGAGATAGCCGGCTTCCTCCAAGCCGCGCAGGTCGATGTCAGCGCTGTGCCTGGGCGCGGCAAGTGGCGGGATGGGCGGCGCCGGCAGGGGTATGGCTTGGTGCGCGGCAGCGAGTGCTGCGGGCTGCGCCGCACTGAGCGCCGCGGTCTGCGCATCCTGTGCCCAGGGCATCTCGACCCCGGCCTTGCGGAGTTGCTCAAGGCGTTTGCTTGCTTGTTCGATGGTGCTCATCAAGGTTCCTCAATGCATTGGTTGGATCATGATGTTGGCGATGGTCCAAGCCACGAACACAGCTACCAGAAGGGCTGAGCCGAGCATGAAATGCCAATGCTGGCGATGCTGCCGCGTAGCGGCTTGCGGCGTGAGCACAAGGGTGATGGAGCCGAGCGCCGGGCGGTCGGTGGTCTCGCGCAACTGCCGCGCGCTGCGGTACGTGGGCATGAGCAGCACGAGCAGATAGGTGGTGAGCACGCCGAGTCCTGCGGCCATCACCAGCACAAATGCGATGAGGAACGTGCGGCGGGGGAACAGGGCTTGGGGTGCCAGGCGTGGCGGGTCGACGATGCGGAAGTAGTCGAGCTTGCGGCTGTCGTCCTGGCTGCGCGATAGCATCGCGGACTCGCGGCGCTGGACCAGTTTCTGGTAGTTCTCGTTGAGCACGTTGTAGTCGCGGTTGAGCTGGATGTATTGCTCGTCGAGCTTGGGTATCTGCGTGGCCTGTGTGCGGAGTTGCGCCAAGCGGGCCTGGACGTCCCCCATCTGCGATTGCAGCGCGGCGACGTTAGCGTCCGCCTGCGCCAAAGTGATGCGCAGTTGCTGGTAGATGGGATTGGTGGCTTCCGAGTATTGCGATGAAACGGTTGGCGCTGCAGGGGCCGCAGCCTTGGCGGCGTCCTCGCGGCGCTTTTCCGCTTCGAGGCGAGCCAGGGTCTGGCGGGTGGCGATCACGTCCGGGTAGACGTCGGTGTAGCGCTGCAGCAGGTCGTCGAGGCGTTTGCGCTGTGCAGCAATGCGCACGTCGAGGTCGGAGGCCTGGCCGCCCACCACGATGTTGGTGCCGGGCAGCAGCTGTGGTGCCAGCGTGGGCTTGATATCAGCGAGCTGTCGGCGCAGCGCATCGCGCGAGCTTGCGGCCGAGGTGAGCTGTCCCTGGAGCATGGTGAGCTGATCCTGCAATTGGGCCTGGCGGCTGTAGTAATCCGTGTTAGCTTGGCCCGAATAGCCCGGGTGGGCTGTCTTGAACTCCTTGAGCTTGTTCTCGGCATCACGCAGCTTGTTGTCGTAAATAGCAATCTGGCTGTCGATGAACTGCACTGCTTGCTCAGAATCCCTGCGATTGGCGTTGATTCCCTTGCTGACGAACAGGTCGAGCATGCTGCGCACGATTGCCAAGGTCTGTTGGGGATTGCTGCCGACGTAGCTGATCGCATACAGCCCTTCGCCACCGTTGATCTTCACGCTCAGCTTCTTGGTTAGCTCCTGAATCAGAAGCTGGTGTTGCATTTCGGTGCTGCCCGGTTTGAGCAGATGGCTTTCGGCGATGATGGTGTTGAGGTTCGCACGCGACAGCATGGTGCGCGCGAGCATGTCGACCTGCTGATTGACGTCGGGCTGTACCGTCATCCCCTGCAGCAGCGGACCGAGCATGGTTTTAGTGTCAACATATACAGTTGCGCTTGCAAGATAGCGCTCCTTGTAGAGAAGCACCCCGAAGGCGCCGAGTAGCGCGAAGGCCCAGGCTACGGCTAAGCCCCACCAACGCTTCTCCCACATCCCGGGCAGGAGATCAAATAATGGACGGAATAAGTCGTTCATGGTGTCGTTTCAGAAAGGGGCAAGATCCGCGCAGACGAATCATCCGGCACGAATGGGTCCGCGTAAACCTGTGAATAAGGGGTAAAGCGCCTTCGCCGAACGATCGATTTGTCGCCGAAGCAAACATCACGAGACTCTTTCACGCCCCCTCCAAATAGGCGCGGAATGTTCCGTCGCGCTGCGCCAGCAGCCAGTTCGACACATGCCACGCCGCGCGCTGCGCGGCATGCCCGTCCCAGGCTTCGGGCAAGCGGGCGGTTTTGCCGCCGCCGTCGAAAATTTCCGATAGCTCGGCGAACATGCGCCTCAGGCTGGTGCCCACGAGCACGCACGTGCCGTCGAGCAGTGCGGCTTGACGCTCGGTGCGATCAGCAACGGTCAGGCAGGGGATGCGCAGCGCGGTTGCCTGGTCCTGCATCCACCCGCTGTCAGTAAACACGCAACTGGCTTCGCGCAACAGGCCGAGGAGTTCAAGGTAGCCCAGCTCCGGCAGCGCGGCGATGTGGGATTCCCCGGCGGGGCGATGTGGAACCACGGCCGCAAGCGTTTTCGGCATCGGCCACACGATGGGAACGGTGTGAGCGATGCGGCGCAGCGCAGTGTCGAGTTCGCCCAGTGCCTGCGGCGCCATCGTATGGGCGGCATGTTCGAGCCAGACCAGTGCATAACCCTTGGAGTGGGCGAGCAGCCCGCTGGCGCCGCCATGCAACTTCAGCGTATGCGCGGGATCGGCACAACGCGCAATGCTCTGATGCAGGGTATCGATCAGGGGATTGCCTGGCATATGCAGATGCGCGGCCTGCACGCCTTCAGCCTGCAGGCGATTGTGCGCCTGGCGTTCGCTGGCGCACAAAAGGCTTGCCGCAATGTCGCCGAGCGTGCGGTTGACCTCGCGTGGATCGGTCCTGCCGCCGTGTCGCCGTCCTGCGCCGATGCGTATCATCGGCACGCCGCACAGACTGGAGGCGACGGCGCACGCGGTGCTGGCTGCTGTGTCATCGCAGATGACCACTGCGCTCGGCGCGTGCTGGTTGATCAGTCCGGCAAACGTCGCGATGACCTCGGCCATGCGCCCGGGCAGTGTGCGTGCCTGAAGGTCAAGCACGAATCCGGACTGGGCCAGACCGAGGTCGGTCGCATTGCGGGCTGCGCACTGCATGTCGGCCAAGGAGTCGGGACCGAGGATCTGCACCAAGAGCGCCCGGGGCAGATCCTCGCGCTGGGCGAAGGCTCGCATAAGGCTGCTAAACACGAGCTGCGCTTCCAGCGAGGCAGCGACGCAAAGCAGCGGGCTGTTGTCGTCACGGGCCTGCGCGGCGGCCGTATCGACGGGAAGGTCAAGGTCGAGGTAGGCGCCGGGTTCGATGTGTTCGACCGGCGGTGCCTTCAGCGCGAACGGAAAGCGTGCTTCGGCGCCCGAAACCTGCGATTCGGGCTTCGCCGACGACTTGCGCTTGGGCTTGGGTGTGGCGGGAGCGGAGTCATTCGTGGTCTCGCGCTGGGATCTTTCCGGCGTGTCCGACGGCTCAGCGGGGACGCCGCCGCTGAGCTCTGCGGAAATTTCTGCACTGACGCGGTCGACACGCGCGGCGTCGATGCCCTGCGCCTGGTCAAGAAAGGCCGAGAGCAGCAGCCGGCTGCACAGCATGTTGATCCGCCGCGGCACCCCGCCCGTCCATTGGAAGATGGCGTCGAACGAGGCGTCATCGAATTGCGGACGGTCGATCCAGCCGACGTGACGTAGACGGTGCTCGACGTAACCGCGCGTCTCGAGCCCATCCATCGGCCCGAGGTGACAGCTGGCAATGACGCGCTGGCGCAACTGCTCCATCTGTGGCAGGCGCAGGATCTCACGCAGTTCGGGTTGCCCGACCAGAAAGCTTTGCAGCAGGGCACGGTTGCCGAACTGGAAGTTGGAGAGCATGCGCAGCTCTTCGATCGCTGCCGGACCGAGGTTCTGCGCCTCGTCGATGATGAGCAGCGCGCGCCGGTTGACCGTGGCCAGCGATGCCAGATACGCCTCGAGCGTGACCAGCAGCTTGGCCTTGCTCATGCCATCGCATGGAATGCCGAAGGCCAGTGCCACAGCCGAGAGCAGTTCCCCGGCCTCAAGCTGGGTGCTGACGATTTGCGCCGCAACCACTTTGGACGGATCGAGTTCGGCCAAGAGCGCACGCAGCAGCGTGGTTTTACCTGCGCCGATTTCGCCGGTGACGACGATGAAGCCCTCGCCCTGGAACGCGCCGAAGCGCAGATACTGATGCGCGCTGCCGTGACCCTTGCTTTCGAAGTAGAAGCTCGGATCCGGGTTGATCTGGAACGGCGGCGCGCTAAACCCGTAGAACTGCTCGTACATGGGGCCGGATCAGAAGCGGTGAACCAGCCCTGCAAACACGGCGGATTCACTGGAATTGCCGACTGTCGTCGACTTGAGGAACTGCCGTCGTAACCCGACTAGGCCCATCGTCCTGGGCGAAAACTGGTGATCGAACTGGGCAATGAAGCTGGTTTGGCGCGCGCTTCGCCCCTCGTTGATGCCAAACCCCGAATTGTTGGCACGCAGGACTGTGATGTTCAGGTTATCAATTGGCGACAACCTCCGACCGAAATTGAAGGCAACGCCCGTCTGGGTGTTATCGCTCGAAAGCGTCTGGATGGCCTGCAGCAGGCTTTGGCCGGGCAAAAACAGGTCCTCGGTTTTGGTGCGATAGATGGACAGCGCGTAGCTGTTACGCTCACGCAGAAGGAGCGCGGTCGCGGTCAGGTTGTTTTGCAGCGTTGCCGACGACGTGTAGAAGTTGCTCCCGATGGCAAGCCCTGAGGGCAGCCCACTGCCGTTGAGCAGGGCTTGCACCGCTTGGGCCCGCTGCACCGGGTTGGGGTACTGCGAAAGCAGTAGACCGTCGACCAAGCCAGTGATGTTGGTCCCCGGCGCGGCGTTGGTAGCCAGGCCAGCGAGATAGGTCGACGGCCCGCGCGTCCAGCTCAGGTTGAACCGCGAGATGGCTGTGCCCCCGGTGGCTTGGAGGTTCCAGCCCATACCGAAATAGCGGTGCTCCAGCGTGCCCTCAACCTGCCCGTAGGCATTGGGCCTCCACCCGCCGCGAACACCATAGATCGGCTTGTTTTCCTCGGCGAGGAAGGCCTGCACTTTTTCGTAGCCGGCGATCAGACCGAGCGTCAACTGATTCGAGATCGCACGGTTGCCGATGGCACGAACCGCTGTATCCTTGAGCGACGCGTAGGGGAGTCCGTCGTAGCTCGCGTCCTCCTGGCGGGCCAAGAGCGTGTAGCCCCAAGGCAGTGGGCGCTGATCGAGGCCGGCCGTCTGCACAAGATAGCGTCCGCCAAAAATGCTGGTGCCTGAGGGCACGTTGTTGACCTTCGTCCAAGTGTCGTCGCTGCGCGCGATAAAGCGCAGATTCGGGTTGATCAGGCGGTCAACGTAGGGGCTGATGCGGTATTGGGTCGAGGTGTACTGGTTCGACGTGGCGTTGCCGGCCTGCCCGACGTAGGGATTGATGACATTCTGCTGTGATTGCACCCTGGCATCGAAGTAGAACAACCGGTCGACAATCTCGGAATTCAAGGCGAGATAGCCCCTCGGCAGCACCTGATTGATCTGCGTGCCGCGTGCGTAATACAACCCGTTGAGACTGAAGTCGCCGCGCACACGCCATCGCGCGTGATCCGATATCAGCACCACACGCGGCACAACCTGTAGGATCGTGTCGCTGCGTGTGGTCAACCCCGTGCCGAAATTGGCATTGCTGGTTTCGGTTGCAAGAACCGCGAGCGACGGCGAAATATACGTCGTTGGCGGAGTGCCCACGGTTTCGGGCGCAGCGCCGGATTCGGCTTGTGCCGGTAACGCGGGCACCGCGTGCAGAACCTGGGCCTGCGCGGCAGAGTAGCCGGCACAGGCGGCGATGATCGCGCTGGCGAGCGCGTTGCGACGAAGATGCATGGCAAAGTCCCCCGGATCAGTGTGGTCCAGTGTAAGTGCCAGCCGAAGCCGGCCTTGCTGGTGTCAGAACCAGCCCTGCGGAATTACGATGGTGTCGCCTGGGAGAAGGGGCACGTTGTCGGCCATGTTGCCTTGGCGCAGCAGACCGTCGAGGCGAACACTGTAGGACTTGCCGTCGCGGATGAGCACGGCAGCGTTGCCGTTAGCGTAGGGGCTGAGTCCGCCGGCCGTGATCATCGCATCGAGCAGGGTCATCTTGTCGCGGTAAGGGATGCTCTGCGGCTTGGCGGCAGCGCCAACGATGCTCACCTGCTGGCTCAAAGCGCCATGGAAGTCACTCACCACCACCGTCACCACGGGGTCGCGCACATATTTCGCGATGTCTTTGGAGATCTCGGCAGCGAGCTGATCGGCGGTCAGCCCGGCGGCCAACATGCCGCTGACCAGTGGCGAGGAGATGCGCCCGTCGGGGCGCACCTGCACGGTGGAGGAGAGGTCCGGGTTTTGCCACACGGTGATATGCAGCGTGTCACCGGGGCCGATGATGTAGTGGTAGTCGGATGCCGCGGCCGTGGAGGGTGCGGGCGGGAAGTTGTTGCTCGCGCACGCCGACAACAGTAGGGCCGTGGCGGCGGCGAACACGATGGACAAGCGGCGGACGAGCAACCATGAAACGACGCGCATGAGTTTCTCCTGAGAAAGCGTGCAAGGCACACGGTGTCCTGGGCAGTTAGGGCCGAGCATGTGGGCGGCCCGATGCCACCATGCTGGTTTGACACAGCGGGCCCGAGTTTGAAGCCAGTCTATGACACTCCGACGTGCCGCGATCTCCCTGCATCAGGGGATTACCCCGGGCCTGTCGATGTGAAAACATCCGTCAACGCCTCGTGCACCGTGCCTCGCGCACGCATGAAGGGTGGCCGCCTGCCAAGAGGGAATTCATCCATGATCCGCGTCTTCGACCAGTACGTCCCGACCCGGACGGTTCTGGAGTTGCTGACCGACTTCATCCTGCTCACGCTCTCTGGCGTGCTGGCTGGAATCACGCTCACCCTGTTCGCTGGCAGCCACAATCCGGATCTGCCCGGCGTGCAGCTCACTTTACTGCCTTCGGCGATATTCGCGGGGGTGATGTTGCTGCTTTACATCACATTCGGCGCCTACCAGCGCGACCGCGTCAATTCCCTACGCACGCTTTTGCTTTGTGTTTTGATTGCCAGCATGATCAGCACCGGCCCGTTGTTTTTCATTTTTGCGAAGCTGTTTTTCCCCCACCGCTATGCGCTTCGCTTCCTTGGCGTGGCGTACCTGATGCAGTTCGCGCTTTTGCTTGTAGTTCGGCAGACGCTGTTGGGTGGGCGGACGCAGCGCCTGTGGTCGCGCTCAGTACTGGTGGTGGG
>JABBOE010000152.1 GCA_019351955.1 Pseudomonadota bacterium
GTCATCAGCTGGGCGCTGGTGCTGAGCTTGCCAGTTACCGTGCCCGCGGCCTGCTGGCTCAGGCCAACGGCGGCGGTACAGGCATCGGCCTGGGGTGGATTCGCCTATGTCGCCGTGGTCTCGATGTGGCTGGGCTTTCTTGCCTGGTATCGCGCCCTGGCGCTGGGCGGCACCGTGCGCATTTCGCAACTGCAGCTGTTGCAGCCCTTCCTGTCGATGCTCGCTGCGGCCGCGCTGCTGCACGAAACGCTCGATGTCGTCACGCTGCTGTTCGCCGGCGGCGTGCTCGGCGTCGTCCTCCTGGCGCGGCGCATGCCGGTGCATGCTGCGCGCAACCCCACTCCGAAAAGGAGCTGACGCGATGTCCATCACCCTGTCCCAGCGCAGTGCGCGCTACACCACCTCACCCATCCGCGAACTGCTCAAGCTCACCGAGCAGCCGGGAATGATTTCGTTGGCAGGCGGCTTGCCCGCGGCTGACAGTTTCCCGGTGAATGCGCTTCGTGCCGCCTGTGCCGAGGTGCTCGATACCCAGGCGCATGCGGCCTTGCAGTACGGTCCGAGCGAGGGCATTGCGCCCTTGCGAGAGTGGGTTGCCGCGCACCTGAGCGCGCAGGGCGTGGCCGCCACGGCCGACGAAGTTCTCATCACCAGCGGCTCGCAGCAGGGGCTCGATCTGGTGGGCCGCGTCTTGATCGACCCGGGCAGCACGGTCCTGGTGGAGCGCCCGACCTACCTCGGCGCCCTGCAGGCCTTCGCGCCGTATGCCCCGCAGTTCGTCGACCTGGATGAAGATGCCGACGGAGCGTTGCCCGCGCTGCAGGCTGCGACACGCCGCGATGCGCGCATGGTCTACCTGCAGCCGGACTTCCGCAATCCCACAGGGCAAACCATGACCGCTGCGCGCCGCGCGCAATGGGCACTGGCGCTGCGAGACAGCGAGATCGCCTTGGTGGAAGACGGCCCGTACGGCGAGCTTTGGTTCGATGGCCCCCCGCCCAGGCCGCTGGCCGCGCAGCTGCCAGGCCAGAGCATCTTGCTGGGGACCTTCTCCAAAGTGCTCTCGCCCGGACTGCGTCTCGGCTATGTGCACGCGCCGCAGGATGTCATCGCCAGGATGACCCTGGCGCGGCAAGCCGCGGATCTGCAGACGTCCAGCCTGACGCAAAGACTGGTGCTCAGGGTGCTGGACGATGGCCTGCTGGATGCGCAACTCCCCCGCATCCGCGCCCTGTACCGAGCGCAGCGCGACGCCATGCTCGCTGCGCTGTCCCGTTACATGCCCGACACCGTGCTTTGGGACGTTCCCCAAGGCGGCATGTTCCTCTGGCTGCGCCTGCCGGAAGGCGCGGACGCCGCAGCGCTGCTGCCGCTAGCGCTTGCGCGCAAAGTGGCTTATGTGCCGGGGACAGCGTTTTACGCGGCAGGCGTCGCGCCGCGCAACACCTTGCGCCTGTCGTATGCAACAGCCACACCCACGCAGATCGAGACGGCCATTGCGCATCTGGGCCAAATCTTCTCCGCGACAAGCCACGTGAGCGCGCCCCGCGGCGACACCCCCGTCTTTGCGGGCTGACGCGGCCGCCCGCCCCGCCGGCTGGGGGGGCAGGGGTCCGCTGATGACGCGCGACGCAGGTTCAATCATGGGCGCGGGAGGGTGAAAACGCACCGTTCTTGAGCCTTCGCGCAGCCTCCCCCGAAAGCGGCCGATCGCATCACGGCACCGACTGGTGCGCGTGCGGCTGCCCACGAGGCCTTTCCGGCAGATCCGCGCCGTGCGCCTTGCGGGCGCTCCCCGCTCGGCTGCTGCTCCGGGAAGATCCTGACGAGACCAACATTCGTGTAATCGTTAGGATGTGCGTATGAAACCCCGCGAAATGAAAGACCATCTGTATGGTCAAGTCGCGCGCATCGGTGCGGCGTTGGCCAGCCCCAAGCGGCTCGAACTGCTCGAATTGCTCGCGCAGGGAGAGAAGTCCGTGGAGGTGCTGGCGCAGGCGGCATCCGTTGATGTCAAGCTTGCCAGCGCCCACCTTCGGGTGCTGCGCATAGCGCAACTTGTCGCCGTGCGGCGAGACGGCAAAAGCCGCAGTTACCGGCTCAGCGGCGCGGACGTGTCGGCCCTGTGGGTCACACTGCGCGGTTTGGCCGAATCGCATCTGGCTGAACTGCAGGTCGTCATGAACCGTCTGCTCGCGGGGCTCGAGCGGCTCACGCTGGAGAGCGGCCACTCGCTGCTGGAGAAGGTGCGTGCCGGCGATGTCGTGCTGCTGGACGTGCGCCCCGAGAGCGAGTTCCGCACTGCGCACATCCCCGGCGCGCGCTCGGTGCCGCTGGACGAACTTGAGGCGCGGATCGAGGAACTGCCGCGGGACCGCGAAGTGGTCGCCTATTGCCGCGGCCCGTTTTGCATCATGTCCGACGCGGCCGTCAAGCTGCTGGCGCGGCACGGTCTGCGCGCCAGCAAGGCAGCCGAAGGCGTGCCCGAGTGGCGCGCTGCCGGGTTGCCACTGGAATTTGCCACAGCCTGAGCGAATAGACCGTTCATGAGCGCCATTCTGTTCATTGTCAACGCGGCGCCCTGGTTCGTGCTCATGGGCGACACCCTGCTCGTCGGCGCCATCGGGCGTCCAGACTTGGCCGGATGCGAGCGCGAGATGGCGAACATGCTGTACGAAACCTTGCATGACGAGCTGCTGACCCATCCCGACGCGATCGAGATCTATCCAGGCCATCAGGCCGGCAGCGTGTGCCGGGCCGGTTTGTCGGGCAAGCCGTCGTCGACACTGGCGTTCGAGAAGCGCTGGAACCCGGCCCTGAGCCAGGCGCGTGAAGCGTACGTCGACGCATTGCTGGCGCAGATTCCATCGCGCCCGCTCGCGATGGACCGCATCGTCGCCCAGAATATCGCTGCGTAATGGAAGCATCCGCCACGGATGGTGCCAGCCACGCGCCCTATATCCAGGGCATTCGCGCCAATCTGCACCAGTTCGTGTGGCAGGCGGTGCAGGTGTTCTTCGTCGGTCTGGTCATCGGCATGGAGCGCACCGTGCTGCCAGTGGTCGCGGGCCGTGACTTTGGTGTTCCCAAGTCCTCTTTCCTGTATCTGCTGGCTTTCGTCATTTCGTTCGGCCTGGTCAAGGGCGCGCTGAACTTCGTCGCTGGGCGTCTCTCCGAGCGCATCGGACGCAAGACGGTGCTCGTCCTGGGCTGGGTCGCAGCCATCCCGATCCCGCTGCTGATCTATTTCGCGCAGTCTTGGTGGTGGATCGTCGCGGCGAATGGCTTCCTCGGCATCAACCAAGGCTTTGCCTGGAGCATGACCGTCACCAGCAAGATTGACATTACCCGGCCCGAGCAGCGCGGCCTGGCCACCGGAATCAACGAGTTCGCCGGCTATGCCGCGGTCGGCCTGGCCGGCTTGGCGACCGCTTATCTGGCGCAGCTCTATGGACCGCGCCTGGCCCTGCTGGGCTTTGCCACCGTGGTCATTGTGTTCGCCCTGCTGACCGCGCTGCTGTTCGTCCGCGAGACCCTGCCGTGGGCGCACGCCGAGCGCCACCGCCACGCCAGCGGAATGCACACCGGGCTGCGCCCACGCTTTGCCGAGGGGCTGCCCGAACACCCAACCTCAATGCAGGTCTTTGGCTACGTGTCGTTCCGGCATCCGACCTTCTCGGCGTTGTGCCAGGCTGGCGTGGCGAACAAGGTGGCCGACACCTTGCTGTGGGTACTGTTTCCGCTGTACCTGCATGCGCAGGGCCTGAGCCTGGTGCAGGTGGGCTGGGTCACCGGGGTCTATGGGCTGAGCTGGGGTGTGTCGCAGCTGTGGACCGGGCTGCTCTCCGACCGCATCGGTCGGCGCACGCTGGTGGTGGCTGGATTGTGGTTGCTCGCTGCCGGCGTCGCCGCAGTGGTTCTGGTGGAGGAATTCGTGGCCTGGACCGTCACGGCCGTGGTGATGGGTGTGGGCATGGCGCTGCTGTACCCCAACCTGATTGCCTCGGTTGCTGACATCGCCTATCCAACCTGGCGCAGTTCGGCGCTGGGCACCTACCGCTACTGGCGCGATACGGGCTACGCCATTGGCGCATTGGTGCTGGGGCTGATCGCCCAGGCGCGCGGCGATGTCGTGCCCGCCTTCTGGTTCACCGCGGCATGGCTCACGGCCTCCGGCGCCTGGGTGCTGCTGCGCGCGCAGGAGACCCATCCCGGCCACTCCCCGAAATCGAAACGCTCCTGATTTCGTTGACATCTCCCCGCCCTTCGCGCGCAAGCGGTGGCTCCAAGCCAAGGGCGGGACGATGTCGGCGACAAGCAAGGCCATCGGCAGGCGCGACTATGACACTGCAACCCATTTTGCAAATCCGGCCTCGAGACGGCTCGTGGCCTTGCTAGTGCCTCCCAGGGCGGTCCAGGTCCACGCCGGCGAGGGTTGCGCGGCCGATTTCGGGCCACGACTTGACGTCGAACTCCATCGCTGCGACGCCGCAGGTCGGAAGTTCGGCGACCTCGTCGCACAAGGTATGGGCGAACTCGCTCAGCCCGGGATTGTGCCCGATCAACATCACGCAGTGGAGTTGCTTGTCCAGCCCCTGGACCACCGCGAGAAGGTCCAGGGGCGTGGCCCCGTACAGCCTCTCGTCGACGATAATTTCGCGGTGCCGGGCGGGGAGCTCAGCGGCGATCAGCCGCGCTGTCGCGAGAGCGCGCTGGGCCGGGCTCGCGACGATCAGGTCGGGTCTGACGCCGCGCTTTGCCAAGCGCCGGCCCATCGCCGGCGCGTCGCGTTGACCGCGCGAATCGAGTTCCCGCTCGCGGTCGGGTCTTGCAGGGTCGGCCCAGCTTGACTTTCCGTGGCGGATCAGGATCAGGGTTCGCATGGCGCGAGCAATGATAGGCCCGCTTGCTGGCCCGGACGGGATGCGGTCGACCAGACTTACCGGGGCCACACCCTTGGAGAATAGGCGCATTGCGGCGAAAGACTTCTCCTGGGGTTCAGCGCCGAGCACTGTTTAGAAAAGATAGAGTCGCAGACAGCGATGACGGGGGGGTGCGGTGTTGCGACGGGTGCGCGCGGAGTCGCAAACCGGCGGCACAGTGATCTGGGACCCACCGGGCACTGGCCCTGATTCGGCGGTGCTGGTCGATCAGAAAACGTTCTTCAGCAAGATTCGCAGGTCACTTCCGCCACGTACGCCGTATGGGACGCGGCGGTTGGCGGGCACCGCCGCTTCATCTTGCGGGTGCGGGTTGGATCACCGGGGATTGCGGACCGTCGCGACTCACGACTTACGACCAGCGCTGGGTGCCGAGTTGTCAGCCACGAACCGGTGCTGCCAAGCAGCTGACTCTGCCATTGGGGCGAAGTTGCCTTGGATTTCGCCGGGCGGGGCATGTTGGTGGCGGCAGCAATCGGCCTGACACTCAGTCAATGAGCTCTCCGTCCGGGTGGAAAAACGGGTAGGGGCCGGGAGATTCGTCTACCGCCACGAGATGAGACACCAGGCCCTCGCCGGGCAGCCAGGCGTGGATCTCGAAAGCGGGCGGCTCGAGGCGGTAGGCGGAGGGCGCCTCCGGCCGGATGTCGAATGCGACCTGATGCGCGGGACTGGGGCACGTGGAAGCCAGGGTGCCGGCGAATCGGTGCTGGATCGGCCTGTGCAGGTGGCCGCAGAGGATGCGCTCGATATTTGGATGCCGCGCAACGATTGTGGCCAGGCGCGCACGCACGGTGCCGGGCATTCCAATCGCGTCCATATGCGCGATGCCGGTGGCGAAGGGTGGGTGGTGCATGGCCAGGATCACCGGCTGCTCGCCCGCGAGCCGCATTTGTTCGTCCAGCCAGTCCAGCCGTGCCTCGCACAGACTTCCCCCGCTGTGCGGCGGATCCTGGGTGTCGAGCACAATCAACCGGCAGCGCCCGAGGTCGGCGGTGTACTGCACGAAGCCGTCGTCGGGGCCGAGATAGGCGTGGTCGTGGAAGACCGCGCGCAGCGCCTGCCGGCTGTCATGATTCCCCACCACCAGATAGTGGGGAAGGGGCAAGGCGGCAAGCAGTTCACGCAGGTGTGCGTATTCCTCGGCATCGCCCCGGTCGACCAAATCGCCGGTGATGACCACGGCATCAGGCAGGGGCCGCAAGGCGCAGATGCGTTCAAGGCAGCGCGCGAGATAGCCTGCAGTATCCACGCGGCCATAGGCCAGCGCACCTTTGCGCTTGATGTGCAGGTCGGAAATCTGGCAAAGAATCATGCGGCATCCAGTGGCAGATTCAGCCAGCCATCTGGTGCGATGGCCAAGCCGATGCGCCCAGACGGCGCGACCTCCACGCGGCCAGCTATGGCAACCAGCACCGGGGCGTCGCCGATCTCGCCCACCGTGATGCGTGTGTGGTCGCCGAGAAATACAGCCTGGAGCACGCGCCCGACCAGGGTCGCCTCGGCGTGCGGCACGATGCGCGCGTCTTCCGGACGGAACCCAATGGCGCTGCCGTGCGGGAAATGCTTGGGCAGGGCAATGGGGGCGGCGCAGCCCGCACAGTGGAAGTGGCCCTCGCGCACCTCGCCGGTCAATTGATTGAGCGTGCCGATGAACCGTGCCACTGCCAGGTTAGCTGGGTTGTAGTAGATCTCGCGCGGCGTTCCGATCTGCTCAATGCGACCGGCGCTCATCACCACGATGCGGTCACCCAGCGCCATGGCCTCGGCCTGGTCGTGGGTGACGTAGATGGTGGTGATGCCGAGCTGACGCAGGAGCGTGTTCATCTCCACGCGCAGGGTTTCGCGTAGTTGGGCGTCGAGCGCGGTGAGGGGTTCATCCAGCAGCAGCACGCGCGGGCGCGGCGCCAACGCGCGGGCCAGGGCCACCCGTTGCCGCTGGCCGCCGGAGAGCCGTACCACCGCGCGATCGGCGAATTCGCGCAGGCGCATCAGGTCCAGCAGTTCGTCAACGCGCCGCGTGATCTCGGCGGCAGGGAAGCGTCGGATGCGCAGCCCGTAGCCGATGTTGCCGCGCACCGTCATGTTCGGGAAAAGAGCGTAGCTCTGAAACACCATGCCCACCTGGCGCGATTCGATGGGCTGCTGGGTCACGTCCTCGTTATCGAACAGCACGGTCCCGCCGGGGTCGGGGCGCTCCAGACCGGCGATGAGGCGCAGCATGGTGGTCTTGCCGCAGCCCGACGGGCCGAGCAGGACCATGGTTTCGCCGGTGGCGATGGACAGGTCGACCGGGCGCAGCGCGAGCTGGCCATGGTCAAATGTTTTGCCGCAGTGTCGCAGGGTGATCGCAACGGACGCTTGCTTCATCGGGAGGCTCGCTTGTCGGGGTCGTTCACGCCCAGGCGCTGCATGAGTACCAGCAGGGGAATGATCATGAGGAAAAAGATCAGGGTGTAGGCGCTGCCGACTTCCAGGCGCAGCGAGGCGTAGGCGTCGGCGAGGCCCACAGGCAGCGTTTTGGTCATGGGCGTGCTGAGCATCCAGGTCAGGTTGAACTCGCCAATCGACAGCGTGACCACGGTGAGCGCGCCAGCCAGGATGCCGGGCCGAATATTGGGCAGCACCACACTACGAAAGCGCTCGCCGAATCCTGCGCCGAGACTTGCGGCGCCCTCCTCCAGGGTGCGCAGGTCGATGCTCGAACACACCGCGGAGACCGAGCGCACCATGAATGGCAGAGTGAAGATCACATGGCCGACGACGATAAACCAGGCGCTGACGCGAAAGGCGTGCAAGCTGCCGTATACCACCAGCAAGCCAAGCGCGCTGGCCAGGCCAGGCATGGCCACCGGTAGCATCAGCATGCTTTCCAGCGTACGGTACGCCTTGCCGCGGCTGCGCGACAAGGCGTAGCCGCAGGGCACTCCTGCCAGCAGCGTGATGAGCAGAGTGGCCAGAGCGATTTCCAGCGACAGCCAGATGGCGTCCTGGTAAAGCACCCAGACCTGCACCACCCAGCGCAGCGTCAGGCCGCTGCGCAGGCCGACGAAGTCATTGCGCGTGAGCCCGGCCACGATCGACATGCCCACGGGGACGATGAGAAATAGGCTCAGCAACACCGTGGTGGCCGCCTGCAGGGCGACGGGCAGGCGCTTCAGCCC
>JABBOE010000019.1:0-23998 GCA_019351955.1 Pseudomonadota bacterium
CTCTTCCGATCTCGATGTTCGATCAGCACCCCCTTCGGCGTTCCAGTTGACCCGGAGGTGTACAGGAGATAGGCAAGGTCACTCGGACTGGGTGCCGGGGCTGAGATGGAAGCATCAGCATTCAGCCCATCGACGGCATCGAGATCGTCAAAACTCAAAATTCGCGTGCCATTCGGCACTAGGTTCGCCATGGCGCCTGGGACTTCGCAAAGCACGACGGGAGGTCGCGCTTCATCCAGGAGCATAGAAAGTCGTGCGGCAGGTTGCGCCGGGTCCAGCGGAACGAACGCACCTCCTGCGGTGAGTATGCCGAGAATGCCGACGATCATGTCGAGCCCGCGGTGCACATGCAGGCCGACCAACACATCAGGCCCCACGCCCAACGCGCGTAGCGCCTGTGCTAGGGAGTTCACCCTGCGCGCAAGCATGCCGAAGGTTAGGTTCTCATTTTCGTAGACCACGGCCAGTGCTTCGGGTTGGCTCACGGCGTGTGCTGCGACACGTTCGGGGATCAACCTGGGGTCGGGCGATAGCATGGGCCCACGTCCAAAGTCTTGAAGGATGCGCTCTTGTTCGTTGGTCGTGAGAAGACTGAATTCCCCCAATGGCAGTTCAGGGCGTTGCAGCGCTTGCGTGAAGGCCAGAGCTAGTCTGTCACGAATGTTCTGAACATCCGCGCGCTGTAGGGCATCTGGATTGAAAACCAGTTCGGCCTGGACGCTCGCCTCCTCGCTATGGTCCACCATATAAATCATCAGTGCAGTATTGGCCAAACCGCTAAAGAGTGGGAATACGTCGTAGCGTGCTCCGCGCAGAGCGCCATCTGCTTCGAAATGCACAAGCGAGAACATGAGGTCATAAATGCGCGCCCGGCCGCCGGAGGCTAGGTTGAGCCCACGATGGATCTCCGAAATTGGAAAATTTTGATGCCGGTAGTCGCTACGTAGTCTCGCGGCAATGGCCGCCATCAGCATGGAGAACGGTTGATCGAAAGTGCAGTCGACGACCAACGGCAGCATCGAGGCGAACATGCCGACCGTCGCCTTCTCTTGCGCGCCAATGCGATTGCGCACCGGGACTCCAATGCAGACTGAGGGTTGATCCAGCAATCTGAAGCATGTCAGGCTGATGATCGCGAGTAGGAAATGCACCTCGGACAAACCCATTCCCGCGACGACGCGCTTCATGGCGTTGTAGTCACCACGCGGAATGGTCCAGACCACCCGATGAGTATCCCCCTGTCGCACTTGCGCATGCGAGCGAGATTTTGGCGGGAACAAGACCGGCGGAATTTTGGGAAAGCGTTGCTGCCAGTAGCGCCGGTCGGCTTCGAAGTGCTTGGACGCTAAGTAAGCCTGCTGCTTCCGCACGAAATCGAAATAGGATGGCGCGAGGGGAAGCTCGGTATCGTGCTTGAGAAGCCCGTTGTAGGTCTCTTGGATGAATACAAGAAGCTGCTGTACGCCATGACCGTCAGCAATAAGATGATGGACGCGCGCGAGAAAATAATGGCGTGATTCGGTTATCCGTATCAGTGCGAAATCGCACAGTGGCGAGACTCGAGTATCAAATGGCGTAAGGAATCGCTCTCGCAACTGGGATGAGGCTTGCGCCTGGGCATCTGAGCGATCACTCAAATCGATCAGCGGCAATTCATAAACGAAACGCTCCTGCACGCGCTGTGTGACGGCTGCGGTCTCCTCATCGCGCTCAAACGCTACACGGAGCACCTCTTGGCGATCAAATGCCAGTTGTACTGCCTTCTGGAGTGCAGGGAAATCCAGAGTGCCCTTGATGTCCAGGTAACAACCTATGTTGTAGAGGGGTACACCTTCATGGATGCTTTGATCCATGTATACGTCAAGCTGCTGCGGACTCAGTGGAAAGTCAGCCATGTTTAACTCCTGGTTCCAGAGTGTAAAGTGGGCGAACTTATGGGGCCGCTCATCCTGTTTATCTTTCAGATGGTACTTGGGATCTGACCTGTTCCCGCGCAGCTGAGCTGCCTCGGGCATGTGCTCACCGGCACCCTCCGCGGTCTGCTCGTCAACGTGGGGGCAGGCATCGCCAATGGCTACGCGGACGGCGACGTGGCTGCGACCATGCTCCGCGAAGTTCGATTGACGGTTGGTGCCGACAAGGGCTACGACGCGCGGCTTCGTCATGGCATGCCGAGAGATGAACGTCACGCCGCATGTGGCGGGCACTCCCCGCCGTGCAGCACGGCGATTACGCGACAAGCCAGCGGCGTCGCAAGTGCACCAAGCAACGCACTTCTGGTGAAAGGCGATCGCGCCGATCTGACAGGGCATGGTGCGACGCTGGGGCGCTGAGCAGCCGCCGGCAAGCTGGTGGGTGCGCATACGCGGGCGGCCACCGCTGCGATGATTTGGGCAAATGGCATCCAGAGACGGTTGGCGCCGAGTACGTTGCCTGACTTGCTTCCGCACATGCCCGCCGTGGTGCCCTTTGCGCAGTTGCAGACCAGCACGTTGCCCGGTTGCAATTGGCGCCGTGCACGAAACAGGCGCTCAAGCGTCGGATGTTGTGCGATCAACTCAGGGGGAAGCTCGAAATCGACGGCGGCCAAGCGCAGCGAGCCGCTGGCCGGAGGGTCGGAAGCGTACGTTGACATAGATCCGACTCGCGACCATCCCCGTGTCGATCGGAAGGCTTATTCAATCGATCGCATGAAAGCATCTAATTTTCAATTTCTAACGCCGACGCCTAAAGTGCATGCTGCCCGTTTCAGACGGTTTCACATTTCTCCGCATCCAGCGTCTCAAGGAGACCCACGTGGACATGCCATCCCAATCCCAATGCCCGTTCGCCCACACCGCAGCCAGCGGCCCCTCGACGCGTGACTGGTGGCCCGAGCAACTCAACCTCGACATCCTGCGCAAGAACGCGGCCAAGTCCAACCCGATGGGCGAGAGCTTCGACTATGCAAAGGCATTCAAAACCATCGAGTTGGGCAAGGTCAAGGCCGATCTGCGCGCGCTGATGACCGATTCCCAGGACTGGTGGCCGGCCGACTTCGGCCATTACGGCCCCCTGTTCATCCGCATGGCCTGGCACGGCGCCGGCACCTACCGCATCGGGGACGGCCGTGGCGGCGCAGGTAGCGGCCAACAGCGCTTTGCCCCGCTCAACAGCTGGCCGGACAACGTCAACCTCGACAAGGCGCGCCGCCTGCTTTGGCCGATCAAGCAGAAATACGGCCGCAAGATCTCCTGGGCCGACCTGATGATCCTGGCCGGCAACGTCGCGCTGGAGTCGATGGGCTTCAAGACCTTCGGCTTCGGCGGTGGTCGCGCCGACGTGTGGGAACCCGATCACGCCGCGTACTGGGGTTCGGAAAAAACCTGGCTGGGCGACGACAAGCGCTACAGCGGCGAGCGCGCCCTGGAGAACCCGCTGGCCGCTGTACAGATGGGGCTGATTTACGTCAACCCCGAAGGCCCCGGCGGCAATCCCGACCCACTGGCTGCCGCCCGCGACATCCGCGAAACCTTTGCCCGCATGGCGATGAACGACGAAGAGACCGTGGCGCTGATCGCCGGCGGCCACACGTTCGGCAAGACACATGGAGCCGGCCCCGCCACGCACGTGGGCCCTGCGCCAGAAGCGGCGCCGGTCGAGCAGCAGGGTCTGGGATGGCTCAGCAGCTTCCGCAGTGGCAAAGGAGCCGACCAGATCGGCAGCGGCCTGGAAGTGACCTGGACACCCAAGCCCACACAATGGAGCACTGGCTATTTCGACATGCTGTTCGGCTACGAGTGGGAACTGACCAAGAGCCCCGCCGGCGCGCACCAGTGGGTGGCCAAGGACGCGCCCGAGATCGTCCCGGACGCAGCCGACCCCGGCACAAAACACAAGCCAACGATGCTCACGACCGACCTGTCGTTGCGCTTCGATCCAATCTACGCGCCGATTTCCAAGCACTTTCACGAGCACCCCGACGCGCTCGCCGATGCCTTCGCCCGCGCCTGGTTCAAGCTCACCCACCGCGACATGGGCCCCAAGGCGCGCTACCTCGGTCCCGACGTGCCCAAGGAAGATCTGATCTGGCAGGATCCCATTCCCGCGGTGAGCCACCCGCTCATCGATGCTGCCGACATCGCCGCGCTCAAGGCCAATCTGTTGGCATGTGGCCTGTCCACGCGCGAACTGGTCTACACCGCCTGGTCGGCCGCGGCCAGCTTCCGAGGCAGTGACAAGCGAGGTGGGGCCAACGGCGCGCGCATTCGCCTGAGTCCGCAGAAAGACTGGGACGTCAACCAGCCGGAGCAACTGACCACCGTGCTGCCGGTCCTCGAAGGCATTCAGCGCAGCTTCAATGCCAGGGCAGGCGGGGGCAAAGAGGTGTCGCTGGCCGACTTGATCGTGCTGGGAGGCTGCGCCGCGGTTGAGACGGCGGCCAAGCAGGCGGGCTTCGATGTTGCCGTGCCGTTCCATCCAGGCCGCATGGACGCTGCGCAGGAGCAGACCGACGTGGAGTCCTTCGCCGCGCTCGAGCCGCGCGCCGATGGTTTCCGCAACTACGTGCGCCCGGGGCTGGAAGACGCTGCCGCCGATCTGTTGGTGGACAAGGCGCAGTTGCTTGACCTCACACCGCCGGAGGTGGCGGTGTTGGTTGGTGGCTTGAGGGTGCTCGGCAGCAACTTCGGCCCCAACCAACACGGCATGTTCACCCAGCGCCCAGGCGTACTGAGCCAGGACTTTTTCGTCAACCTGCTCGACATGGGCACACAGTGGCAGCGCAGCAGCACGGCCGGAGTGTTCGAAGGCCGCGACCGCAAGACTGGCGCGCTGAAATGGACCGCGACCCAAGTCGACCTGGTGTTTGGCTCCAACGCCGAGTTGCGCGCGTTGGCCGAGGTCTACGCAAGCAGCGATGGCGGGCTCAAGTTCGTGCGCGACTTCGCCTGCGCCTGGGGCAAGGTGATGCACCTGGATCGCTTCGACCTTGCCTGAAGCGAAAATCTACACTTGAAAAAGATCATTTTCACGCGTCGCGCCTGACCGCACTCCCCCGTCGCCCTTGTCGTCGCGATGGGTGCTGCCAGCCCGAACTCGACCGGGCCGTGAGGGACACCGGCGCTCTTTTTTGGGCTGTCGCTTACGACAACAGCAGCTTGATCTCCACGCGGTTGCGCCCAGCGTGCTTGGCACGGTACAGCGCTTCGTCGGCGGCCTCCAGCAGCGCCGACAGCTCGCCGGCCCCCCCGGGGCTGTCGCGCAGCGCCAGACCGATGCTCACGCTCAGCCGCAGGACACCAGCGCTGGTGGCGAAGGGGTGGAGTTCGACGTAGCTGCGCAGGCGCTCGGCGGCTTCGAGCGCCGCCTCCGCGTTGTCGATGGCCAACAAGGCCACAAACTCCTCCCCGCCGAAGCGCGCGACCACGTCAGCCTGGCGCATGTGGGTTCCCAGCAGAGCGCCGATCTGTGCCAGCATCTCGTCGCCGACGCGGTGGCCGTAGGTGTCGTTGACGCGCTTGAAATGGTCCAGGTCCGCGATCAGAAGCGCCAGCGCTTGACCCTCGTTTTCCAGCAAGGCACGCGCTCGCGCATTGAAGCCTCGACGATTGGGCAGCCGCGTGAGGACGTCCTGCTCGGATTGATCCTGCAGTTGCCGCTGCAGCGCCTTCAGATCGGAAACATCGGTCAGCCCGACCAGCACGCACTGCTGGCCCTCGTATGCAATGGGCTGGGCCGAAACGAGCGTGTCGCGCAACGGTCCCTGGCTGGTGTGCAACTGCAACTCGATCGACGTCGGCGCCTGCCTGTCCATCACACGGGAGAAAAACACGTCGCGACGCCGCGAAACACCGTCCACATCGACGAAAACGGGCGCCAGTCGGGCCGGGTCTCCCGCGTCGAGAAACGCTTGCGCGGCCTGATTGGATCGCACAATCACGCCGTCACGCAGTCGCAAGAGAATCATGGCCACCGGCGCGCCCTCGAAAAGGAGGCGGGCACGCAATTCGCTTTGCTCCAGGGCTCTTTCAACCGAGCGCCGCTCGGCCACTTCCTTCTCGAGAGCATCCCGGTCAGCCCAGGCCAGGCGCAGTTGCTTGGCGTGGGCTACGGCAATCTGCCAGCCTACGCGATTCGCAAGAGCCAGCAAAACCGTGGCCGTTGCGATGAGGCGCAGATCGTTCGGATGTCCCGCAATGACCATCCCCATGAACGGCAGGCTCAGCAACGGTCCCAACCATAGCGGTGCACCACTCAACAGGGGAACACAGGCGTAAAGCGCAAACACGAGGAGCAGGACGGTCATCGTGTAGAACGCCGCAGACCCCGGCACCGTCCAGACCTCCAGCAAGACGATGGGCAGCGCAAGGATTTCGAACACGAACAACTGCCCCCGCACCCCGGGTATGCGCGCGACCGGGATGGACGTGCGCAGGCTGCTGCGCACCAGGATCCACCCCGCGCCGGCAATCGCCACGCGGCTGGCCATGATGACCCACAGAACGGGTACGACCCCAATCACTGCGATGTCCACCAACCCGGTGAGCACGAAGGCCGCACCCCCGTAAAGCCCGACAGCGCGCAACCGAGCGCGGATGGCCTGCCAGTTGGCGCGCACGTACCCATTCTCCACCTGCGCGTCGGCAAACACGCCGGCGGCCGTGAATCCCTCGTGTCGCGTCGACGAGCTGACGCTGTTGGCTGAACTGGGCATTCGAATCTCTCTCCCAACACCCCTTGATGTCGCCTCGGCACGTTGCCGAGGCGACGCTCCCCTAAACCATGATATGCACGCGGTTACGGCCCCCGCGCTTGGCGACGTACATCGCACGGTCGGCGCGGTTCAGCGCCTCGTCGATGCGCGGTTCGTGATCCGCCACCACGCTCACCCCAATGCTCAGGCTGACTTCCACGCATACGTCCGCGCAGTGCATGCTTTGCATTCCGACCGCGGTGCGAATGCGCTCGGCAACGTCCATCGCCTGTTGCTGCGACGTGCCCGGCAGCAGACAGGCAAACTCTTCTCCGCCCACGCGGGCGAGCGCATCGGCATCGCGCAACTGGGTCTGGATCACCGCGCCGATTTGCCTCAGAGCCTCGTCGCCTACGGCATGTCCGTGGGCATCATTGACCCGTTTGAAATGGTCCACATCCATCAACAACACCGCCATTGCCGCGCTCGACGTCTGCAAGTCCTTGATTAACTTGCTGGCTTGGGCGAAAAAGCCGCGCCGGTTGAGCAATCCGGTCAGTGGGTCCGTTTGTGTCAGGCGACGCAATTCATGCTCGTAGCGCTTGCGTGCGGTGATCTCCACGAGACTGGCAATCGTGGCGGGCTCCCCGTGGAACTGCATGACTGCCGATGACAACATCACATCCACAACCCGTCCGTCGGTGGTCTTGAGATGCACATCCACTGGCCCGACACGACTGTCGCGCAAAAGCTGCTCTCGCTGCCGCGCGAACTCCGCGGGGTCGGCGAAGAACTCGGCGCTAAAGAGGACGTCCCCTGCGCGGACCTTGCCGGCCGGGTCGAGCAGGTTCTCCGCGGCCTGGTTGTAGCGCAGGACCCGCCCGCTCGGTTGCTGGCTGAGCACCATGGGCACGGGCGTGGTGTCAAACAGGCGGCGCAGGTTATCCTCGCCCGCGAGCGCGCGCTTTTCCGCCGCGAGGCGCTCGGCAACCTCGCGTCGCAATCGATTGCGGTCCATCCAGTTCATGCGCTGGATCCGGTTGAGTTGGGTGGCCACCTGCCAGCCGGCAAAGTTGGCAAACACAAGCAGGATGCCCACGATGCTGGTGACCTGGGGTGGCGCGTGCAGCACGAACACCGCTTCCAGAAGGAAGATCATCGTGAAAATCGGCCCCACCAAGAGGGAGCCTGCGCTCAATGCCGGCGCATAGGCATACAGCGCGATCGTCAAGAGCAACGCCGTAATCACGTGGTAATCAACAGCGCCCCCGTAGGCTGGGACCAGAACGAGAAAGACGCCCAGGACAGAGACCTCGAACGCCAGCAACGCGCGAGCCATGCGCCCGTGCTCCGCGGCCTCAGCCCTTTGCCCCAGAAGGATGAGTCGGATGCCGAAGGCCAGCACGATCAAGCGCAGGGCCAGAATGCCGAAAAGCACTGGCTTGGAGCCCAGGACGCTGAAATCCGTGTAGGCCGCGAGCACGAATGCGACACTGCCCCACAAACCCAGGATGCGCAGTCGCGCGCCGATGTACTCCCATTCGCCGCGCAAGAAGGCTTGTTCATCCTCGACATGGAGGAATAGCCCGTTTCGACCCAACGGGGTGCGGGCTTGCTCTTGGGCGATGAGCGAATCGGGACTCATGGGGGGCCGCGATGCGAAAACCGCATCGTAACGCCGGATCGAGACCCGGCACCAGCCTTCTCTGCTCCGAACGCCCCGAAACCGTCGACCGGCGCGCGCGACTCCCGTCCAAGCCCTAAGCGGCCCCTCCGGTCGGCGTCACCGCTCCTGGCGCCGACGACAGGCGGATTGAGCACGCCTGTCGGTCGGCATGGCGCTTTCAGGCCGCGCGCAGCGCGGCCTCCAGCAGGTCCAGGCCCTCGGCGAACACGGCGTGGGGTATGGTCAGCGGAAACAAAAAGCGCAGCACATTCGCGTTGACTCCACAGCTCAGCAAGATGAGTCCTCGCTCCAACGCCAGCGCCTGCACCCGCTTGGTGAAATCGGCATCGGGCTCGCCGGTGGCGGGATCCCTGAACTCTGCGGCGACCATCGCACCCAGGCCGCGCACATCGTCGATCTGAGGCACGACGCTGCGCAATGCCTGCAGCCGGATCTTGAGCATGTCGCCAAGCATCTGGCCGCGCTCGGGCAGCTTCTCTTCGCGCATCACGTCAATCACGGCGTGTGCGGCGGCAATTGCCAACGGGTTGCCTGCATACGTGCCCCCCAGCCCGCCGGGCGCGGGCGCATCCATGATCTCCGCACGGCCTGTCACCGCTGACAACGGCATGCCCGAGGCCAGCGATTTGGCAATCGTCATCAGGTCCGGCAGCACCCCGGTCTGCTCATGGAAGTGCTCCATGGCGAACATCCTCCCGGTGCGCCCAAAACCGCTTTGCACCTCGTCGGCGATCAGCACGATGCCGTGCTCGTCGCACAATGCGCGCAGCCACTTCAAGGCCTCGGGCTGGATCACATTGAAGCCGCCTTCGCCCTGAATGGGCTCGACGATGATGGCCGCCACCCGCGAGGGCTCAATGTCGGCCTTGAAAAGATGCTGCATCGCCTTCTTGGTCTCGTCGAGCGCGGCGCCATGGCAAGGGAAGGGGATGTGGTAGATCTCGGGCGGAAAGGGACCGAATCCCGCCTTGTACGGCTGCACCTTGCCGGTCAGCGACACCGCAAAGAGGCTGCGACCATGAAAGCCGCCGCCGAACGCAATGACGCCCGAGCGCTTCGTGTAGGCGCGAGCGATCTTGATGGCATTTTCGACGGCTTCGGCGCCGGTGGAGAAAAGGGCCGTCTTCTTCGGGAAGTCGCCTGGCGTGAGCGCGTTGAGCTTTTCAGCGAGACTGACATAACTCTCATACGGCACGACTTGATAACAGGTGTGCGTGAAGTGCTCCAACTGCTCCTCAAGGGCTGCGACGATCTTCGGATGCCGGTGGCCGACGTTGAGGACGGCAATACCGCCTGCGAAATCAATGAAGCGGCGACCTTCGACGTCCCACAGTTCGGCGCCCTCGGCGCGATCGGCAAAAAAGCTCGCCATCACGCCCACGCCACGCGGCGTGGCCGCCGCCTTGCGCGCCATGAGTTGTTCGTTACGAGAATGGTTCATGTTAAGAAATCCGTGAGTCCGATGGTGGCCTCCCCGACTCTGACCCAGGGGTCGCGCCGGAGACAGCCCAATGCAAAGTGCGCTCGATCGGCGGATCAGGCCGATTCGATACGCATCCAGGTGGTCTTGAGTTCGGTGTACTTGTCGAAGGCATGCAGCGATTTGTCGCGTCCGTTCCCGGACTGCTTCACCCCACCGAAAGGCACCGTGATGTCATCTTCGTCGTACTGATTCACATGCACGGTGCCCACGTGCAGTGCACGCGACACGCGCATGGCGCGATCGAGATTGCGTGTCCATAGCCCGGCGTGCAGGCCATAGCTGCTATCGTTGGCCATCGCAATGGCGTCGGCCTCCGTCTTGAAGCGAATGACGGCAAGCACCGGGCCGAAGATTTCCTCGCGGGCGATTTTCATCGTGTTGCTCACGTGGTCGAACACCGTCGGCGCCACGAACTGACCCCCGGTTTCTTCAAGGGCTCGGCAACCCCCGGTGACACACCGCGCGCCTTCGGCCAAGCCGCTCTGGATGTAGCCCATCACCGTCTGCGTCTGCCCCTCGTCCACCAGGGCGCCAAGCACCGTTCCCGGGTCGAGCGGATCTGCTGGGGCGTACTGCGGGGTCAAGGCTCTGAGTTTTTCGACGAAGGCGTCGGCAATGTCCTCCTGCACGAGCAGGCGTGAGGGCGCGTTGCACGACTCGCCCTGGTTGTAGAACATGCTGCCTGCGGCAGTGGCCGCGGCACGGTCCAGGTCATCGAAGTCGGCGAACACAATATTTGCAGACTTGCCGCCGAGCTCGTTGTAGATGCGCTTGAGATTGCTGCGGCTCGCATAGTCGAGCATCTTGCGTCCCACACGGGTGGAGCCCGTGAAGCCCACGGCATCCACGTCCATGTGCAGCGCCAGCGCCTCGCCAGCCTCGTGGCCGTAGCCTGGCACGACATTGAACACGCCTTCGGGCATCCCCGCTTCCAGGGCAAGCTCGGCTAGGCGCAGCGCCGTGAGCGGTGACTTTTCGCTGGGCTTGAGCACGACGCTGTTGCCCGCGGCGAGCGCCGGCCCGAGCTTCCATGATGCCATCAGCATGGGGTAGTTCCAGGGCACGATGGCCCCCACGACCCCCACCGGCTCGCGTGTGATGAGTGCCAGGGCGTCGCGCCCCGTCGGGGCAATCTCGTCGTAGATCTTGTCCACGGCCTCGCCGTACCACTGGATACAACGAGCTGCACCGGGCACATCGGCGGAAAGGCTGTTGCGGATGGGCTTGCCCATGTCCAGAGTCTCGAGCAAAGCCAGTTCCTCACGCGCAGCACGCATTTGCTCGGCGAATGCCAGCATCACTTTCTTGCGTGCCGCGGGCGACTTTCCCGCCCAACGGCGGTCGCCAAACGCCGCGCGAGCCGCTGCCACGGCGCGGTCGACATCGGCGGCTTGGCCGCGCGCCACACGCGTGATGACCTTGCCGTCCAGCGGTGAGATGCAGTCAAACCACTGTCCATCGGTGGCGTTATAGCGCTGGCCATTGATGAGCATGCGCCCGTCGATGCCTGCGGCGATGCGGTCGGCGGCACGGGCGTGCCAAAGGTCCCGCGGGGATGGTGCGTTCATGCGAATCTCCAGAGGTTTATGGTGTGATGTGTTGACGGCCTGCCAGCGCCCAGACTTCGCCTGCGACTGCAGGATGACGTCACGACCCTTGGGATTTCAAGGCCATGATGGCGTAATGCTTGCGCACCCGGGTCCGGTTTTCCCAGATACCTTCAAAACCGCCGGGCACGACAAAAGCGTCCCCGGCGCGAAAATGCTGCGCTTGACCGTCGGCTGCGGTGAGCGTCACCTCGCCTTCGAGGAGGACGCAGAATTCCTCCTCGTGCGGGTCATAGCGTACGCGCCACGCGCCGGGCTCACCTTGCCAAGTGCCGGCATTGAACTGGGCCGTGGGGTCGGCGTAATGGTTCCACACCAGCTGGCGAGGATCCCCGCGCAGCACGCGCTCTGCTGCGGGGATCAAGGCCTCCGGCGCCGCTTGGCTGGCACTGAATGCGACGATGGACTTCATGGACTGAGAAGGCAAACGGGACGGTTCCCCGGCGGCAGTGCTGATCGCCGCCGGGTCGCGCCGGATCAGAAACTCACGACCACCGAGGCCGCAAGAAGGCTGTTGTTATTGGTGTAACTGCCATCGGAAACGTTGACGAAAGTCGCCATATTGGCACGGTCGTAGCGGTACTCAAGCTTCAGTGTCGTCGACTTCGAGTACAGATAGTTCGCCCCCAACGTCAGGGCATAGCGGTTGGCGCCATTGCAGTTCGTGGCGCCCGAGTTGACACACACGGGATTCGGCCCAAAACCGTTGAGCGAGTCGGTGCCGTTATAGCCGCCGACCAGGCCGCCGCCGTTCTTCGAATCGTTCAGGTAGTCGGCGCGGACGTAGCTCAAAACGCGCGGCGTGTAGTTGTAGGTGAGCATGCCCGACAGGCCCCACCATTGCGCATCTCCGCCGTTGTACGCGGCGCCAACCTGCTTGCCTGCGCCGAACTGACCGTAATAGCCCCAGTTGCCCTTGTTCAGGTACCCGTCCGCCTCGAACATGGTCGTGCTTGACGTCCCGTTGGCTACACCGATGCCGGTCGAGCTCACGTTGGGCGTCTTGCCGACCAATGCCCAGAAACCGACCCCGGCGCTGTCGTATCCGGGCAGGCTGTAGTCGGCGCGGAAGATCGCCGCCGGTGCACGCCCGCCAGTGCCGTTGTTGTTGTAGTAATAGCGTGGGGAGTTGACGTTGCCCACCAGGGCTTTCCACTCGAGGTTGCCATTGGTGACATCAACGCCGGCGCCCGTGTAGGCGAAGAGTTCGGTGAAGTCAAACAGAAGGTTATGGGTGATGGACTTCGTTTGGTTGTCGAACACGTACTCATAGCCTTCCCAATCGGGGATCTGACCGGCGATCAGGCGCGTATTCGGGTCGCCATTGAGGGGCATCGACACGGACGCCTCGTTGACGATGGAATTACCGTTCATGTTGGCACCGGTGCCGCGCTCGGGCGCCAGATTCAATGTCCACTTCGTGCCCCCTTCGGTGACCTTCTGGAACTGGATGTAGGCCTGGCCGAAGCTGGAGTTGTCATAGTTGTAAATCGTGCTGGCAGCCGGATCACCGTTCGAGCGATTCAGGAAGACGAATGAGCTGCTTTGTTGATCCTTGTTATACACATAGGCGGGCGCAATCATGCCCGTGATGCTCAAGCCCTTGAAGCCCGACGTCTCGGCCGCGCTTTTGACGCCTGTGACCTGCACAGCTGCATGGTTGGCCACCTGCGAAGCCTCTTCCGTGGCTTTCTGGTTGTCCTGAATCTGCGCCTGCTGCGTCTTCACCTGGGCTTCGAGTTGCTGCACCTTGGTCTTCAAGGCCTCGAGCTCCTTAAGGATGTCGGCGTTCGTGTCGGCCATGGCGATGGCCGGCACGAGACCGAGGCTAAGCGTCAAAATCGACAACCTGAACTTCTTCTGCATGGTCTTCTCCCTGAGCGACGGTTATGAACGAACTACGACAATACGGTCCCGGTATCTCCCGCGTGGATGCCGGGGTGGAACTCCATTTCCTGCCGATACGCGGCAGCGCTTTCCTTGGCCCTCTGCCGCTCGCGGCGCGCCATGAGCACGCTGCTGATGGCCACGGCGACGATGACCAGATAGACGGTGACAGCACCCACCACGTTGATCGTGGGATTAAGGCCGAGGCGGGCACGCGAGAAGATGACCACCGGCAAGGTGGTGCTGCCCGGACCCGAGAGAAACGCCGAAATGACAACCTCGTCGAGCGAGAGCGAGAATGCCAACAGCCAGGCTGACACGAGCGCCTGCGAGATCGATGGCAAGGTCACCAGCATGAAGACTTGAAAAGGTCGTGCTCCGAGATCCATCGCCGCCTCTTCAATGGATTGGTCCATTTCCTTCAAGCGCGACTGCACCACCACGGTGGCGTAGGAAATCGCCATGACGGTGTGGCCGATGAAGATCGTGAAGAATCCCTTCTGGGGAAAGCCGATCGCCTTTTGCACCGTGACAAAGAACAGCAGCAGCGCCAGCGCAATCACCACCGTGGGCATGACCAAGGGAATGTTGATCATGAAGTTGAGCAGGCTCTTGCCGCGGAAACGCCGGTAGCGCGTCAGTGCAAAGGCTGCCAGCGTGCCGAGCACGACCGAGGTGGTTGCAGTGGCCAGGGCAACCTTGAGCGAAAGCATGAGCCCGCTGATGACCTCCTGATCGTGCACCACGGCGCCATACCACTTCAGGGTCCAGCCACCCCAGACGGTGACCATGCGCGAGTCGTTGAACGAATACACGACCAGCACGACGATGGGAAGGTAAAGAAACACATAGACCAGAATCATCCAGGCCAAGGGGAACGCTGTGGAACGCTTCATCGCGCAGCCTCCATGGTCTTGGTCTGGTATTTGTTGAAGATGGCGATCGGCACGAGGATGAGGAGGATCATCACGATCGCCACCGCCGAGGCGCGTTGCCAGTCGAGATTGGCGAAGAACTCGTTCCACATCACGCGCCCGATGTTGAGCGTGGACGGGCCAGCGAGCAACTCAGGAATGACGTACTCCCCCACGGCCGGAATAAAGACCAGCAAGGAGCCGGCGATGATCCCCGAGCGCGACAGCGGGATCGTCACCAGCCAGAAGGTCTTGAGCGGTGTGGATCCGAGGTCCGCCGCGGCCTCGATCAGCCGCGAGTCCATTTTGACGAGTGTGGCGTACAGGGGCAGGATCATGAACGGGATATACCCATAGACCATGCCGATCATGAACGAGAACTCGGTGAACATCATGCGCAGTGGCGTGTGGATGATGCCTGCCCACATGAGGAACTGGTTGAACAGCCCGTTGACGTCAAGCAGGTTTTTCCAGGAATAGATGCGAATCAGGAAGGATGTCCAGAACGGCAGCATCACCAGCATGAGCAGCGCCGGACGCAGCGAAGCATTGGCCCGCGCCATGAAATAGGAGAAGGGGTAGCCAATCACCAGACAGAGAACCGTAGTGAGAAAGGCATACCAGAGCGACGACAGGTAGGTGAGGATATACAGGTTGTCGCGCACCAGCGCCAGGTAAGCACCGAAGCGGATCTTGAACTGCAGGCTGTCGTTGACGAACGAGATGATCGGCTCGAATCCGATGCCCAGCGCATTGCTCTCGGACAAGCTGATCTTGAGCAGGATGAAAAATGGCGCCAGCAAGAACGCGATGAGCCAGAGCTGGGGTGATCCGATCACGGCCAGACGCCCCCAGTTCAGGGGCCTCTTGATGCGCTTGCCGTCGGACGGGCTGAGGTCGGCCATGGTTGGGCGCCCTCAGTCGACAATGACCACGGGCGACGTCGCCGCCCAGCTCGCGGTGATCGGCACACCGACGTCGAATGGATCGGCATGGCGATCGGCGTTGGACACCGTCACGCGCATGCGGCGTTGCGTGGGCAACTGAATCTCATAGACCGTGTAGCTGCCCATGTAGGAGCGACCGGAGATTACCCCGTGCATGGCGTTGTTCGCATGCGGCTGATGGCCAGCGTCCAGGGCGATCTTTTCCGGACGCAACGCCACGTTCAGCTCCATGCCCAGCGTGCCCACGATGCCGTGGCCGATGTGAAACAGACCCTCGTCGGTACGGATCTCGCAATGGTCGGGCTCGTCGGTCACCAGCCGGCCTTCGAACAGGTTGACATTGCCGATGAAGTCGGCGACGAAACGCGTCTGGGGGTGCTCGTAAATCTCGCTGGGTGTGCCCAGCTGCAGGAAGCGGCCTTCGCGCATCACCGCAATGCGGTCGGCCATGGTCATGGCCTCTTCCTGGTCGTGCGTGACCATCACGCAGGTGACGCCCACCTTGCGCAGGATGCTCACGAGCTCAAGCTGCGTGCGCTCACGCAGCTTCTTGTCCAGCGCGGCCAGCGGCTCGTCGAGAAGCAGAAGTTTGGGCCGTTTGGCCAAGCTGCGGGCAAGGGCCACGCGCTGCTGCTGGCCGCCCGAGAGCTGGTGGGGCTTGCGCTTGGCGTAGGGTTTGAGCTGTACCAGATCGAGCATCTGCTCCACGCGCTGTGTCACGGCGGCTCTGTCCATCTTGTCGCGGCGCAGACCAAAGGCGATGTTGTCGAACACGGTGAGATGCGGAAAGAGCGCGTAGGACTGGAACATCATGTTGATAGGGCGCTCATAGGGCGGCAGATCCGTGATGTCCTCACCCGCCAGAAAAACCCGTCCGCCGGTCGGTGTCTCAAACCCGGCGAGCATGCGTAGCAAGGTGGACTTTCCGCAGCCTGAGGATCCGAGCAAGGCAAAAATCTCACCTTGCTCAATATCGAGCTCGATGCTGTCGACCGCGACAACATCGCCGAAGCTCTTGGTCACGCCATTGATCTTGAGGAAGGCTCCGCTCGCATTGGGCTGCGTGGGGGCCTTGGTGCTCGTCTCCGCCATGTTGTCGTTCTCTTGGCTTGCGCTGTGAAGCGCCACCCGCAGGTCTCCGCTGCGGGTGGCGTCGGTTTTACAGACCTGTCTTGAACTTGGTGTACAGACGGGTGACCATGCGACGCTCGTCGCTGGAATAGACCTTCGGCGGAATGAGCTTGTTCATCATGGCCTGATCAAGGAACACGTAATCGTTGTCCTTCACGCGTGGCATCACCATGGGCAGCGAAGCGGGGACCGGATTGGCGTAGTACACCGTGTTGGTGTCGGCCGCACAAACCTTGGGTTGCAGACGGTAGTTGATGAACTTGTAGGCGTTGTCAATGTGCTTGGCATCGGCCGGGATGGCCATGGTGTCGATGAAGATCACGGCCCCGTGCGTGGGGGCAAAGACCTTGATGTCCTGCCCGTTCTTGGCTTCCTGGGCGCGATGCGCGGCAATGCCCATGTCACCTGACCAGCCAAGCGCTGCGCAGATCGAACCGCCCGCAAGGTCGTTGATGTACCCGGATGAGGAGAATTCGCTGACGTCGTTGCGAACCTTCTGCACCATCGCATAGGCCTTCTCGAAGTCCGCCGGATTGCTCGTGTCTTGCGGGATGCCGAGATAGTTGAACGCAGCTTCCATGATGTCTCCGCCGGAATCCAGGAAGGAAACGCCGCACGACTTCAGCTTGTTGGCATAGGTCGGGTTGAACAGCAAGTCCCAGGGATTCGCCGGCATCGGGATATCGCCCAGGGCCTTTTTCACTTTGCCCACGTTGATGCCCACCGTGGTGTACCCCCACATCCAGGGAATCAGGTATTTGTTGCCCGGATCGACCTGAGCCAGAAGCTTCATCAACTCAGGATTGAGGTTCTTGTAATTCGGGATCTTGGCCTTGTCCAGGGGATGCAGCAGACCACCCTTGATGTCGATGGCCGCCCAGTTGGACGATGGCACGACGATGTCATAGCCCGTGTCGCCCGCCACCATCTTCGCGAACAGCGTTTCATTCGAGTCGAACGTGTCGTAGCGCATCTTGATGCCCGACTCCTTCTCGAAACCCGGCACCGTGGTCGGCGCGATGTAGTCCGACCAGTTATACATGTTGAGCACGTTGTCGGCGGCCGATGCCGGCTGGGCTGTACCCAGGGTCAATGCAGCGGCACCGATGGCAAAGGCCGAAAGCAGTTTGCCAGCGACGGATGATTTGGGCTTCGCCGTCTTTGAAAGCGGCGGTTGCGAGCAAGGTTTGGTATGCATCAAAACTCCCCTGAGAAGTAGTCAGACCAGTAGAAATGAACCCTTGAAACTATGCAATATTGATGCCAATGTCCGCCATTTTTGGAAATGCCCGCTAGGGCCGTAGCAGCGCACTGTCACAGCACGCGTTTATAGCAGCCCGTCCTCCCGCAAACTAGCCAGTGTGTCATCCAAGCTACGACGGATGCGCGTGATCATGAGGTCGATCTCGGCGTGGGTGATCACCAGTGGAGGCGCGATGATCATCCGCTCTTCCACGGCACGCATGACCACACCGTTTTTGAAGCAATGGTCACGGCAGCGATAGCCCACACCCAGCTCGGCGTCGAAAAGGGTGCGGGTGGTCTTGTCCTTGTAGAGCACCAGGCCCGCGACCATGCCCAATGATTGGGCGTCGCCGACGAGCGGATGGTCGGCAAGCGATGCGAACTGCTGCGCCAGATACGGCGCAGTATCGGTGGCGACGCGCTCGATCACGCCCTCGCCGCGCAGGGCCTGCACGTTGGCAATGGCGACCGCGCAGCAGGTGGGATGACCCGAATACGTGAAGCCGTGTGTGAACTCACCTCCCTGCTCGATGAGGACTTTGGCGATGCGCTCGCCTACGAGCACGCCGCCAAGCGGCAGGTAGCCCGATGTCACGCCCTTGGCGAAGGTGATCAGGTCGGGCTGGGTGTTGATGTGCGGGTGTTGGCACCCGAACCATTGACCAAGCCTGCCAAAGCCGCAGATGACCTCGTCAGACACCAGCAGGATGCCGTATTGATCGCAGATGCGCTGAATCTCGGGCCAGTAGCTGGCCGGCGGGATGATCACGCCACCGGCACCCTGCACGGGCTCACCGATGAAGGCTGCCACGTTTTCGGGACCCAGTTCGAGGATCTTGGTTTCCAGCCAGCTCGCTGCGCGCACGCCGAAATGCTGTTCGCTCTCGCCCGCATGCCCGTGCTGAAGTTGGTAGGGCTGATCGATGTGCGTGATGCCGGGAATGGGCAAGTCGCCTTGCTCGTGCATGCCGCTCATGCCCCCAAGCGAGGCGCCGCCCAGAGTACTGCCGTGGTAGGCGTTGTAGCGGCTGATGATCGTCTTGCGCTGGGGCTGCCCCATCACATCCCAGTAGCGGCGCACCAGGCGAATGACGGTGTCATTGCCCTCGGATCCGGAATTGGTGAAAAACACATGTTCGAACCCGGGGGGCGCCACCTCAGCCAGAAGTGTGGCAAGTTCGGCGGCTGGCGCCGTGGTCGTTTTGAAAAACGCGTTGTAGAACGGCAGCAGCTGCATCTGGTGCGTGGCCGCGTCGACCAAATCCTGCCGGCCATACCCGAGGTTGACGCACCACAGTCCGGACATGCCGTCGATGATCTCGTGGCCCTCGGAGTCCCAGATGCGCACGCCGTCGCCGCGCACGATGACGCGGGCGCCGGCGGCATTGAGGCCTTTGGTGTCCGTAAAGGGGTGCAGATGATGCGCCGCGTCTTTTGCGCGCAGCGCAGCCGTGTCAAACGTGGGGATGTCGTTGAGCTTCATGCAAGTCTCCGTGCGGAGGTCTGTCTCGATGTTTTGGTGGTGATGATGGGAAGGGGCCTGGATGCGCGCCTGTTTGGACGCCTCGGACATTCGCGCGCAGGGGTTCGCCCCTCAGACGTGCAGCAGCAGGTGCTCACGCTCCCAGGGGCTGATGACCTTCATGAACTCGGCGTACTCGCTCATTTTCACGGCCTTGTAGATGCCGCAGAAGCGCTTCCCCAGCACCTGTTCGATTTCCGGCACTTCGTCAAGCATGCGCACCGACTCGGACAAGCTCTGCGGCAGCGGAATGGCATTGGGGCGGTTGTAGGCGTTGCCCGTCATCTCGGCCAGCGGCTCGATCTTGTTGACCAGTCCCAGGTAGCCGCAGGCCAGGCTCGCTGCCAAGGCCACGTAGGGGTTGGCGTCAGCGCCAATGACGCGGTTTTCCATGCGCCGGTTTTCGGGGTTGGAATTGGGCACCCGAATCCCCACGGTGCGGTTGTCAGCACCCCACTCCACATTGGTCGGCGCGGCCGTATTGGCCACCAGCCGCCGGTACGAGTTGACGTACGGAGCAAAGAGCGCCATCACATGGGGAATGTATTTCTGCAGCCCGCCGATGTAGTGCATGAACGCCTGGGACTCGGTCCCGTCGGGGCTGCTGAAAATGTTCTGGCCTGTCTTGCGGTCCACGATGCTCTGGTGCACATGCATGGCGCTGCCCGGCTCTCCCGCCATTGGCTTGGCCATGAACGTGGCGAACATGTTGTGGCGCATCGCCGCCTCGCGCAGGGTGCGCTTGAAGAAGAACACCTTGTCGGCCAGGTCCAGCGGGTTGCCGTGTAGAAAATTGATTTCCATCTGCCCGGCACCGACCTCGTGAATCAGCGTGTCCACGTCGAGGTCCATCGCGTCGCAGTAGTCGTAGATGTCTTCGAATAGCGGATCGAACTCGTTGACCGCATCGATGCTGTAATGCTGGCGCGACGTTTCAGCCCGCCCCGATCGGCCGATTGGCGGGCGCAAAGGCTGGTCGGGATCCGTATTCTTGTCGACCAGGTAAAACTCCAGCTCAGGCGCCACCACAGGCTCCCAGCCTTTGTCCGTGTACAGCTTGATGACGTTCTTCAGCACCGTGCGCGGCGCGTAATCGACGGGCTCACCGTCCTTGAAATAGCAGTCGTGAATGACCTGCGCGGTGGGGTCGGTCGCCCATGGCACGAGCCGCACGGTGCTGGGATCCGGCACCAGATTCATATCGCGGTCGGTGTCCGCGATCAACGTGTCGAGCCGCTCGTCCTCGGGCCAGTTGCCGGTCACCGTCAGCCCGATGATGCTTTCGGGCAGACGCATGCCGCGGTCTTCGGTGAACTTGCTCCGCGGCAGGATCTTGCCGCGAGCCACACCGGTGAGATCGGGCACCAGGCATTCGATCTCGGTGATGCGACGCTCGTTGAGCCATCGCTCGAGGTCGTTGAAGGTCCACTGTTTTCGATTTTCGATATTCATGTTTTGGGGGTCCAGATCGCGTTTCATGGTTGCACCTTGAAGTCTTGGGTCGCAAAGTCGGCGGCCGGTGCCTTGCGCTGGCAGGCCGCGGACCTTCAGGCGGCTTTCGGTGCAGGCCCGCGCAAACGCTCCCGGTTTCGGTTGGCATGCTCGCGGCATGCATCGCCAAAGGCGGCGAACAAGGCGCGCGAAACCGGATTGGTGGCGGCCTGCCATTCCGGATGCCACTGCACCCCAAGCAGGAATCCCGGTGCGCTGCGATGGGTGTAGGCCTCGATCAGTCCGTCGGGCGCATGCGCCTGAGCCAGAAGATCCGGCGCAAGGGTTTTGATCCCCTGGCCGTGCAAGCTGTTGACTAGCCAGGTTGGCGCGCCCACCACGCCCTCGAGCCATCCACCAGGCACGGCTGCAAGTGCGTGGGCCGGACCATACTGGCCCTCAACCGACAGGGCTTCATCCTCGCGATGATCGGCAAACCCTTGCGTGTGATGCACTTCCTGCAACAAGCTGCCACCGAGGGCCACGTTGATTTCCTGGAAACCACGACAGATGCCGAACACCGGCACGCCGCGCGTGATGGCAGCGCGAATCAGCGGCAGCGTGGTGGCATCGCGCGCCGGATCGGCAGGCGACTGCGGGTTGGCAAGCGCCTCGCCGTAGTGGCGCGGCTCCACATTTGACGGCGAGCCTGTCAACACCAGGCCGTGCACCGTGTCGAGCAACGCGTCGACCGACAGTCTGTCACCCAAGGCCGGCAGCAGAAGGGGCAGACAGCCGGACAGCTCGAACACGGGGTCGACGTACTTCTGCGCCACCGCGTAGGTGGCGTGACCAGAGATGGTTTTCAGATCGGTGGACACAGCCACCACGGGTAGAAGGGTGTTCATGGCGAAGAGTGATCAAAGCGGGATATGGGAACCCATCAATAGCTGCGCAAAACCGCACCCACCGAGGAAGCCGCCACGACGCTTGCCGCGGCCTCAGGGCCGAATGACGAAGCTGGGCACGATGGCTGCAAACCCCTGAAGATGCCTAAAAACCTAGGGTTTTCCATGAGTTACAGCATATCCACGAGCTAAAGATACGTCATCAATGGTACCTTCGATAGTGCCACTCTAGGCTTTTCAAACAGGGCCAATTAAGCTTGGCTCCCGTTACCCTCCGAAAGGGTGCCCGGCACGACCGCCGTCTCCACCCGGCCCAACCATCATGCGCTCCTACGATCTCGCCGAACTGCTACTGACCGAACTGCACCGCGCGGATAGCCCCCATGCCAATGCGCCACTCAACCGCCGGCTCTATCACACCATGCGCAGCACCATTTTGGCTGGGCATCTCACGGCTGGCGCGCAACTGCCATCAACCCGCGACCTGGCCCGCGACCTCGACCTGTCGCGCAACACGGTCATGTCCGCCGTGGGCCAACTCGCTGCCGAGGGCTATCTCACGGCGCAGCAGGGCAGCGGCACCTATGTATCCGACACGCTTCCCGACCAGCGCCCGCTGACGCCGGCAAGCCACGCGCGCAGCCGGCAGGCGGAGGCCGAGAGCACCAACTCACGCGATCTGTCACAGCGCGGCAGCCTGCTCACGCAAAGCTCGGGCTCGCAGCAGTTCGAGGTCCAGCCTTTTGCACCCGGCGCCATCGAGTTCACCGATTTCCCGATTCAGCTCTGGCAGAAGCTGCAGGCCAAATACTGGCGAAGCCTCGACCGCGATCTGCTCGACTATGGCCAGGAGGGCGGCTACATGCCGTTGCGCGAGGCCATTGCGCAATACCTCACGCTGTCACGCTCGGTGCGCGTGAAGCCCGAGCAGGTGCTCATCACCTCAGGCACGCAACAGGCGATCGACCTCACCGCGCGGCTGCTCACCGACCACGGTGACGAGGCGTGGGTGGAAAACCCCTGCTACTGGGGCGCCCGGCGGGCGCTGCAATCGGCGGGGCTGACGCTGCGCCCGGTGGACGTGGACGCCGAGGGCATTGCACCTTCGGCTGCAGACTGGCAGCGCAACCCTCGCCTGATCTACGTCACGCCCTCGCACCAGTACCCACTGGGGCACGTCATGAGCCTGCAACGCCGCCGCGCCCTGCTCACGTTTGCAGCCAGCCGCCGCTGCTGGATTTTCGAAGATGATTATGACAGCGAATTTCGCTATACCGGTCGACCGTTCGCCAGCTTGCAGGGGCTGGACGAGCATGCGCAGGTTCTGTACTCGGGCACCTTCTCCAAGATCATGTATCCCGGCATTCGCCTGGGCTATCTGGTGGTCCCGCCTGACCTGCTGGAGGCATTCAATACCGGCCTGTACGACCTGTACCGACCGGGGCAACTCATGCTTCAAGCCGCGCTCACCGACTTCATCACCGAGGGCCACCTCAACACACTGATCCGCCGCCTGCGCGTGGCCTACCAGGCGCGGCGCGATGAGCTGGCACGCCGCATCCAGCAGTGCCTTGGCGAGCGCGTGCGCATCTCGGGCCAGGACTCTGGACTGCACCTTTGTCTGGTTTTTGACCCTGCGCAGCACGTCGACGACGAGGCCATCGCCGAAGCTGCGGAGCAACAGGGCATGACCGTGCGACCGCTCTCACGCTATTACATTGGTGAGCCGCAGCAGCGTGGGCTCATCATCGGCTACGCCTACGTGCCCACGGAGCGCGTCGTGCCCTGGGCGCGCAAGCTGTGCGAACTGATCCGACAGCGGCTCAACTAAAGCGCTGCGCGCTTCAAGCCCAGAGCGTGCCTGGAGAGGCGCGCCGGCTTGGGGATCCAGGACTCGCGCAACCGACCCCAGGCCGGCGCAGACCTCAAGCTGCGTGCGCGACGCCGGCAAGCTGCTCCATGCGCTCCGTGTCCGCACCGAGTTCGGCCGCTGATCCGTCGTAGACGATCTCCCCCTCCCCCAGGACGTACGCGCGATCTGCAAGTTGCAGTGCGAGAAAGGCGTTTTGCTCCACAAGCAGGACCGAGATGCCCTCATCTTTCATCCGGCCCACCGTGCGCATGACCTCTTGCACGATGATGGGAGCCAGCCCCTGAGAGGGCTCATCGAGGATCAGCAGCTTGGGATTGAGCAGCAGGGCGCGCGCAATGGCAAGCATTTCCTGCTCCCCGCCCGACAACCGCCCGCCCTTGCTGGTGCGGCGCTCGTGCAGGCGCGGGAACAGCTTGTACACGGCATCGATCGTCCAGGGTCCCTTGGTCTCGCGCGCCACGAGCAAGTTCTCGTGCACGCTGAGGTGCCCGAAGATCTTGCGCCCCTCGGGCACATAACCCACGCCCATGCTGGCAATGCGGTAGGGCGATGCGCCCGTCATGTCCTCGCCGAACAGCCGGATACGGCCCTGGCGTGGCGGAGTCAGGCCCATGATCGAGCGCATGGTGGTGGTCTTGCCCGCGCCGTTGCGCCCGAGCAGCGCGACGAGCTCGCCCTCGCCCACCTTGT
>JABBOE010000019.1:24008-39425 GCA_019351955.1 Pseudomonadota bacterium
GTGGATCGCATCCACTTCGAGAACCATGTTCATGGGGAGACCCTTGTGCGCGGCGTGGCGCCTTGTTCAGGAGCGGACATGCAGCGTACCCTCACGCCGGCTGTCCCAGATAGGCGGCCTGCACGGCCGCATTGTTGGCGATCTCGTGGGCGTTGCCCTCGGCCAACATGGTGCCGTTGTCCAGCACGGTGATGCGGTCGGCAATGCCGAAGACAATCTCCATGTCGTGCTCGACGAACAGCGTCGTGATCCCCTGCTCCTTGTTCAGGCGGCGGATCAATGCGGTCATGTTCTGGGTCTCTTCGTCGCCCATGCCCGCGGTCGGCTCGTCGAGCAACAGCAACTTGGGCTTGCGCGACAGGGCGATGCCCACTTCGACGACGCGCTGATCCCCGTGCGAGAGTTCACCCGCGATGCGATCAGCCTTGGCTGCGATGCCCACGACCTGCATGAGCTCCTGCACGCGCTCGTCGATTCGAGTGCGCAACGCGCGCGACATCCAGGGCCGGCTGCTCACGCCCATGGCCACTTCAGCGGCGATGCGCAGGTTCTCGTAGACCGAAAGCGAGAGGAAGATCTCCGTGATCTGGAACGTGCGGATGATGCCCCGCTGGACCAGCGCGGATGGATTGACCCGCATGATGGGCTCGCCGTCGAACAGGATGTCACCACTGCTGGGCGGGAAGAAGCCGCTGATCAGGTTGAACAAGGTCGTTTTGCCAGCGCCGTTGGGACCGATCACCGCGCGCAACTCGCCCGGGTCGACCGTCAGTGAGATGTCACTGAGGGCCTGCAGCGCTCCGAAGCGCCGCGAAACCGATTGAAGTTGAAGCAGGCTCATTGTTTGCCCTTGCGTTGCAGAAAACCCATGATGCCGAGCGGGAAGAACAGCACCGACAGGATGAAGATCAACCCGATCACCGACATCCAGTTGTCCGTCACGGTGCTGGCATAGTCGCGCACCAACACGAAGATGGCGGCGCCAACAAAGGGTCCCCAAAAGTTGCGCATGCCACCAAGCACGGCAATGACCACCAGATCCCCCGACAGCGTGTAGTTGAGGCTATTGGGGGAGGTGAAGCTGTCGAGGAGCGCATTGAGGCCCCCCGCGAGCGCCACGATGAATCCCGAAATCGCGAAGGACACGGCCGCGTAGCGCTGCACCGGCACGCCAAGGAAGGTCAGCCTTTTCTGGTTCTCCCGTATGGCGACGAACGTATGACCAATGGGCGAATTCAGCACCATCCACAACACGGCCGCACCCAGACCGAAGCACAGCAGCACCAGGTAGTACAGGCCCAAGGACCCCAGCGTCCAGCTCACGCCGGGCAGAATGGAAATCGCATGGCGCGAGAAGCCCGTCAGGCCGTCGTAACCACCAGTGACCGCTTGCCAGCGAATGGCCACGAAATAGAACAGTTGACCGATGGCGATGGTGATCATCGCGAAATAGATGCCCCTGCGCCGAACCGCGATCGGTGCCAGCACTGTGGCCACCACCCCGCCCAGCAGCGTGCCACAAAGCAAAGCCAGCGGGACACTGTGCGTCGCGTACTTGAGCATCAGCCCGACGCCGTACGACCCCAGCCCAAAATAAGCCGCATGGCCGAAGGACAGGCCTCCGGTAAAACCAAGCAGCAGGTTCAAGCCCATGGCCGCCAGCGCGTAGATGAGAACGCGCGAAGCGATATCGTTGTACCCGCCCACGTAGGGCAGCCACGCCGGGGCGCTCAGCAAAAGCAACGCCAGCAACACGGTACCCAGCCGGGATTTGCCCCATCCGCTTGCCGAGGCGACTGGCATGGCTGGCGGCATCGTCGAAACGATTTCATCCTTCATTCGAGCAAGCCCTCCTGGCCCATCAGGCCGCGCGGTCGCACGACCAGCATCACGCCCATGATCAGATAAATCACCGCCTCACTGGCGGCAGGGAAATACGCCGTGGTCACACCCGAAGCCACGCCGATCAAGAGACCGCCCAGCAATGACCCAAGGAGCGACCCGACACCACCGACGACGATCGCCACGAATGCGGGCATCAGCAGCCCGTCACCCATGGTCGGGTCGAGCCCGAGTTGGCCGGCCGCCAGAATGCCCGCCACGCCAGCGAACACGATGCCGATCACGAAATTGGCCGTGCGCAGCAGGTAGATGTTCACGCCGAGGGCCGACACCGTCTCCAGATCAGCATTCCCGGCGCGAATACGGATCCCCAGTCGCGTGAAACGCAGCACCCCGAACAGCACGGCCGTACCGACCAGCGCCACGGCCACGACAAACAGGCGGTAACCGGTGAGGAAGAAGTAGGTCTGGCTCAGCGGGTGTCCGAGTGCCTCGGGAATGGCCAGCGGCACCCCCGTGGCGCCCCAGATGGTGCGAATCGCGTCCTGCATGATCATGGCCAGCCCGAAGGTCAGCAGCAGGGAATACAGCGGATCGCGCTTGTACAGGCGGCGGATCAGCACGACTTCCACGACCAGCCCCAGCACCCCCGCGAGCAGCGGAGCCACGAACAGCGCGCCCCAGAATCCCAGATGGGGCGCAAGGGTATAGGCGAAATACGCAGCAAGCGCCATGAAGGCTCCCTGCGCGAAGTTGATCGTATTGTTCAGCCCCAGGATGAGGGCCAGGCCGAGCGCCAGAAGTGCGTAGAACGCACCCGTGATGAGCCCGTTGAACAGGTTGAAAACGAGGACGAGATTCAAGGCCGAGCCTCCGGTCCGTCAAAGAGATGGCCCGGGATGCGCATCACGTAGGGTGCGCATCCCGGGCCGGCCGATGAAACCTGCGCTCAGGTGCGTGGCAGCTTGCAGCCCATTTCCTGGGCCGACAACGCGATGCTCGCTCCGGGCACGATTGCTGACACCTCGAACAGGTTCGGGTAGGTTCCGGTCTCGATCACATGACCTGGGAACATGCTGATCATCAGCTGATGATCCTCGGCACGATAAACCGGCGCCGTCGGCTGCAGCGCCACCTCAGGCGGCAGCACCAGACCTTCCATGGCCTTCACCACCTTGGCCGTTTCGGTCGACTTGGCCCGTTCCACCGCCAGCTTGATCGCATAGGTCGAGGCATAGCCAAACCAGACGCGCGCGGTTGGATATTCACCCTTGTGCGCAGCGGAGAACCGCTTGACGAAATCGGCCACGTGCGGCGTCTTGGGCTGGTTCCAGTACCACTCCATGGTCCACCAGCCGTAGCGCGCGGCTGGCGGCAGCGCCTGCGCCTGCTCCAACTCGAACAGGGCGCCACCCACGGCGATGTCCTTGTTGATGCCAAACTGCGCGATCTGCTTCATGCAATTAACCTGGTCGTTGCCGGCCAGCAGCAGGCAAAGCACTTGCGGCGACTTGGCCTTCACATCGATCAGGTACGAAGAAAAGTCCGTCGTGCCCACGGGCACCAAGGCGCCGCCGACGACCGTGCCACCCACCTTCTTGAGCTGGGTCGTGTAGTCCGTCTGTTCCGATTTGCCGAAGGCATAGTCGGTGGTGAGGAAGTACCACTTCTTGCCGAACTTCTTGTAGAGGGTTTCGAAATCCCCGGCCGTCAGCATCCAGGTGGTGGAGCAGGTGCGGAACGTGGTGCTCTTGCACTCCGAGCCGGTCAGGCTATCGACGTGGCCCCCTGTGCACAGGAACAACTTGTTGTGCTGGTTGGCAAACTGCGAAACGGCCAGCGAAGAGGCCGAGTTCACGGTACCCATCAGGAAGTCGACCTTGTCCTGGCTCACGAGTCGCGACGACTTGTCGACCGAGGTGCCGGGGTTGCCCGCCCCGTCCTCCACCAGAACCTGCAGCGGCCTGCCGAGTATGCCGCCCGCCTTGTTGATTTCGGCCTCGGCAAATTGGGCGCCCTTGATTTCGCTGTGCCCGAGCGCGGCAAAGGTGCTGGTAATCGGGTCGACCATGCCAATCTTGATTGGTGTCTCGCTCGCGGCCCAAGTGGGTTTGGCTGTGGCGAACATCGTGGCCAACCCCATCGCTCCGGCGGTCTTCAGAAAGTCGCGGCGATCGAAACCCTCTTCGGGCTTGTCCTGTTCATGCATGCCTGTCTCCTTGTCGTCGTTTGAAGGCGTTTGTGCCATTCGGCGGGCCGATCCTAGGCCGATTGGGTCCGTGCGGAAATCCGGGAAAGTCGCCAGAGTTGTAACTCTACGTTACATGCGCGCGATCTGCATCCGGGAAACTGCGGACATTTCGCTCGCAAAACCCGCCTGTAAGGGAGGGTTTCACATATTTCCGCCGGCGCTCGCAAAACACCTTCGCCCAAACCGGAGGGAGTGCGCGGATTGGCCGCGCCGGGCGTCAACCGCAGGTTTAGACGAGTTCCCGCAGACGGTACCAAAGCATGCCCAGGACCAAGGCGGGCGTGCGCAACAAGTCCCCGCCGGGAAACGCTTGGTGGCGCAGGCGGGCGAACAGATCGAAGCGCTCGGCCTGACCGCTGATGGCCTCCGCCGCAAGCTGCCCAGCAAGACCCGTAAGCGCCAGGCCGTGGCCGGAGAAGCCTTGCAGGTACAGCACGTCAGGGCTCAACCGGCCGAAATCGGGTGCGCGGTTCATGCTGATGTCGACAAACCCGCCCCACGCGTGCGTCACCGCCACATCATGCAGTTGCGGAAACACCCGCATCATGCCCCGGCGCATGGTGGCGGCCAGGTCGCGTGGCGAGACGGTGGAGTAGCTCACCCTGCCACCGAACAGCAGGCGGTCATCACCCGATAGCCGGTAGTAGTCCAGCACGAACTGGTTATCGCTGACTGCGACACGATTGCGGATCAGCGCATTCGCGCGTTCACGCCCCAGCGGCTCGGTGGCGATGATGTAGGTACCCACGGGCATGATGCGCCGCGCTAGCATCGGCGCCACCGCACCGAGATGGGTATTGCCCGCGAGCAACACGTGGTTACAGCGCACCTCGCCCTGCGCCGTGCACACCCGCGCCTTGCCTGCAGCCTGGGCTGCGGGCTGCACCTGCACCACCTCGCTGTGCTCGTGAATCACGGCGCCAGCCTGGCTTGCCGCGCGCGCCAGACCCAGCGTGTAGTTCAGCGGGTGCAGGTGGCCACTGAGCGAATCCATCACGCCGCCCACGTAACGTGCGCTTGCAATCGTCGATTGGGTTGCAGCAGCATCCAGCCACTGCAGGTGGCTGGCGCCGTAGCGTGTGTGCATGTGTTCGGCCCAGTGCCGCAACTCACGCGCCTTCTTGGGCGTGACTGCCACCGTCAGTGCCCCGGGTGTCCAGTCGCAGGCAATCGCGTGGCGGTCGATGCGCCGCTGCATGAGTTGCAGAGCCTCGAGCGACATGTCCCAGGCAGCCTGCGCCGCACTATGGCCGAGCTGCCGCTCGAAGGGCCCCATCTCGCTTGCATAGCCGCCAAGCGCCTGCCCGCCATTGCGCCCCGATGCGCCCCAACCCACGCGCATGGCTTCCAGCACCACCACGCGCATGCCGCGCTGCGCAAGCTCGAGCGCGGCTGACAGCCCGGCGAGGCCGGCGCCCACCACGCAGACGTCGGCCTGCGCGCTGCCGCGAAGCGGCGCATGGCTGGGCGCGGGGTGTGCTGTGGCCTGGTAGTAGGAATGCTCCACCAGTGCCTGGGCTTGCTGCTGCAGGCGCATCATCGGGCCACCCCGCGCGCGCCTGCGGCAATGCGGGCGCAGAGATAGGTCCACACGAAGACCGCTGCAGCGCTGGCCGTGAGTTCGGCATGGTCATACGCGGGCGCCACCTCAACGCAATCCATACCGACGAACGGCAGAGATTGACCGCACAGGTCCTCGAGCAAACTCAGCAGCTGATTCGTGGACAGGCCCCCGGGCTCGGGCGTGCCCGTGCCCGGCGCGTACGCCGGGTCAAGGCAGTCAATGTCCAGCGTCAGGTAGACCGGTGCCCCGCTGCCGCGCAAGCGCTCGGTGATGTCCGAGACGACGCCCGCCAGTTGAAGCGGACTTTCCAGACCGCGAAGCGCACGCGCGGTGTAAATGCACCCGCCAATGTCCTTCACATACTCTCGCGCTTCACGCACCGCAGCCGACCGTATGCCCAGCTGCACCATTCCCTGCGGCACGATGAGGCCCTCTCGATGCGCCTCGTAGACCCAGGTGCCGTGCCCCGATGGCTCGCCGAAGTGGTCGCTCCACGTGTCGCAATGGGCGTCGAAGTGCAGCACTGCAAGCGCCTGGCCATGCACCTTGCGCGCTGCGCGCAGGAGCGACAAGGTGATGGAATGGTCGCCCCCCAGCCACAGCATGTGCCGTGAGCGCATCAGCGCCTCGGCCTGCGGCTCGAGTGCGGCTCGCATCTCCAGCAGACTGGTATTGGGCAGATGGAGGTCGCCATGATCGGCCAGCCGCGCCATGGGCGCCACGTCAAATACGGGGTGCGTGGCATCACACAGCATGGCGCTGGCCTGCCGGATGGCCGCTGGGCCGAAGCGCGCCCCCGGACGGTTGGTCACCGCACCGTCCCAGGCCACGCCGGCCAGACCGAAAGGTGCGTCATCATGCGATTCGCCCGACGCGGCGCGAAGAAAACGCTGTTGCGACAAGAAAGCAAAACCGTGCTGGGCCATGGGTGTTGTGGAATGCGAATGGAGCGAGGTCGATGCGGGTCAGTGCTGTTGACTGCGCACAAAGCGGTCTGGAGAATAGGTCAGAACTTGCATCACTGATGGAACCACTTTGCAGCTCATGCGCGGGACCACTTCGCAGCACCCGTCTCAGGCAACACCACGCTGGGGCCGCAACGCATCAGCCTGCCCACAACGTCAAACCCATGCCCTTCGCCACTGACTTCTCCACCGAGCGCATCGCGCGGTTCCTGGCCGCAGAAACGCTGCGTTTTCGCCAGACGCATCCGAAGTCGGCCGCGCTGTATGCGCAGGCCCAGCGTCATCTCCTGTTCGGCGTGCCCATGCACTGGATGGCCGATGGGCCTACACCGGTTCCGCTCTTCGTCGACCGCGCCCAGGGCGCGCAGCTTTGGGACGTCGATGGGCATGCGCTCGTTGACTTCTGCCTCGGCGACACCGGCGCGATGTTCGGGCACAGCCCCGAGCCGGTCGCGCGCGCCCTCGCCGAGTTCGCAGGCCAGGGCGCGACCACCATGCTGCCGTCCACCGTGGCACTGGAGGTTGGCGCCCTCCTGGAACAGCGCTTTGGCCTGCCGATGTGGCAGTTCACGGCCACCGCAAGCGATGCCAACCGTTTCGTTCTGCGCTGGGCGCGCGCCATCACGGGGCGTCCGAAGGTGGTGGTGTTCAACGGGTGCTACCACGGCACGGTCGACGATGTGTTCGTGGATCTGGCGCCTGATGGCAGCGCTCTCACCCGCCCCAGCCTTCTCGGCCAGGTTCACGATTTGGCCGCATTCACGCGCGTGGTCGAATTCAACGACCTGCCCGCGCTTGAGGCCGCGCTGGCCCCGGGCGACGTCGCCTGCGTGATCACCGAGCCCGTGCTGACCAATATCGGCATGGTCCTGCCTGACCCCGGCTTCCTGCAGTGCCTTCGCACGATGACACGCAAACACGGGTCGTTGCTCGTCATCGACGAAACCCACACCATTTCCTGCGGCCCTGGCGGCTACACCCGTGCCTTCGGTCTGGATCCGGACATCCTGGTTCTGGGCAAACCCATTGCGGGGGGCACGCCAGGTGCGGTGTACGGCTTCACCGCCGAGGTGGGCACGCGCATGCAAAGGGCCAAGCAGGAAGCCGCTCCAGGCCACTCGGGCATTGGCACGACGCTATCGGCCGGATTGCTCACGCTGCGCCTGATGCGCGCGATGCTCAGCGAGGTCATGACCGACGCCGCCTATACCCGCATGTTTGCCACATCCCGGCGTGTGGCCGACGGGCTGCAAACGGCCATCACAAGCCGCAGCTTGCCGTGGACGGTGACGCGCATTGGCGCGCGCTGCGAATATCAGTTTGCACCGGAGCGGCCGCGTAACGGCAGCCAGGCACGCGCAGCCTTGCACGACGACTTGGAGGCTGCGCTGCAACTCGCACTGCTCAACCGGGGCGTCCTGCTTACGCCCTTTCACAACATGGTTCTCACGAGCCCCGCCCATACCGAGGCAGATGCCCAGGCGCTGCTCGGCGCCTTCGGCGATGCGCTGGACGCCCTGAGCGCGGCCTGAAGGAAGGCCCGGGCGCATCGATGCCGCGCCCGGGCCACCCGCTTCAAAGCCGTGGGATGCGCGCCTAGGGCTTGATGTAGGCGAAGCCCGCCTTTTCCAGCTGCATGATGCGCACGACGCCCGCAGGCACGATCACGGCCTGTGGCACCAGCTCGGGCATGTGGCCGAGCTTCTTCGCCATGGCCTCCATGGTGTTGTGGCACGCATCGAACTCAATACCCTGGGTATCCTGCGCCTCGATCAGTTTGGCCACGGGACTGTTCTTGAGCAACATCTTCAGGCCCGGCCCGTAGGCCACGATCACGACCTGCACCTTGTCCTGGCCAAAATGCTGAAGCACGTTTTGCGCGACGCTCAGCACGAAGTGCCACCGCGCAGGATCATCCGCGCTGATTTGCAGCACCAGCTTTTGTTGCGCAAACGGCACCTCGTGGATGAAGGTTGGCTTGTCGAAGTTGAAATCCTTCAGCATCGACGGGTTCGCCGCCTGGGCGAGGGACATCGCGCCGCAGGCCAGGGTCAGGGCGAAAAGGGTGCCGCGCGCGGCACGGATCCAAGGGTGGGGGGTCATGGTTGTCTGTCTCCTCTAGGGTTGATGTGAAGTGGCCCCTATGATGGCGTTACGGCGCACACGCCAGGGGCCGACGTGTGCGCCGCCTCAAAACATGTCAGCCGGCAGAGGGAACCTGCGTCGCCCCGCGCCCGCTGCAGCCATTAAAGCGCGGCAATTGGCAATCCGCGCTGCACCCATTCATTCATGCCGCCGGGATATTCGCGCATGCCTTTGATACCCATGACGCGATCGAGCACAAACCACGCGCCTGCCGCATACTGCCCGGTGTTGCAGTAGATGATCCCCGGCACTGGACGCGGCACGCCATCGAGCGCGAACACGGCCTTGTACTGGGCCGACGTGAGGAAATGCCACGAGCCGTCCGCGGCCTCGCGGTACAGGAGCTCAGCCGGGAGCGCTCGCGACCCCGCGAGGCGGCCCTCAACCGGGATCACCGGCGTGCGCTCCAGTCCGGCGAACTGCGCCAGCGGCCGCGCGTCGAGCAAGCGCTTGTGCGCGCGCTGGGCAGCCTGAACCTGCGCCGTGTCAGCCAGCATATCGGCACGCGGCGGCTTGGCGGTCCAGTGCCCCGAGGTCATCGGCGCAATCGCGTCGTTGTCCACGGGGTATCCCGCGGCGATCCACGCATGTGTGCCTCCATCGAGAATGGCGATCTGGTCGGCAGGCTCGCCGAACAGCTGCAATTCCCAAGCCAGGAATGCCGCCTCCTGAAGCGATGTGGCATCGTCGCCGGTCGGAGCAAGCACGATCGGCTTGCCCTGTTCCAGGAGCGACGCCTGCATCACACCCTGGAATTCCTCGGCCGTCGGCAGCAGGAAATCGACCTTTTTGCCGTTGACATCCCGCTTCTCCCGCAGGGCCCAGAAGTTCGCCGACAGCGCATCGGGGATATAGCCCCCCACTTGCTCTAGAACCTTTTTGTCGCCGGTCTTGCTGAATTTGGGGTCGTCCGTGAGGGAGTTGACGTTATCGCGAATGTCAACAACCTGCACCTCCTTGGCATGGTCGTGAAGCCATTGCGGCGTCACGAGAGGCCCTGGCAATGCGGCCGCTTGCGCCCAGGCGCAGGCTCCCAAACCCAAAGCTGCCATCCAAACGCGCAACGGTCTTATGTCACTCTTCATCGTCTCCATCCTCCTCACATGATGTCCGCGCATTCTCCTCAAAATTTGCAACAAGTCCAACAATTTGTTTGCGTGAGAGTTAACGGCTTTTTTGGTTGATCGCTGGCCGCCTCGCGCATGCTGCACCTGAGCTGGCAGGCGCTCCATGTGTAGCTTGCAAGTCGAGCGGCGAACTCCAGCGAAGGAGTCGGGCAGGCACGCGACGCTCGTACTCACCGGGCTGAACCGTCGGCCCGCACACGTCGGTGCGCTTGCGCGGCCACGCCATCTTGCAGGGCCCAGCGCATCAGCGGGACGGCAGCACGAAGTACAGCACGCACGCCGCCCAACGCAAGACGGTTGGGCGCTGGCAAGGCGTAAAGCCGGCGCGCGCGCTCGGGGATCAGCGAGCACGCCGCCTGCACCATCAGGGCCGCGGGAAGCTCGTGCAAGCGTCCGCCGAGCGTGCGTGGCCCGTCCGAGGCCATGCTGCGCAGCAGCCGCAGGATGATCTGCGCGCGCTCGCCACCCTGCAGTTCGGCCTCGTAAGCGGCAAGCGCCGCAACCAGCGCGGTCCAATCGCGGGGGACGTCCACGGCCCCCAGCGCAAGCGGCACGCGGGCCATCTCAGCGACATAGGCATCGCGCTCGGCAGGGACCAGCGGACGCACCAGCCAGTCGAAGGCTGCGGCAAAGCAATAGATTTCGGCCGTATGGACGAAGGTGAGCAGATGCGGATCGTTGGCCGCGTAAGGGCGTCCGTCGGGCGCAATGCCATGCACGTGGGCGTGAACGGCGCGCACCCGGTCCACGGCCCGCTGAGCTGCCTCGGCAGGGCCATAGGTCGTGGTGGCAATGAACAACGCTGTGCGATGCAGGCGACCACGCAGGTCAGCACGGAAATCCGACCAGTCCCACACCGCCGCCAGCGCCAGTGGGTGAAGCGCCTGCAGCAGCAGCGCCGCCACGCCGCCCGTCATCATCGCAACGATGTCCGCGTGCACGCTCCAGCTCACCGATTCCGGGCCGAACCAGCCGGGATCACCTGCCGGTTGGGTGAAATCAAGCGCGGCGCGACTGTCTCCCGCCAGGCTGCGCACCTGGCCTGCGAGGGCTTGGCGCAAAGGCAAAGCAAGGGCATCGAGGAGTCGGAGTGGACGCTCCTTGCGCATGGCGCGTCACGCCTCAGCTTTGCACCAGACGCTTGGCCTTGGCGATGGACAGCAGGATGCCGGTGCCCAGCATCAGCGTGACCAGCGCCGTGCCTCCATAGCTGATGAACGGCAGCGGCACACCCACCACGGGCAGGATCCCCGACACCATGCCCATGTTGACGAACGCGTAGGTGAAGAAAATCATGCTGATGGAGCCCGCCAGCAGGCGCGAAAACAGCGTGGGCGCCCCAGCAGCAATCATCATGCCGCGCCCAATGAAGAACAGATAGGCAAGCACCAGCACGATGTTGCCCGCCAAGCCCCATTCTTCAGCCAGGACAGCGAACACGAAATCGGTGTGCGACTCGGGCACAAAATTCAGGTGCGCCTGCGTGCCGTGCAGATAGCCTTGGCCCCACACGCCACCGGAGCCGATGGCGATCATGGATTGAATGATGTTGAAGCCTGTGCCCAGCGGGTCCGTCTGCGGATCCAGAAGCATCAGCACGCGCTGGCGCTGGTAGTCGTGCATGAAGTGCCACAGCACGGGTGCAGCACTGGCCGCGCCCAACGTCAAAAGCGCCAGCACGCGCCACGACAGCCCGGCGAAGAAGATCACGAAAAACCCCGTCGACAGCACCAGCATGGCCGTACCCAGGTCGGGCTGTTTCATGATCAGGCCCACCGGCACGGCCAGCAAAAGTCCGGCAACGGCGTAATCACGCAACCGGATGAAGCCCTCGCGCCTTTGGAAATACCAGGCGAGCATCAGGGGCATGGCGATTTTCATGATCTCCGAGGGCTGAATCACCACGCCCACATTGAGCCAACGCCTCGCGCCTTTGCGCACCAAGCCGAACATGGCGGTGGCCAGGAGCAGCGCCACACCAAAGGTGTATAGGGGAACGGCAATTTGCATCAGCCGTTGCGGTGGGATCTGCGCCACCACGAACAACACGACGAAGGCCACGCCCAGGTTGCGCAACTGATCGCCAAAGCTGATGTTCTGCCCCTGCAAGGCGGAAAAAAGGACTAGGCATCCGATGGCCACCAGAGTCAGCAGGCCCGTGAGCAGGGGGCCGTCGAATCCGCTGACGTAGGGACGCAGCCGACGCCAAAGTGGCGGGCGGTTGATCACAGCATTCATCGGCCCGGCTCCTGATGGAGCGCCAGGGCTTGCGCGCCCCACGGGTGCTGCGCGCTCGGTGTTCGCAGCCTTGGAGTTGTCACAGTCGTACTCCCTCGTCCGGATCGGTATTGTCGGGCCGCGCGCCGAATCGCGTGAAAAGCGGCCCTGGCTGGCAGCGTGCGGGCGCGTAGCGGCCGTCCAGCGCCATGCGTTCGGCATTGACGGCGGACGCTGTTGCGCTTCGCGGGGTTGACGAGGCCGGGGCTGGCCAGGGCTCGACGCCCGGGCTCGGCCTCGGCGCGCGACGAGCGCCTGCTGGCGCGATGCCGTCGCGGCCAGTCGGCGACGGTGGCGGGGTCGTGGCCTTTGTCCCCAATCCATCTGCCGCAGGCCCGGACGCTGCACGCGCAGTCGCGGCTGGCGGCTTGGCTCCAGGGACAGCGGGTACACCATTCTTGCCCCCTGCATCTTGAAACTGCACAGCTTGCGGTTTCACCCCCGAAATTTTCTCGATTTCGGCGTCGCTCGGGTACACGCCCAGCAGGTGAAAGTCCAGCAGCTTGCGCGCGATGGGCGCGGCTGCCTCAGCGCCCCAGCCAGCGTGCTCGACAATCAGCGCCACGCATACGGTCGGGTTCTCCGCGGGCGCGTAGACAACATAAAGGGCATGATCGAGGAGATGCCGCGCCAAGTCGCTCGCGTTGTATTTCTGGTTTTGCGCAACCGTAAACACCTGTGCCGTTCCCGTCTTGCCGGCGCTGGTATAGGGTGCGTCTTTGAACACTGCATAGGCGGTGCCATCGGGCTCGGTATTGACGCCAATCATGCCGTCGCGCACCACCTGCCACATGGCGTCAGGCGGCGCAACGCGCTCGGCCACCTCGACTGGTGTGGGCTCGAAGCGGCGGCTCTGCATATTTTCGACAAGCTTGACCACGCGCGGCTTGAGACGGGTGCCGTGGTTGGCCATCGTGGCCAACGCATTGACCATCTGTATGGGCGTAAAGCTGTTGTAGCCCTGACCGATGCCGAGACTGATGGTTTCACCCGGAAACCAGCGCTGCTGGGCGGGCAACTTGTAGGCTCTTCTCTTCCAGGCCTTCGACGGCAGGAGGCCCTTGGCCTCGTCCGGCAGATCAATCCCCGTGGGCTGGCCGAACCCGAATTTGCTGGTGTAGTCGTGCATGCCGTCTACGCCCCAGTCGTTGGCCACCATGTAGAAGTAGGTATCGCATGACACGGCAATGGCCTTGTGCATGTCCACGCGGCCATGGCCACCGGGCACATCATCGCGGAACTTGTGCTTGCCCAGCATGAAGTAGCCAGGATCGTCGAGTGTATAGCTTGGTGTACGCAGCCCCAATGTAAGCGCGCCCAGCGCCAGGTAGGGCTTGTAGGTGGACCCGGGCGGGAATGTCCCTCGCAGCACGCGGTTCAACAACGGCTTGCGCGGGTCGGTGTTGAGGGCGCTCCAGTTCTCGGAGTCAATGCCCTCCACGAACAGGTTGGGGTCGTAGGTGGGCATTGAGACGAATGCCAACACCTCGCCGTTGCGGGGATCCATGACGACACAGGCGCCGGTGCGGTCGCCATACAGGTCCTCGCCAAGCTTCTGGAGGCGCGCGTCGAGCGACAGCACCAAGGCGCTTCCAGGAACGGCCGGGAAATTGCGCAGTTTGCGCACCGGTTTGCCCACGGCGTTGACTTCCACTTCCTCGAAACCCGTCACACCATGCAACCGTTCTTCGTAGGCAAGTTCCACTCCCGTCTTGCCGATGTGGTCGGTGCCCTGGTAGTTGGAGGCTTGGTCTCCGTCGACAATCTTGCCTTGCTCGGCGGGACCGATGCGCCCGATGTAGCCGATGGCATGGCAACCCAGGGCACCGAGCGGATAGTTGCGAAACAGGCGCGCCTGCACGGCCACTCCCGGAAAGCGGAAGCGCTGTGCGATGAAACGCGCCACCTCCTCGTCCGTCAGCTTGTTGCGGATGGGCGTGGACTCAAAGCTGCGGCTTTGCGCCAACAGGTTTCGAAAACGCCTCTCATCGAGTGTGGAGATCGGCAGGATCGTGCGCAGTGCGGCGATCGTCGCGTCCAGCCCACGCGTTTTGCTGGGCGTAATCTCCAGCGTGTACGCGGCATAGTTATTGGCGAGAACAATTCCGTTGCGGTCGAGGATCAACCCCCGAGAAGGCGGCACCGGCACAATGGCGATGCGGTTGTCCTGCGCCTGCAGCGAATAGCGCCGGTGGCGGATCACCTGAAGCCACAACCAACGCCCGACGAGTAGTGCAAAGCTCAGCACCACCACCAGCGCGGCCACCACCAAGCGACGCCGAAACCGCAGCAGTTCGCGCTCGACGTTCTTCAGCTCAGCCATGCCGCCCTCCGTGGCCGTGACGACGAGGACGCTAGCGGCCTGTGCATCAGCGGGATCCGTTTCGCCATTGTCACTGCCCTGGCGCGCCTACAGCGGCCTGTTCTCGTCCGCATCGGGCGCGCGCCGCTGAGGCGCCAACAGCAACCAGCTCACGGCTGGCCACAGCAGTGCCTGCAGGACCGGGGCAAGGAAAAAGCTCCACCCCGGAAAGCTTCCTCCGGCCACCATGCGCACGAAAAATTCCAGGAATTGCGCCGCAAGAAACAGCGGTAGCACCTGGAGCGCCTGCATGGGCAGCGAGAACCACAGCAGGCGCCGATGCAACGCCACCGCGAAAAACGCCAGCATGGTGTAGGCCAAGGCGTGCTCGCCCAGAAGTCCCGCCCGCTGCACATCCATCACGAGACCCAGCATGAAACCCACGCCGATGCCCACGCGGCGGGGTTGGTGCACGGCCCAAAACACCAGCGCAACGGCAAGCACGTCAGGCAACCAAGGCAGCCAACCCAGCGGAAGGAAGTCAAGCAGCAGCGCCACCAGCAGCGTGGTCCAAATAAACCATGGGCGCGCAGCCAGCAGCAACACCTCGCCGCGCCCGGCGCGCTCGGCGGCCAGCGAACCGGGGCGGCGTCGAAATGGTGGATCAATGCGCACAATGGTCGTATTCAGGAGCGCGCGCCGGCGCCTGGCGTGCGGTGCCCGACCGCGGCGGACCCCGGCGCGGGGGGCTCCACCGCCAGCGGCGCCAGGGGCCTGAGCACCAACACATAGCGCCCGCCGCCGTTGACGTGCGCCAGCGGCGCGCACAAAACCCGGGCGAACGCCGCATCGGGGCGGCGCTCAACGGCCGTCACACGCGCCACTGCAAGTCCAACGGGATAGATTCCGTCCAGCCCGCTCGTGACCAGGACGTCTCCCACGCG
>JABBOE010000020.1:0-20537 GCA_019351955.1 Pseudomonadota bacterium
CCGTCGTGGCCTGCGACAAACTCTGAGACGTCGCCGACACCTGCGTGGAGGCCGAAAGCAACTGCTCCGCACTGGAACGGACCGACGCGATTGCACCGGTGAGTTTGCCCACCATCTCGCCCAGCGCACGCAGCAACTCGCCCGTCTCGTCGCGCGCCGTAGCGCTCACCTGCACCGATAAATCCCCCGAGGCCACCCGCTGAGCGACCGAGATGGCTTCGCTCAGGGGTGCTGTGATGGAGCGCGTGATGAGCACGCCACCCAGAGTCCCGACGAGCATGATGCCGAGCACGATCCAGATTGCAGACTCGACACTGGCACGATAGAGCGCGTGGCTGCTCTCGCCTTCATAGTGCATACGTGACGTTTGGGCTTGTACAAGCCGCCGGATCTCGCTACCCATTTGCTCGACAACCGGCTGGGCGAGCTGGCTGTAAATGGTGGCTGCTTGTGGATAGAGACCTTGCTGCATCAGGGTGATGACTTCCTGCTGAACGACTCTGTTCTTTTGAATCAAAGCGCGAATCCGCCTTAGCCCCTCGTTGATATCCGCATCCGGCGGCAACGTGGCGAGTGTCTTGAACACTTCGCCAGTACTCGCCTGATTTTGCTTCAGGTGCTCGCGCAACCTACTGAGCGTGCTCGCGTCACGCTCAGGGTTGATCAAAGTCTGATAGATCCACGCCGTGGTGTCCTGAAAATTGTTGAAGAAACGATTGAGCAACCGACCACGCTGCGCCTGAACCTGAAGCACCTCGTCAAGCTTTGCATTGACCTTTGCTATCTGCTCATGCGCGACATACGCGTTAGCCACGATCAAACCAAGCATCAGGACAAGGAGAAGTGTCAAACGGGTGCGGACTCGTAAGTTTTTTAGGTAGGACATGGAGGTTATCTTGGCAACGGAATACAACGCTACGCCACTTCAACGGCACGGCCCAACCATTCTTGAATTGGGGCTAATCCTCATCCACGCAGAGAAGCGCCAAAACCGACTATTGCCTTGGGAATGTCGTGTAACGCCATCGCGCACCTCGCGGCCCCAAGCTTGATCGCTTCCTTCGGCATGCCGAACACGACACTGGTGGCTTCGTCCTGGGCGATGGTGTCGGCCCCGGCTTCGAGCATCTCCTTAAGCCCGCGCGCGCCGTCATCTCCCATACCAGTCAGAATAATGCCCAAGGCGTTCTTCCCGGCACACTGGGCAACCGATCGGAACAGTACGTCGACAGACGGGCGATGCCGGTTGACCAGCGGGCCATCACGCACATCCACGTGGTACTGCGCGCCGCTTCGTCGCACTTGCATGTGCCGCCCGCCTGGCGCGATGAGGACAAGACCGGGAACGAGTCGATCCCCGTCGCGTGCCTCACGGACATCCAATGCGCATATCGAATTCAGCCTCAGCGCAAAGGTCGCCGTGAACGCCTCGGGCATGTGCTGAACAACGGCAATCCCCGGGAGCGTGCGGGGCAATTGAGCTAGAACGCGCTCCAGCGCCACGGTGCCGCCGGTCGACATCCCCATCGCGATGATTTTCTCCGTGGTGTCGCGCAAGATATGGGCCGAAGGCGCGGCGAGCAAAACCGATTTGGCGCCGCCGGGGGGAACACCCGCCGGGGACCTCAGACTGACAGTGTTGGCGCGTGCCGCGCCCTTGATCGTTTGGGTGAGTTCGGATGTCTGCTCGATCAGGAAGTCTTTGAGGCCGACGCGTGGCTTTGTCACGACACTGACAGCGCCAGCCGCCAGGGCATCGAGCGTGATCTGCGCTCCCTTTTCGGTCAACGTCGAACAAATAACCACGGGGGTCGGACGTTCGGCCATGAGCTTCTTCAGGAACGTGATGCCATCCATCCGCGGCATCTCCACGTCGAGAATGATCACGTCGGGCCATGCGCCCTGCTGCATGCGTGTCAGCGCAAACAGCGGGTCAGGAGCGACGCCGATGACCTCGATATCCGGATCGCGCGACAAGACGGCCTGTAACACCTGCCGCACGACTGCCGAGTCATCGACGATGAAAACTTTGGTTCTGTCGTGGCGGGCAATCATGATTCCTTCTTCCCTGATCTCGCAGTGACTTGGAGCATCGCTTGATTCTGTTCGGCGTCTTGCCCCCAGAACTTGAGATAGGCGTGGCCGCTCCAGACCTCGAAAACCAGATTGCGATGTCCCGAACCGCCAAGATGCTCGGCCTTGAGTTTGAGGCCATGGCGGCGAACCAAGGTGCGAGCCATTTGCACATTCTTGGTCGATACATCAAGCACATCGTGTCGGTTTGGACCGTGGCTTGCCTCGAACATGCGACCGCCCCCGAAGAGTTTGGCCTCAAACTCCTCAGGACGCGCACCTGCGGCGCGGATATTCCGCAGGAACATCAACATGGCTTCGTCCCCGTACCTTCCGTCCAACACGTCGCCCGGCCCATGGCCACGATGCCCGTGGTGTGAACGGCTAGGCAGCATAAAGTGACAGAGGCCGCCAATGCAGCGGCTTGCATTCCAGATGGAAATAGCCACACAAGAGCCGAGCAGGGTCCGAATGCGGGTACACCTTTCTCCGAAATAGACTTCTCCAGGTTGCAGGAAGAGTTCGATCGGGTTGGATGCGCAGTCCAAAATATCCGCAGACGCAGACATAGCATTCATCGATGGGCACTCTCCGCGCGCGCGCCTGCCCGATAAATGGCCGGCTGCACCATCGTCACTGGGCAATCGAGACCATTGAGGCTTTCGGAATGCCCCACGAACAAAAAACCATCCGGCCGCAAGACCTGAACGAGCCGGGCGCAGACCTGCTTCTTAACATCGGCGTTGAAGTAGATCATCACATTTCGGAGGAAGACCAGATCGAACTCACCGATCTCCGGCAGAGATGTATTGAGGTTGATTGACCGAAAGTGTGTATGGCGGCGCAGTGCGGGATCGATGCTGAACTTGCCGAAGTGATTGCCAACGCCCTTCAAGCAGTAAGCTTTGAGATAGGGTTTCGGGATGTGTTCTGCTCGCTCAATCGGGTAAATTCCAGTTTGGGCCTGCTCCAGCACGCGGGTGCTTATATCCGACGCGAGGATCTCCCAAGGGCGGTTGCCAAGCCGCTCAGCGAGCACCATGGCGATACTGTAAGGCTCCTCCCCACTGGAACAGGCCGCACTCCAGACCCGAAAGGGCCTGTCAGCATTGATGCGTGGGAGAATCTTCTCACTTAAAAACGCAAAATGTTTGGGCTCGCGAAAAAAATACGTTTCATTCGTCGTCAGCAGATCGATAGCGCGCTGACGCTCGCCAGCGTCGCGCTGAAGATTTGCAAGGTACTGGGTAAAGCTCGCCATTCCCAATGCATCCAGCCGACGCTGCAGACGCCCGCTGACAAGCGCCTTTTTAGAGGGCGCCAGGGATATGCCGGCGGCGGCGAACATTAGTTGGCTGAAGGCTGCGAGTTCCGCGTCGTTGATCGGTTTCATGTTTGGATCGGCATTCGGGGGCCTGCGGGACGGCACCAATCGTCATGACGACTCACCGAAAGAAATCTTGAGAGATCGTCTTCGCTTTTATCGCGGACTGGACGAATGGACGCTGCCTGTTGCATGCGTCCATCCGGAGAACGTGACTCGTGCTTAACAGTTGCACATCGGACATGGTCCGTCCCCATGGCAAGAAATGGCAAGAAGCGAGTGTGTTTGTCGGTCTGGGGGTCGTGTTTGAGATGGCACTGTTGACGAGGTCGGTTTCTGCCTGGTGTTGGCGACCAGACGAGCAGGGCGATGGAACGGCCCGATGCGTCCAGCAGCGGCACCGCGGCGCTGGAACGAAAGCCAAGCGGCGAGCCAATCGAGCGCCAGAGCACGGGGCCCGGTTCCAACGCCCAGGCATCCGTGGCCACGATCTGCCCGCTGCGCCACGCGCGGCGACCCGGTCCCTGCCCTGCACTCGCCTCGGGATCAATGCTGATCTTGGGAATCATGCCGGCTTCCATGGCCTGGTGATAACGGTCCGCCGCCACACCAAATGACGCCTCGATCTGCAGTTGCCCGGTGGCGTCGGCGCGCGCGAACATTCCGCGCACGTCGCTATCCAACCCACCGATTGCCGCCATCACCCCGCGGATCAGATCGGCCAGGTTGGCGGCGCCCAGCACGTGCTGGTCAATCGGGGACAGCGCCAGTGCGGTCTCCACCTCGACACGCCGCAAGCTGGAGACTTGCCCTGCCAGGTCGAGCACGTTATGCGCCGGCTGACAACGCGCATGACGTGCTCGACCTGCCCGGATGCCGGCACGAGCGGCCCCAGCAACTGGTGAATGTGCTGCTGGTACAGACTGAAGGCCTCGATGACCCACAGAATGTCCGAGCCCACCAGCGCATGCGCGCGCCCCACGCGCTCGGCCTGTGCGACGTGGGCAGGTCCAGTCAGAGCCGGACCCAGGAGCGTGATCAGGCGCTGCGCCTGACGGTGTCGAAGCTGGGAAGATTCGCCTGGACTGCGCCGGCCGATGGTCTCAGCCGTGCGCGCCGCGCTGCTCAGTGCGTTGCACACGGCTGCGAATTGCTCCGAAAGTCGCGCCATGGGCTCCTTGATGGGCTCAAGCGCCGCTTCAATCCACTGACCATAGGCGTCCGCGTTGTTCGCATCACCCTGCATCATTGGATTTCCCGAACGCGGCGGAAGCGGCGCCCTACGCGCGGGTCAATCCGTGGCGTGCGTGCGCCGCTCCAACAAAACTGCCAAAAAGCCAACAATTTCATGAATTTCTTCGGTTTTCTTGATACGGAATGCGACCAAGCGCCAGCCTCTGCAGGACAATGATGGGATCTGGTGATGTCCACGAACCGGTCCCTCATGAATCGTCGTAAATTTCTCCAATCGCTGCCCCAAAGCGAACTGTTGAGCCGTTTGTTGACCCGCCGCGCAGCCAGCCTTCTGGGCGGCTTGAGCGCAGCGCGCACTGCCTGGGCTGGAGATGTCGCTACGCCGGGTCCTGCCACTGGCGGGGATGTCGGCCCGTTGGCGCGTGCCACCGAGGCGCCGGCCTTGGCCTTCTACTACGGCGACCGCATCCCTCTGGACGATTTGCGCGCATTCGACTGGGCGGTTCTGGAGCCGGCGCATGCGCTCGCGCAAGACCCGGACGTTGTCAAAACCCTTGCGCCCGGCACGCTGGCCATTGCTTACGTGTCGCTTGGCGAAGTGCAGCCCAGCCGCTCGTACTACCCGGAAATCCCCAAGGCCTGGTTACCGGGATCCAACCCCCAATGGGGCTCGCGCGTCATCGACCAGACCGCAAAAGGCTGGCCGCAGTTCGTGCAAACCCGCATGATTCAGCCGCTGTGGAATGCCGGATTTCGCGCGTTCTTTCTCGACACCCTCGACTCCTACCAACTGCTCGTGCATGCCGACGCGGCACGCAAGCAGCAGGCCGATGCACTGCGTGCCACCCTGCATGGCCTGATCCAGGCGTTTCCCGGAATTCGCTTCCTCCCGAATCGCGGCTTTGAGCTCATGGATGCAACCATCGCGAACTCCACGTTGGCGATTGCGGCAGAATCACTCTATCAGGGCTGGGACGCCGCCAGCCAACGCTATGTGGCGGTCGCTGAGAAGGACCGGAATTGGCTGCTGGCGCGCTTTGATGACATGCGCTCGACGTATGGCTTGAATGGCGTGGCGATCGACTACGTTGCCCCCCAACAACGCGTGCTCGCACGCCAGACGGCCCGACAGATCGCCACGTCGGGCCTCATCCCCTGGGTGGCCGATCCCACGCTGCAAAGCCTGGGCGTGGGCACCGTGGAGTTGGTGCCGCGCCGCATCCTGCTGCTGCATTCCTGCGCGCAGGGCGACAGCCCTGCGCTTTCAACGCAAAGCGCCCATCTTTATGGAGCGATGCCACTCGAGTATTGGGGGCTGGTGCCAGAGTATCGCTATGTGGGCGAAGCCGCCCCCACACAACCACTGGCTGGCCGCTATGCGGGCGTTGTGCTGTGGTCCGACCGCACGGACGTACCCGAACCCGCGCTGCAGCTTCTGCGCCAGGCAAAGGCCGAAGGGGTGATGGTGGCGATCCTCGGTCAACCCGAGACCTCCGTGCTGGGGATCTTCGGCCTGCAGCCGTCTGAAGGCACGTTGCCCGGTCCGCTGACCGTGCAGCGCCCGCCCGAGGCACCGAATGGCGAGATGATCCCGCTCATTCCGGCGGCAGACACGATGGGCCTGGTGGCCGGCCCGGGCAGCCAGGTCTGGCTACGCGCCACGGGCACCGACGGCTCAAGCATGGACGGCGCCGCACTCACACCCTGGGGTGGCTACGCGCTGGGCAGCTTCGGCGTGTTCAATCTTCCTGGCGAGGTCGGTGTACGCTGGTCCATCGACCCGATCGCCTTCTTCAGAGGTGCGCTGCGTCTTGGCGACGCCCCCATGCCCGACATCACCACGCGAACCGGGCGACGGGCGTTTTTCGTGCATTTCGACGGCGACGGCTGGGTCAATGCCTGCGACCGCCCCGGCTCGCCCCTGGCCTGCGAAGTGCTGGTGACGGAGTTCCTGGAAAAGTATCACACGCCGACACTGGCGTCGATCATCGTGGCGGAAGTCAGCCACGAGGGGCTGTATCCGGCAACAGCCGGCGCCGCGCAGAAGTGGGCGCAGCGCATGTTCGCGCTCCCCCACATCGAGGTCGGCAGCCACACGTGGTCTCACCCCTTCGACTGGGTGGCGGCAAGCGAAGAGCACAGCCGCGGCAAGCCGACCAAGGCATTGCCCTATGGCAACTATCTGCCGATGCCCAACTACCGCTTCAGCACGCACACCGAGGTGGTCGGCGCGCGCGCATATATCGAGAACAAGCTCTGCCCACCGGGCAAGCCCTGCAACATGATCTTGTGGCCGGGTGACTGCAACCCGCCGAACAGCGCTGTGGCGCTGAGCTACACGGTGGGCATGCACAACATCAATGGGGGCGGAGCCACCATCACCAAGACGCAGCCCAGTCTGTGCTACGTATGGCCAATGGGAATACCCAAGGGGCACGACTTCCAGGTCTATGCGGCGCTTTCCAACGAAGAGGATTACACCCACAACTGGAAAGGGCCTTACTTCGGCTTCGAACGCGTGATCGAAACCTACGCCATGACCGACGCGCCCCGACGCCTCAAGGCGCTGGACCTGTACTTCCATCCGTACATCGTGACCAAGGCGGCGGGCGCGGCGAGCCTGCACAAGGTGTGGACGTGGGCGATGCAGCAGTCGACCCATCCGATTTTCGGTATCCAGTATGCACGCAGCGTGCTGGCGTGCCGGCAAGCTACAGTGGCGCGCACCTTGCATGGGGCCTGGCAGTTGCGCAGCGACCCGAATCTGCGCCAGTGGCGACAACCGCACAGCGCGGCCGCGCCCGACCTGTCCAGCAGCCACAACTTGGCCGGCTTCAGCACCCACGCTGGCATGCGCTACCTGCACGCCGCAGCTGACAAGGTCGTGCTGCAAGCCGCTGCGGAGGACACGCGTCCGGTTGCGCGTCTGGTGGACGCCAACGCCGACATCACCCGCTTCACTCAGCTCCCTCGTGGCGGGGTGGAGCTTGAATTGACAGGCCACGTGCCGGTGCAGGCAACCGTGGCGTTGCCGCCCGGCTGGCACCTGCATGCTGGCAGCGCCACCCAAGTGCACGCAGCGTCGACGCCGATGGGCGACATGCGCGTGCACCGTGTCGCAAGCACCGAGACGCGAGCCGCCTTGCGCTTCCTTCCCGAGGCCTGATGCCCGAGACCCCCACTTCGCGCCGCCCGGGCCTGTCGGTAGCGCCGGATGATCCGCGGCGCAGCAGGCTGTTTCCGCGGGGAACCCTGCTTGGGTTGATGCTGATCGGGGTGGCGACGCTGGCCTTGATGTGGCCTGGACGTCAGCTCATGCAGCTCTTGCGCACGACGCAAGACACGGCACTGGCAATCGATTACCTGCAGCATTTGCTCGCTCTGCAGCACGGCAACGCGGAGCTGCAGTTGCTGCTGGCCCAGCGGTACATGAGCATTGGCCAATGGGACCATGCGCTCAAGGCCCTCGATTCCCTGGCGTCCGGGCCCCAGGCCGATGCGTTGCGCCTGAAGATCTGGAAGCACATCTGGTTCGACGCACGCGCACACGGTCATGAAGCGCGCGCAGAACAAGCGGCCGCCGCTTTGCGTGAGCTGGTGGCGCGCGTGCAACCCCGGGACTTTGCCGCCTGGCGTTCCGCTCTCACGCTTTTGCAGCGCCTGGACGATACGCCCGCGCTCAAACGCCTGGCACCGCAGGTGCTGCGCTTCACGCCGCTGCCGGCGTCGTCCGCACAGCAGGCGTCGGCCTTGCTGCTTGGCATGCAGCACTACCACCTGGCAGCGCAGGTGCTGTTCGACTCGCTGCCAGCCACGCGCACGCCAGCGCAACGCCGCGCGATGCTGGAACAGGCTGCTGATGCGCTGCTGGCATCCGGTGATGCCAGTCGGGCCTATGACGAGGTCGCTGCGCAGGCCGCCAAACTGCCGCCGGACCCCAAGCTGGCGTGGCACCTCGTGACTTGGGCGCTTGCAGCCGACAAGCCTCACGACGCGCTGCACTGGCTTGGCCAAGCCGTGGACCTCCAGGCTTCCGCAGCCACACTGGGCCACGCGCTCACGCCGGCGCAGGCCGAACTGGCGTGGCGCCTGATGCTGGCTGACGGCAATCTCGACGGTGCCTTGCGTATCGCCAACGCCGCGCTTGCCGCGCACGCCAGCACCGACTGGGAACGGCGCCGCGCGCAAGTGCTGGAATGGAGTGGGAAACCCGATGCCGCGCTGCAGCAATGGCTGGTGCTGTTGCGCCAGCGCATCACCAGCGAGGCGCTGGCCAATGTCAAGCGCCTGGCCGGCATCCTGCACTCCTCCAGCGGCTTGATTGCCTACTGGGAGTCGCGCGCCCAGACGGGTGCGATGGACACTGCAGCTTGGCTGCGTTATGCGCAAGCCCTTGAATCGCAGGGCCACCCCAGGCAGGCCGTCGCGATCTTGCAACGCGCAGTGCCGAACGCCCCGAGCCTGTATGGACCACTAGGCTGGCTGCTCGGCACGATGGGCGACACGGAGGGGTCGCTGGCCGCCTATGCCGAGGGGCTGCAGCGCCACGCACTGGACTTGCGCGCCAGCATCGACTACGCGCTGGCGCTCGTGCAAACGGGGCAGTTTCTCCAGGCACGTGACGTGTTGGCACAGACTCAGACGGTGCCGGGGCTGGACAACTTGCGCGCGGTGCATCAGGGCCTTCTGGCCGATATCGACTGGGACTTGAACGACCCCAAGGCGGCGCTGCAAGCCTATGCCAGCCTGTGGCACGATCCCTCTCTGCGCCGAGGTATGAAGTCCTATCAAATCGAACGCTTCATCACCCTCACGGGGCAGATGCGAGGGCCTTCCGCCGCGCTCGCCGCACTGCCTGCGGCGTGGGCCGCAGCACCGCGCAAGGCCCTTGCCCTGCAATGGCTGCAATGGCTGGTCAAGCAACCTAGCCTGGCCGGCTTGCACGCCTGGCAGCGGGCAGTGTTCCAGGGCGCCCTGGGGGCGGATCTGCAGCACGACGCCGAGGTCTTCGCCGCACGCGCGCAGGTTTGGCAGGCGCTGGGGCGGCGCGAGGAGGGGTTGGCCGATTTGCGCACCGCTGTGCGCCTGGACCCTGGCAACCGGGACGACCAGATTGCACTGCTGTGGATGCTGGTGGACATGCAACGCCTGGATGCGCTGCGCATGGCGTACGCGCAATACTCCGGGCGCCTGCGGGGAACGCCTGATGGACTGGAGGTCCTGGCTGCTGCCGCACAAGCGCTGGACGATCTGCCCCAAGCCCTGGCCCTGAGCCATGCCCTGTACCCGCGCAAGCGCAACGATGCGCTGTGGCTGATCAACTTCGGCGACCTGCTCACCCGTTCGGGCCAGGACGCGAGCGCCCGCACAGCCTACGACCGGGCCTGGGCGCTGTTGCGCCAGCGTGCGCAGCAACACACCACGCTGCCCCGATTCGATGCGCTTGTCGCGGCCCTGCGGTTGTCCCATGGGCGCACCACGACCGCCCAACAGCAACGCATCATTGCGGCGCTGCGCGCCACGCTGCACGAGCCCGGCGCTCCCGGCCAGGCTCGCGCCCAGGCCGACGCCGCCATTGCCGACTGGCTGCTGCGTCTGCACACGACCGCCCCCACGCGCTGGTGGCTGGCACACGCCGTGCTCAGCAGCGCTGATCGGCAATCGATCGAGCTGCAAGTGGCAATGAAGCAAGGCGACGCCGAGCACGTTCGCAGCTTGCTGGACGCAGGCGCCGGATCCGCGCTCGCCCCCATCGATCGCGTCGAGGCCCTTCGCGCTGCGGGCCGCCCGCTGCAAGCGCTAGCTCAGGCGGATCAGGTTTTGGAGCGTGCGGCCGAGCAAGGACGCAGCAGCCCGCAACTCCAGGCGCTGGCAAGGCAAGACGCCGAGGACCATATCAATCTAGCCAATCGCACTGCGCTGGGCTTTGCCAGTCAGCAAAACGATGCCGTGATGCGCCAGGGCCCGGTGTTGGAGCAACGCGTGACCCTCACGCCAGACCTCAAGCTTGATGTGCATGTCGCCCGCGAGCGCCTGAGCACACGCGACGCGAGCATCATCGCCAATCTGCCGCAAACCTGGCACGATGCGCAGGCTACGCTGCAGTGGAGTGACGGGTCGGCGCGCCTGTCGGGCAGCGCGGGCCGCAACACCGCAGTCGGAACCATTGACCCGCTCCAGATGGACGCTGCGTTGACGCTGCCAGGAGGCGTGCGCGCCCACGTGCAGGCGCAATACGACGCGGTCGCCGACGAATCGGGCTTGCTGCTGGTGGCGGGCAAGCGCGACCGCATCGAGCTTGCATTGAGCAAGACGTACGGGCGGCTGTGGGTGAGCGTCAGTCAGAGCGCGTCGCGCTATTTCACGCGCGCGGGCGCACCCCTGGGCCAGGGGCGCAGCATCCAGGCCGATGCGGGCATCTGGCTGCGGCAGGACGAGCCGGACATTGCCCTCAAGGTGCTTGGGTACGCCAACCAGTTCAGCGCCGCTGGCGGGCCTGAGTGGCTGTACGCGAAGCTCAGCCCCACAGGGGTGCCACCCACCGCAAACACGTTCATTCCTGCCGGCGATGACGTTGCGGGCGTCGGGGTCACTCTGAACGCGCTTGCAGCAGACCGCTACAGTTCGCACTGGGTTCCCTTTGGAGAGGTGGATGTGCTGTCGTCGCGTCGGCTTGGAAATGCAACGGGCCTTAACCTCGGCCTTCAAGGCCCAGTGCTGGGTGGTGACCAGCTGTCATTCCAATATCAGCGCGAGCAAAACACCACGGGGCTCAACCGCCAGTGGAGTCTCCAGTACCGGATCTGGTTCGGCCCCTGATGCCAGACATCGGCCTGAGCGATCACCACGCACCCGCCCTTGGCCCCCTTAACTACCGCCGACAACCTTTTCTCATTCATACCCACACGGCCATCCCAGAGCGCCGCACAGGAGTCGCCCATGCATCCATTCACCCTTCGATCCCCGCGTGTTCAGACGCCGCGCTTGTGGCTTGGCGCCATCCTGACGCTGCTGCTGGCAGCATGCGCCACCACGGCCGTGCCCACCCAGAGCCTGCAGTTGCAGGCAGGGGACTCACTGGCCGTGCTGCCTTTTGAGAACGCCACCGAGGTTCCGCAGGCCGAGACCCGCGTGCAAGCGATTGCCGTGGCGCTGGTGCGCCAAAAAGGGATGCAACAGGTTCTGGTCTATCCACAGTCGCCCTCCGACAACCCCCTGGAGGCGCCGGCCGCCGTCACCCCTGTGCAGACTTTGGACTGGGCACGGCGCAAGGGAGCGCACTATGCGCTGAGCGGCACGGTAACCGAGTGGCGCTACAAAACGGGCGTCGACAGCGAACCGGCAGTCGGCCTGACGCTGCAGATCACCGACGTGGGCACCGGGCAGGTCGTGTGGTCAGCCACGGGGGCGCGTGCCGGCTGGGGCTACCAGGCGCTCGCCGCTGTGGGCCAGGCGCAGCTCGCTGACTTGCTGCGTGGCGTGCACGTGGTGACGGCGCCCGCCAAGGTCCCTGTCACACCCTGAGCAACGCACGCAACGCCCGTCGCCGATGAGCCGTATCGCCCACCTTCGCGCTCGCATCACGCGAAATCGTGAGGTGCCGCCTCGCCCGCGCTGGCGTCAGCTGTGGCGTGCGCTGCGGTTCTGGCGACCCAATGCGCAAGCCGATCGGCTCCTCGCGAGTCTCGAAAGCGCCGGCCTTCCAGCCTTGGCGCTGTACCTGGGCTTGCGCATCAATCCCGGCGACCCCCTGGGATTGCATGGCGGCTTTCCATGGGTGTGGTTTGGGCCGTGGCTGGCCGCAGTGCGCTACGGCGCCGGCTATGGCCTGTTTGGCGTCGCGCTATATGGCGGCGCCTGGGCGTGGCTTTTCGATTCGAGCCAAGCGGCCTTTCCCGGTGAGTTCTTTCTCGGCGGTGCGCTGGTGAGCCTGATCCTTGGCGAGTTTGGTTCGGCCTACAAGGTGCAGAGCGTACGTCACAGGGAAATCCAGTCGGATCTCACGGCAAGACTGGAACGCACCAAGCGCCGACTGTTCATCGTGAAGGAGTCGCTTGCCACGCTCGAGCAGGAACTCACCGACCGGCCCATGACCCTCCGCGATGCGCTGCTTGACCTGCGACGCAGGCTTGCGCAGGCGCAGACCAAACCGCAGACACCGGCTGGGAGCGCATTGCCCGAACCTGCGGCATTTTTGCAGCTGCTCAGCCAGTCATGCCGCCTGATTCAGGCGGGCATCTTTCTGCGCAAGAGTGGTGCCGAGCGCTGGGGGCTCGTGGTGCGCCTCGGCCAGCACCTGCCCGAGATCGACACAACGCACCCGCTCATTGAGCACGTCCTGGAAACGCATGAAATCGCCCACATCGCACAAGCGGGGCTGTCCGATCCGAAATACAACGAGTGGGTGTTCGCAGCCCCCTTGCGTGTGGATATCTTTGAGGAGGTTGATGTTTTGCTGGCCGTGCACACCATGCCGTTCATGGCCTTCGATGACATCAACTTGCGGCGGCTTCAGGTCCTGGCCTCCTCGTACGCGGACTTCACCCAGCTCGAACTCCTGGTGGAAGACGTGCGCGCGGTCTGGCCCGACTCGCCCATCGGGCTCCAGCAAGAATGGGCCCACCTCGGGGCGCTGCATCGCGCCTCCGGCCTGCGCAGCTACTGCGCCCTTTGGATGGGCGAGGCACGCCTGAGCGCGGAGGTGCTCGACGAGTTTGCGAGCATGCAACCGCCGGAGAGCAGTTGGTGGCGCCTGCAAACCCCGAAGGGTCACCTGGTGCTGGTGGTGCTCATGCCGATCATCAGCGGCGCAAGTCTGACCGCCTACAGGCGCGAGATGATCGAGGCGCTCGAGGCCATTCTCGCGCGCAAGGACATTCCCAAGCAAACCCTCGGCGTTGATTTCTATCCCGTACGGCACGCCGCAGATTTCGCCGAGCTCCACAAGCGCGTCAAGCGGCAGTGACGTCATGGAGTTGATTCAGTTCTATAAACTCCTGCTGCTGTCGGCCTCGATGGAAACAGCCGCGTTGTGGCTTTTGAACTCGCATGGCGACGCAAAGTTCCTGGCCTTCTCGCTCATGCACGCCGGAGCCTCGGCGGCTGCGAGCTGGCTGGCTTGGTGGTCCCTTCCCCGGCCCATGCGCCAGCCGCGCCTGCTTTCACTGCTGCTGGTCTTCCTTCTCGCCCTCCTCTTCCCGATCCTGGGCGTGGTCGGCCTGCTGCTGGCCTCGCGCGTGGCCATGGCCTTGCCCAAACGTCAGCACGATGATGAAGCGATCCATGAGGCGCCACGTCTTGAGATCTATGCCATTGACCCGCGTCTGGACAAAGGACTCGACCTTCTGCCCCCAGGACAGATTGGCCGCATCGCCGCCGATCCGCATGCGGCAACTGCGCAACGCATCCGTGCTGTGCTGGCCCTGCGCGACATGCCTGCGCGTCTGGCCCTGCCGCTGCTGCGCAGCTTGCTGGGGGACAGCAACGAGGAAATCCGCCTGTTGGCTTACGGCATTGCCAGTCAGTGGGAACAGCGACTCACCCACGACCTGCAAGGTGCACAACGGGAACTCGATGCGCTTCAAAGCCAGGGCGCCAGTGGCAACGTCCTGGCACGGGCCGCACTGCGCGTGGCGGAGCTGCAAATGGAATTTATTTACCAAGGTTTGGCGCAGGGCGATTTGCGCAAGTTCGCGCTCGACCAGGCCTGGTATTACGCCAGCCTCGGACTCAAGGCGCAACCCGACGAACCCGCCTTGCTGATGCTGCGCCTGCGCCTGAGCATGACCAAAGACGATCTGGACAACGCCCAGGATACCTTGTTGCTTCTGGATGAACACACCAGTGCCTCGGTGTGGGTACCCTACGCCGCCGAGCTGGCCTGGAGGCACCGCAACTTCTCTGCGGTGGGCGCCATCCTGGGCCAACTCAGCAATGCGCAAGTGGCCCCGCGCATGCTCCCGATCGTGCGCCTGTGGTCGGCCACCAAGGGGAGATCATGATGGGCACGACGCCACAGCCCGATATCGACGTGATGCTGCTGCTCGAAGGCACATACCCGTACGTCTCCGGCGGCGTGTCGAGTTGGGTGCATCAGATCATTAACGGCTTTCCCGAGCTGCGGTTCCATCTGTGCTTTCTGGGTTCGCGCCGGGACGATTACGGCGAAGCACGCTATGCAATGCCACCCAATGTGGTCGGGCTGACCGAGCATTACCTCTTCAGCGACGAGGTGATGCCCAAGCCGCACGGCAGATCGGGCGACGCGGCCACAGCCAAGCTGGTGCGCGACCTGCACGAGCAGCTGCGCACGCAGGACGATACGGCTGACGGCGGGCGCCACTCGCGTGCCCAGGTGCTGGAGCAAAGCCTGCGGGCGATGCAGGGCAAGCTGACACTGGACAATTTTCTGCACTCCGAGCCGTCGTGGAGCTATCTCACGGAGCAGTACCTTACGCGCTGCACCGACCCATCCTTCGTCGATTACTTCTGGACCGTGCGCACCATGCACACGCCCATCTGGACCTTGGCCACGCTGGCGCGCGCTCTGCCTGCTGCGCGGGTCTATCACACCATCTCCACGGGCTACGCCGGCTACCTTGGCGCGGTGCTGGCCCGGCTCACCAACCGGCCACTGATTCTCTCCGAGCACGGCATTTATACGAAGGAAAGGCGCATCGACCTTTTCTCGGCCCAGTGGGTCAGCGACAACATGCCCGTTCTGGAGCGTAACGCCGGGGATGCGGGATATTTCCGTGAGCTGTGGATCCGCCTGTTTGAATCGCTGGGGCGCATGTGCTACGACGCGGCTGACCCGGTGATCGCGTTGTATGAGGCCAACCGGCTGCGACAGCTTGCAGACGGTGCCGAACCTGCATCAACCTGCCTGATCGCCAACGGCATCAACATTCCGCCCTTCGCTGCCACGCGCGCGCAGCGCCCGCCGCAGCCCCCGCCGGTGATGTGCCTGATCGGCCGCGTGGTGCCGATCAAGGACGTGAAGACCTTCATCCGCGCCGTGCGCGTGGCCGTGGGGCGAATGCCGGGGCTCGAAGGTTGGATTGCCGGCCCCGAAGACGAGCATCCGGACTATGCACGCGAATGCCGGGAACTCGCCGATAGCCTGGAACTCGGCAGCAACCTCAAATTCCTTGGATTCCAAAAGCTGGTCGAGTTGCTACCCAAGGTGGGCGTGGTCGTGCTGTCGTCGATCAGCGAGGCGCTTCCGCTCGTGCTCCTCGAAGGCTTTGCCGCAGGCGTTCCCGCCGTGACGACGGATGTTGGCTCATGCCAGCAGCTGATCGCAGGTCTTGGCCCGGAGGATACGGCGCTGGGCTCCGCAGGCGCCGTGGTCCGCATTGCCGACGCGCAAGCGCTTGGTGAGGCCTGCACCGCACTGCTCGGCGACCCTGTGGCGTACGCGCGCGCGCAGGCCGCAGGCATCGCGCGCGTGGAGCGTTACTACGGCCAGCCCACGATGTTTGCCAAGTACCGCGCCGTGTATGAGGACGCGTTGGCGCGCAGCGACGATCCGGATCACGCCACGCCGCGAGGCCAAGTCGCCACCGCATTGCGTGAGGGACAGGTGCCTGGCCGCGTCCCGCCGCCGCTTCAAGCCGAGGAGACCAGCTGATGGCAGGTATCGGCTTTGAATTGCGCAAACTGCTGCGAAGCCAGTCCTATCTCGGCTTGCTGCGCGCCTACAGCTATGCCTCGATCATCAGTTCGGGCCCCTGGGTGTTTTCGATTCTCGGGCTCATCGTCACGGGGGTTTTGTCGCTCGGTGTGGTCAGCCCCAATGCACTCATCACCCAGTTCCAGGTGACGGTCACGTACCTGATCATGACGTCGCTCGTGCTCTCTGGTGGCCTCCAGCTGAGTTTCACCCGCTGGGTCGCGGACCAATTGTTTGCCAAGCAGCGTGAGGATGTGGCGCCGGCTTTTCTTGGCGTGCTCCTGGTCACCACCGCCGTGTCGGGGGCGCTGGGGTGGATCGCGGCGCTTGTGCTCTTCCCTCTGCAGAGCAACCTGTATCGCGTGCTGCTTGCCGGCGGCCTTCCCCTGCTGTGCGACATCTGGATCGTGACTGTGTTTCTGTCGGGCCTCAAGCAGTACCGCGCGATTGTCGCGCTGTACGCGTGCGGCTACGGGCTGTCGGTGTTGCTGTCGTATCTGCTACGGGTCTGGGGCCTGGAGGGGCTTCTGGCCGGTTTTCTTGGTGGCCAATTCCTGATGTGGACGGCCATGATGGCACTGGTCCTGCGCAATTTCCCGCCAACCAAGCCCATCACCCTCGCGTGCTTCGCGCCCGGCGCGATGCTCCCGACCCTGCTGGCGGGGGGAACGCTCTACAACCTCGGTGTTTGGGCGGACAAGCTGATGTTCTGGTTCACGCCGCAAACCTCCTCCCCCGTGATCGGCCCGCTGCGAGCCTCGACCATTTATGACCTTCCAGTCTTCCTTGCCTATTTGTGCGTGATTCCGGGCATGGGTGTGTTTCTCGTGAAATTCGAAACCGACTTTGTCGAGTGGTACGACCACTTCTACACGGCCGTGCGCTCGGGCGGCGCACTCCAGGACATTGCGCGCTACCACGACCGCATGCAGGACACGGTGCGTGAGGGCATTTACCAGATCATCAAGGTTCAGGCCATCACCCTGCTGGCGTTGTACACCTTCGTGAAGCCGTTGTTTCACGCCATCGGGATCAGTGACTTATACATTCCGCTCTTTCTCGTCCAAGCCGTCGCCGCCAGTTTCCAGGTCTTGCTGCTGGCCGTGCTCAACGTGTTTTTCTACCTCGACCGCAGACTCGAAGTGGTCTTCATCACCGCATTACTGCTTGTGCTCAACGTCATTCTGAGCAGGGTTTCGATTAGTCTTGGAGCCGTGTACTTCGGGTATGGGTTCGCGGTGGCGCTGCTCCTGACCCTTCTGGCAAGCCTCCTGCTCGTACAACGCCTGTTTCGGCGCCTGGAATACCAGACCTTCATGCTGCAGCGAACGTAAGGCCCGGTCCTGTGTCATCCCAGGCGCCGTGCGCGCTCGGCGGGGCTGACGATGTCCGTGAGGCGGATGCCAAATTTGTCGTTGACAAGGACAACTTCGCCACGTGCAATCAGGAAGCCGTTAACCAGCACGTCCATCGGCTCGCCAGCCAATCGATCGAGGTCGACCACAGATCCCTGCGCAAGCTGGAGCAGCTCGCGAATCTGGATCTTGGTACGCCCCAACTCGACCGACAGCGTCACCGGAATGTCCATCACCAAGTCGAGCTGGTCGGTATTGCCCGCACCGCCCGTTTCCGGCCGCAACTGGGTAAAGGGCGCACGTTGCGCAGCCCGCGCCGGCTCGGGCTGCGTTTGCACGGGGGCAGCCGCCTCGCCACCCTGCTCGGCCATGGCAGCGGCCCAATCGTCGACAGCAGCGTCGGGGGCCGCCTGCGCCATTTCAGCGGTTTGGGTGTCGTCAGCCATGATGATGCGTGATCTCGTGAAAATTCAATGAATGGGCTTGGCGCTATGCGTTAGCGCCGCATCGGGCAAAAGGCGCTGGCGCACCTTGATCGCCATGTGCTCGTCATGCTGGCCATACTCGCCGCGCAGCACGGGAATGCCGTCCACACGCGCAATCACAGTGTCCGGCATGTCAACAGGCAGCACGTCACCAATGCCGATCTGCAGCAATTCGCGCACGAGGATGGATCGGTTCAGGAGTTCCACACGCAACTCCACCTCGGCCTCGCGCATCTCGCTTTGGAGTGCTTGCATCCAGCGCTGATCGACGTCATTGCGGTCGGTGGTCATGCCGGTGGTCATCTGGTCGCGAATCGGCTCGATCATGCTGTACGGTATGCACACGTTCAGGCTGCCACCGCCGCCTTCGATCTCCACGTCGAAGGTGGAGACAATGACCACCTCGGTGGGCGTGGCAATATTGACGAATTGGGGATTGACCTCGGACCGCACCACCTCGATCTCCAGCGGCAGAACCGGGTTCCACGCCGTCTTGTATTCCTTGAAAACCATGTCAAGCATGCGCGAGATGATGCGCTGCTCCAGCGGTGTGAAGTCGCGTCCCTCGATGCGCGCGTGGAAGCGTCCGTCGCCACCGAAATAGTTGTCCACGACACTGAACACCAGTCGTGGATCAAAGATGAACAGCGCCGTGCCGCGCAGAGGCTTGAGTTGCACGAGATTGAGATTGCTCGGCACGACCAGGGTGCGAATGAATTCGCTGTACTTCATGAGCCGTACCGACGACACCGAGATTTCCGATGAGCGGCGAAGAAAGTTGAACAGCCCGACGCGCCACAGCCGGGCGAAGCGCTCATTGATGACTTCAAGCGTGGGCATGCGCCCGCGCACAATGCGGTCCTGGCTGGCCAGGTCATAGGGACGTATGCCGCCTTCATCGGCTGCCTCCGGCTCGGGCGCGGCTTCCTCGCCGCTCAACCCCTGCAGGAGTGCATCGACCTCATCTTGCGACAGGACGTCCTTGACCATTACTGCACCACGAAAGCCGTGAAGTACACACCCACAACCGGACCGGCCGCCTGGGCAGCGTGGGCAGTCGGCGCCACGGCTTTACCCGATGCATCGCTCCCCGTGTTCAGGATCTGGTTGATCGCCGTGAGAATTTCGCTGCGCAACTGCTCTCGCACCTGCACGGTTCCAACTTTGTCGGCCTGCTGTGCAGCAAGGATGCGAAGGATGGCATTGCGGATTTCCGGCGTCATGGCTTTGACTTCGTCGTCCGTCTTGGGCTCGAAGGTCTTGAGGTCGATCTTCACCTGCAAATAGTGCGTGTTGCCGTCGGTGCTCAAGACGTTCGTGACAAACGGATCGAGGCTGACAAAATGCGCCAGTTTTTCACGCTGCGCTGCGAGCTCCTGCGCCGTGACCTGCGGCTTGGGCCGCATCAGGAACCACCACGCACCCGCCCCACCGCCACCGAGAACGAGCAATACCACGACCATGATGATGATCCACTTACCCTTGCCAGATTTGGTCTTGGCGGGTTTATCTGCCATTGCGAAACTCCAGAAGTCTTGCCGAACGTGACACAGTAAACGGCACGGATCCCAGAAAATTGAATCCGGCTCCAGCATGCCCGGGCCTCGCCCGTGGCCTATCGCACGCGATGATTAGACGTAGGTATTCACCAGACCCCGTCTCCATCCTGCGCCAATCCCGATTGGCGCAGCGATGCCTGGCTCCGCGGCCGCGCCGAGCGCGCCGGTTGCGGTGGCAAGGCGCTGTCGTGGAGCCGCGAATTGGCCGGAATTACCGCCCGATGCGCCCGAATTGACCGACGATTGGGACAATGTCAGCCCCGCACCGGTAAACAGATCATGCAATTGCGGCATCGCGCTTTCAATCGCCTGGCGCACCGCGAGGTGGGGCGATATGAACTGCGCATTGACCTGACCGTCGTTTAACTGCAGATGCACCTCCAGCGGCCCGAGTTGCGGCGGGTTCAGGTGCAGCGTCGCCAGTTGCTGACGAGCGTTCACCGCGACCAGCATCTGCTGCCCCAGCTCCTGACCCCATGGGGCTGCTCCGACCGGAATATGCAACGCAGCCGTGACCCCCGCGGGGGGCGCGGCGCTCGGCGGCAAGGCGGGCGCGCCAGGCATGAGCGCGACCTGCATGCCACTGGGCGTGGAAGTTGGTGCCACGCCCGCGTCCCCTGCATGCCGGGATGTTGCATCGCTCGATTGGGGCGTGGAACCGTCGCCAGGCGTGCGCAGGGCTAGCGCGGCGTCAACGGACTTTTCCCCCGCGCCCGCTGCCGCTGCGGAGGTGCCCTGCGGGCCCTGGCTCCGCACGCCAGGTTGCTCACCCGTGCCCCCCGGCTGCCGGACCGGCAAGCGTGACGGGTCGATCTGGGCACCGCCGCCCGGGGGCACCTTGCCCATCAGCGTCGGCGATGGCGGCCGGGCTGG
>JABBOE010000020.1:20547-39389 GCA_019351955.1 Pseudomonadota bacterium
CGGCCGGGCCGAACCCGGCCGCGGCGCCCCGATCGGCGGCAAGCGGCAAGACTTTGCCGCTCACGCCTGCCGCGTCGGCCACCTGTGCGCTCGGCAAGACACCGCCCGGCGAGGAACGATCCACGGCGTTCGCAACGCCGCTCCTGCCCTTGCCGTCCACCGTCTGTGTAGCCACCGCGCCCGATGGCGCCATCCCGGCAAGGGCGATGGCCGCAGGGGCCTGGGCCTGGGCTTGCGCAGATGGCAACGGCGTTGCCTCCGCGGGTTTCGCTTCCCCCTTGGAAGCATCCTTGGACTTCAACTTGCCGTCCTGCGTTTGCCCCTGCGCGGACGCGGCTTGACCCTCGCCAGGCCCATTGCCTTTCGTCTGTTCGGCCATTGCCGTGGGCGTCGAGCTGCCTGGGCCCTCCTCGGCAGCATTGGCCTTGGTGCTCTGCGCCTGTTTCAGGGTCGCGGCAAACGCTGCGCCGCCGGTCGCACCCGACTCCTGCATGGAGGCACCCGATGGGGTCGATGCGGAGGAAGCAGAAGGGGAGAGGGCGAGAATGGTGGTCATGCGTGGCATCCGTGTGCTGTCCCCACCATTAAGCAAGAGCCGCGCCAAGCGCAGCCCGCAGCCCAAACCAGCTTGAGGCGACCTAGAAGCGGGTCGGTTGCGTGGTCGTGACGAACTGCGACTGGGGATTGAGCCCCCATTCCTGCAATTCGTGCTGCGCTTGTTTTTGCGCTGCCGTCTTGACGAACACCTGTTGCTGCGCGAGCAACAACTCGTAGGCTTTCTCACGTTGCCGCGCCGCGGTCCATGCCCGGGTCTTGTCCGCGCGCCGGGCCTCGGCACGCCCGATCTCGGCCTGCTGCGCCACAAGCGCCGCATCAACCTTGGCAATAAAAGTACGCAGGTCGCGCACCTTACTCCATGCCCCTCCTGCGGCTTCCAGATCTTGCAACTGGCGACGGTACTGCTGCGCGTAAGTTTGCAGATGTTGCATCTTGTCCAGCGACTGCTGGTGCAACGACTGACTCTGTTTGAGGTCTACAGCGAGTTGATTGCCCGCTTCGACGGCCTGGGCGTACAACGTCTTGAGCACATCGATGCGCTGGGTTATCGCTTGGGAGGGCGGCATGTGGGGTTTTGGGTGGTCTTCTTGTGCAAAGCATTATGCCGCAAGGGGTGCCGGCAGGTAAGGCGTCATGAGGTTGATGAGCATGGCCTCGCTCGTCGAAAGATTGACGGCCTCACGCATGTCCTGGCGCAAGAACGCGCGAATACCAGCGTGCGCCTGCACAGCCAGATCGAGGCTGGGGTCGCTGCCCGGCGTGTAGGCACCGACGGCGATCAAATCCTGCTGGCTGGTGTAGCGCGACTGCAACTCCTTGAGCTTGTAGGCGCGCCGCAACTGCTCGGGGTCGACCAGGTTGGGCATCACGCGGCTGATGGATGACTGCAGATCGATGGCCGGGAAATGCCCTTGCTCGGCCAGACGGCGGCTGAGCACAATATGGCCGTCGAGGATGGCGCGCGTGTTGTCGGCCACCGGGTCCTGCTGGTCGTCACCTTCCATGAGAATGGTGTAAAAGGCCGTGATACTGCCTCCGCCTTCCAGCCCATTGCCTGCGCGCTCCACCAAAGCCGGCAACCTGGCAAACACGGACGGCGGAAAACCCCGCGCTGCCGGGGGCTCGCCCGCCGCCAGCGCGACCTCGCGCAGTGCCAGCGCGTAGCGCGTGAGCGAATCCATCAGCAGCAACACGTGCTTGCCCTCGTCGCGGAAATACTCCGCCAGGGCGGTGGCCAGCCGCGCTCCACGAATGCGCGTCAGCGCTGGCGCATCGGCCGGCGCTGCCACAACAATGGCGCGGCGCATCCCCTCCTTGCCGAGGATGTCCTCGATGAATTCCTTGACCTCGCGTCCGCGTTCACCGATCAGCCCCACGACGATCACGTCAGCGGTTGTGTTGCGCGCCATCATGCCCAGGAGAACGCTCTTGCCCACGCCACTGCCCGCGAACAGACCCATGCGCGCGCCGCGACCGACGGTGAACAGCGCGTTGATTGCACGCACCCCGACGTCCAGCGGCTGGCGCACCAGGGTGCGCTCCAGCGGGTTGATTGGCGCGCTGTTGAGGGTGGTAAACGCTGAGGCATGCAGCGGGCCGTGGCTATCGAGAGGCTTGCCGTTGCCGTCGAGAACGCGCCCGCAAAGCTCCATCCCGGCCGGGATGCGCAGATCCCCGGGAATGGGCGCCACGCGCGCGCCAGGAGCCAAGCCCTGCATGTCGCCCGAGGCAATCAGCTGCACATGCGGGCCGTTGAAGCCCACCACCTCGGCGGCCACATGGCGGTGGCCTTCGCCGGTAATGACGCAGCGAGTGCCCAGACTGATGTCCAGCCCCTGTGCTTCCAGAATTAGGCCGCGCACGCGCACCAGGGTTCCGCTGGGCTGGATGGGCAGATCGCCCGCCGCCTGCAGACGCTTTTGCAGGGTGCGCAGGCGCAGCAGTGCGGCTGCCGAGCCCGATGCCGCGGCGTCTTCGCTCAAAGAGAACCCTCCTCGAACAGGCGCGCCATCACGTGCCTCCAGCGCTCCTCAATGCGCAAGTCCAGCTCTGACTGCACGTCATGCCCGCTGCGCGGACGCCAGCGCCGATCGGACATCGCCCGCTGGGGCTCGCTTCCTGTGGCGAGGACCAGGTCTCCGCGTTGCAGGGCCTCGTCAGGAATCAGACTGAGTCCCCCGGCTTCGAGCTCAGGGGCAAGTTCGTGCAAAAGCTTGACGTCATCCGGGTGCAGCCGTACCCAGGGAATGCCGGCATGCGCGGGATAGGCGTCCAGCGCGCGGTGCAACACGTCGAGCACCCCCTCTGGTCGCGTATGCAGTTCGCTGATGACGACCTGCCGCGCGATTTCCAGGGCCAGCGAGACAACGGCGGCCTCCATCACGGCGTCGAGCTGCTTGATCGGCTCTTGGAGTCGCGACAACAAATCGAGCAAGGCCTGCCGCTCGACCGTTGCCTGCGCCCGTCCTTCCTGCAGGCCCGCCGCGTGTCCCTCGGCCCGGCCAAGCTTGAACCCCTCGTCATGGCCCTGCGTCTGTGCCTGATCAAACACGGTCTCCAGCGCGCGGGCGGTGGGCAGATCAACGTTCAGCGCCTCGTCCTGCAGGCCTGGCTGGCCCTGGTGTCCCGAGTGCGCTGCCGCACCTCTGCCCGGGCCAAGTTCGGGAGCATTCCAGGCGCGCGCATCCCCAGCGCTGCCCTTGGGAATGATCGCATTCATCAGGGATTCGCCGCCAGCGCGCGCCGTCAGGACACCAAGGGCTCGCCACCGCCGCCGAGCTGGATCTGCCCGGCGGATTCGAGGCGGGTGGAGATTTGCAGAATTTCCTTCTGTGCCGCCTCGACCTCGGTGAGCCGCACCGGACCCTTGGCCTCCATGTCGTCGCGCAGCATTTCAGCGGCACGCTTGGACATATTGCCAAGGAACTTTTCCTTCAGCGCCGCGTTGGCCCCCTTGAGCGCAAGAATGAGAACCTCCGAGGAGATTTCACGCAGCAATGCCTGCATGCTGCGGTCATCGATTTTGATGAGGTCGTCAAAGACGAACATCTTCTCCTGCACTTTGCTGGCAAGGTCCTCATCCTGCGCACGCAAGTGGTCCATGATCGTGTTCGACAACGATGTGTCGAGCCGGTTGAGGATCTCCGCTGCAACCTTCGGCCCCCCCATGGCACTGACTTGCACGCTTTGCGATTCGCCCGAGAGCAGTTCATCGAGTGCATCATTGAGCTCACGCAGCGCGCTGGGCTGCAGGCCATCGAGGTTGGCCAGACGCAGCAGTGCCTCACCCGCCTGGCGTTCGGGCAGGAAATGCAATACCTCTCCAGCCTGGTCGGGCTCGATATACGAGAGCACGAGTGCCACGACCTGGGGATGTTCGAGCTTGATGAGCTCAGCGATCGCTCGCGGCTCCAGCCACTTCAGGTTCTCCAGGCCGCTGGACTCGCCGCCATGCAGGATGCGCTCAATCAGCGAGTTCGCACGGTCGCCACCCAAAGCCTTGGTCAGCGCTCCACGCAGGAACTGGTCTGCGCCGAGGCCGAGCGAGGTCTGCTGTTCAAGCCGTTCGCGAAACTCGCGCATCACGGCGTGCGCCTGGTCGGTGCTGACCCGGCCCAGCTTGGACATCGCCACTCCCAGGCGCTGCACCTCGCGCGGAGCGAGATGTTTCATGACTTCCGCGGCCTGGTCTTCGCCCAAGCTCAAGAGCAGCACCGCAGCGCGATCCAGTCCCTTGTACTTCTCCTCACTGACCATCGGCAAGCCACTCCTTCACAACCTGTGCGGCACGGCGCGGATCCTGCTTGACCAACTCGCGGGAGACAGCCGCGTCGCTTTCGAAGGTGTTACTCAACCGTACCACGTCTGGCTCGAGTTCCTTCGCAGTTTGCGGCCGCGCAGGTCGCGCTCCCGCACCGGCCTCGGAACCGGTCCCGGCCTCCACGCCGCCGGGTTCCGTGGCCTGCCGGCCGCCCCCGCCCAGCTTGCGCACGGCGCGGTAGATGAGCAGCCCCAGGATCAACGCAACCAGATAGGGGACAGCCTGCTTCACGCCAGCCCAAAGCCAGGCGGCACGCCACCACGGTCGCGCTTGTTGCGCTGCGGCAACCTGTGCCGTGAAGGGGATGTTGACAACCGACACCTGATCGCCGCGTTTGGCGTCGAAACCGATGGCGTTTTCCACCAGCCTCTTGATCTGCGCCAGCTGCTGCACGCTCATCGCGCGCGGCTTGAGGCTCGCGCCGCTGCCCAACATGTCTTGGTCATTGACCAGAACCGAGACTGAAATGCGCTTGATTGAGCCGACCGGCTGCTGCGTGTGGCTCACGGTCTTGTCGAGATCGTAATTGGTCGTGGCCGAACTACTGGCCGATGTCGGCGCCAAGGCCTTCAAACTGGGCGTCATCTGGGCAAACTGCTGCGGCGTCAGCGGGGCCGAGGCCGAACCCACGGCGAACGGCGCGTTCACACCGCCCGGCGGCTGGTTCGTCAGCGCCCCGGGCACACCCGAGGGCAGATTGGCGCTTCCAGCGCTGTTGGTGGTCTGGGCTTGCTGACTCAGCACGTGACCCTGCCCATAGTAGACCGAGCTGGTTTCGGTTTTGCCAAAGTCCAAATCAGCCGATACCGCCACGCGCACGCCGTCGGCACCCACCAGCGGTGTAAGGATGGATTCAATTTGCTTACGGTACTGCTGCTCCACCGCATTGCGGTACGCCAGCTGACCGGGCTCGATGCCGGACTCATCCTGTCCAGCTGCGGTGAGCATGGTGCCGTCCTGATCAACCACGGTGACACTTTTATCACTCATCCCGGCGACACCAGAGGACACCAGATGGACGATACCGGCGACCTGCGCGCCGCTCAGCACCCGCCCGGGATAGAGCTTGACCAACACGGACGCGGTCGGTTTCTCTTCCTGGCTGAGAAACACTGAAGGCTTCGGAATCGCCAGATGCACCGTGGCCGACTCAACGGCCGACAGCGACTCGATCGTGCGTGCCAGCGATCCCTCCAGGGCGCGCTGGTAATTCACCTGTTCCACGAACTGGCTGGTACCCATGGGCTCGTTGTCGAGCGCTTCGAAGCCCACGCCGGCCCCCTTGGGCAGTCCACCCGCTGCCAGTTTCATACGCGTGGCATAGACCTGCCCCGACGGCACCTGGATCACGGCGCCCCCGTCCGTGATGCGGTAGGGGACGTTGAGTTTTTGCAACTCGGCAATGACGGCTCCGCCGTCACGCTCGGACAAGTTCGTGTACAGCACCTGGTAACTGGCGCTGCCGCTCCACAGCAAAATGCCCACCACCAGCGCCACCAGCGCAGCGAGTCCTGCCAGAGCGCCGAAGCGCTGGTTCATGCTGAGCCCGCGCCAAGCCCCGAGTGGATCTTGGCGGGCCGCTGGCGCAGGCGCGGCAGTGTCGGTGGTGGCCATGAGAAGTCGTTGACTCGGAAAGGGGTGGTCAGGTGCTGGGGCTCAGAATGGCGGCTGGTGCGTGCAAATCAGACCTGGACAATCAGGCCTGGATATTCATGATGTCTTGGTAGGCTGAAACGAGCTTATTGCGCACCTGCAGCGCCGCCTGGAATGACAGACTGGCCTTTTGCGAAGCCAGCATCACGTCGCTCAGACTGAGGTTGGACTGCCCTGCCGAAAATTGCTGCTGCATCGCATCGGCGCTCTGCATTTGCTGATTGATGCCGTCGAGTGCAGTCTTGAGGGTCGCCGCGAAGTCCCCCTGCTGGCTGGAGGCGCTGCCGGCAACGCCCTGCCCGGCTGACGGCTTCCCTGCGTCTTCGGCCGCCAGTGCGCGCATCTGGCCGACGAGTTCCTGCATGCGATCGACGTTCATCGTGCTCCCCACCCCGAAACGCCGGACAGTCGACGTCTGGCCTTCTTCAAGCAAAAGGCATTCCAGCGGCCATTCATCGCTCGCCTGGCGCCGGCAGCACGAGGCTTGCTTCGCGCATGCGCTGCAGTTTGTGCCTCAGCGTACGCGGGCTGATGCCCAAACGCTCGGCCGCCAGTTTTTTCGATCCAGCGCTTTCGCGCAACGCGTCGGCAATGAGTTTGCGTTCACTGTCCGCCAGCTCATCCCCAAGATCGCGTGGCTCCTGGGCCTTAGCCTGTACGCTGACCGCCTCGTCATCAGGCGCCGCGCCATCGGTGGTGCCCCTGTCCTGCTGCAACAGCAGGTCGCCCGCCGTGATCACTCCCTGCATGCACAAGATGGCCGAGCGCTGGATGACATTTTCAAGTTCGCGCACATTACCCGGCCAGCGGTACGCCGCAAGAGCCCGCTGCGCGCCAGGGTCGAGTCGCGGCATCTGCTTGAGTCCGTAAAGCCCCGCGTAGCGCTCCAATAAGGAAGCAGCCAGCGGCAGGATGTCTTCGCGCCTCTCGCGTAGTGGCGGGATGCGCAGCGGAAACACGCTCAGCCGGTAATAGAGGTCCTCGCGCAATACGCCTTGCTTGACCGCAAGCTGCAATTCCCGGTTGCTCGTCGCAATGATGCGCAAGTCCAGCGCGATGTGCTTGCGGCCGCCCACGCGCTCGATTTCACGCTCTTGCAGCACGCGTAGCAGCTTCGCCTGCAGGCCTGGAGCCATCTCGGTGACTTCGTCCAGCAGTAGCGTGCCGCCCTGCGCCTGCTCGAATTTGCCGGGCGCAGACTGCGAAGCGCCTGTGAAGGCGCCCTTCTCATAGCCGAACAGCGTGGCTTCGAGCAGCGTCTCGGGAATTGCCGCGCAATTGATCCCGATAAATGGTCCCTGGGCCCGGGGTGAGGCGCGGTGCACGAAGCGAGACACAACCTCCTTGCCCACGCCGCTCTCCCCCAGGAGCATGATGCCCACATCGGTCTGCGCGGCGCGTCGGGCCATCTCGAGCACCTGCTGCATGACGGGCGAGCGCGCGATCAACCCTGGCGCGTCGACCCATGCATGCTGCGTTGGGGCATCAGGCCCGGGATGGCTCATCAAACGCACTGCCCTTGCGCCATGCGTGCGCCTTCGCCAAGCGTGCTTGGCAGGGGCGAGTCACGTCCCGGAACACAGGACGCCATCCATGGCGCCTGTCCCTGGCGCGTTCTGCCGCGTGGTGCGCGTCGCGTCGGCTCGAATTGAAGTGGGGTCGTAGACATGGAGATCGGGTGATCGCGTGGGTCCGCATGGGACCATGCCAGCGAAAACCCGCTGGCAGTGGCATGCACATTCCATCGTAAGCAATTCCAGTGCCCGCCCTCGGTGTGGCGCGGACGAAGGCCCGATCTCCCCACAACTGCCATGCGCCCGAGGCTCTACGCTCGCTTGGCGTCAAAACCTTGACTCAACCGGCACGATCCAGCCCGAATCTTGACACATGCCTGTTTGCGCAAAGGCCGTTGGCCTAGGCCTCGCAGACCGCAGCGCGCAAACCATATTTACGGATCTTTTCCACAAGCGTCGTGCGCCGCAGCCCGAGCTTGCCAGCTGCGTGAGCGATGACATCGTTGCTCGCCGCGAGCGCCTGCTCAATGAAGGAGCGCTCGATGCGCTCCAGGTATGCCCTCAAATCGACCCCCTGAGAAGGCAGAGCCGGAACGGACGGATCGGCCACGAGCCGCATCAGGTCCTGGAGCCCGTCATCTGTATCCGTCAGGGGCTCCACTGCAGCTGTCTGGAAGTCCGCCGCCAGCATCTTTGGTGGCAGCTCACGCAGCGTCACTGTGGATCCGCCGTGCAGGATCACCAGCCGTTCCATCAGGTTATGCAACTCCCGCACATTACCCGGCCAGCGATAGGCCAGCAGCGCCTTCACAACGCCATCGCCTAATCGGACGTGGCCCAGCCCCGAGGCGTCCAACTGTCGCAACGCCTGGTAGGCAAGCAGAAGAATGTCCTCCCCTCGGTCGCGCAGGGGCGGGATCTGGATCGGCACGACATGCAGGCGGTAAAACAAATCTTCGCGAAAGCGCCCAAGCTGAATCTGCTGCTCCAGGTCGCGATGCGTGGCAGCAACGATGCGCGCCGGGGCCTGCAGGGTTTCGGAACCACCCACGCGCTCAAAGGTGCGCTCCTGCAGCACGCGCAGGATCTTGACCTGCAGCGGCGGCGCCATTTCTGCGATTTCGTCGAGAAACAAGGTGCCACGCCCGGCGAGCTCGAAGCGGCCTTTGCGCATGGCCTGCGCCCCGGTGAAGGCGCCGCGCTCGTGACCAAATAGCTCGCTTTCCATCAATTCACCGGGTATTGCACCGCAATTGACCCCGGCGAAAGGGCGCAAGGCTCGTGGAGACCACGCATGCAGTAGCCGGGCCACGAGCTCCTTGCCTGTACCGGATTCCCCCTGAATCAGCACCGTACTGTCAGCCCCCGCCACTCGCCGAATCAGCGTGCGCAGAGCCACCATGGGAGGGCTGTCGCCCAAAAGCTGGGGTTCAAGCGCAGGTTCTTCGGCAGTCACAGATGGCGATGAGGCGGTCATAACCTGCACATTCTCGCACTCTGGCCGCACGCGACGACGCGATGCGTTGCGTTGCAGCAACGTGCGGGCGCTTCAAGCCAGGCACGGCCTGGCCCATGCGGCCGCTTCAGCGCGGTGGCAGATGGCGCACGAATGCCGCGCCGCCCAGCAAAGCCTCAAGCCGCTTGCCGGCGTGCCGAGCCTCGTCGCGAGTCGGGTAGTTGCCGACCCATAAGACGCTCAGCCCCCCGGGCGCCTGGGGCGCCTTGCAGGTCTTGTAGGTCGCGCGCTCGAGCCGGGCTCTCAGACGTTGAAAGCGCCGCGCGTCAGCAAACGCTCCCACTTGCACATACCATCCGGAGCCTTTGCACGTGAGCGCTTCGGCACTCTCCCGACGCGCCCCAGCGTGGTGTCGCACGTCCCGCCCCTTCGCCCTGGTCAAAAGCTCGCGCTTGCGCTCATGCTTGGGCGCTGGCTTGGCCACATGGATCGCCTTACCCGAATCAGCCGCCTTGAACGCTTGGCGTTGCACAGCACCGGCGGCATGCGTCTTCACGGGCTCGCGCCCGCGGCGACTGGGCCGGGTGGGCTCTGGGGTGACCGCTTGCGACGACCGCGTTTGCGTCCCCGCCACCGCCGCGGCCGATGCGGCAGACGCCGCGGCCTGCGGTATCGATGCGCCCGATGCGCTCAACCCGGGCCCAGGCGTCAAGGCAGACGGGGCCATGCTGGCGGTCATGGCCTTGGACGCCACCAGGGCTGGGGGTGCGGACGGCACCGATGCAGGCACGGCGGCAAGCGGCTTGGACGCACTCGCGGGCGTGGGCGCAGGCGTGCCCGTTTGCGGCGGCTTCGGCACGGCCACTGCAACGGTCACCGTCTTGGGTTTCGACGGCTGTAGCGTGCGCAGTGTGATGATGAACAGGCCGATGAGGACCAGAACGCCGGCGACGAGTACGCCGCGATTGAGCCAGCGCAGGCGCTTATGGATAGAGTCGAGTGGATCGGTCACGAAGCAGATCGGGTCGCGGTTGAATGGGAAGGTGCGAAGGCTGGAGCGAGAGGTTTAGCGGCCGCAACACCAACAGCCCCCGTGGGCTGCTCGGGTGAGACGATGACGATGCTCACGCGGCGGTTGGCCGCGCGGCCCCCGGTTGTGCCATTGGACGCCACCGGGTGGTATTGCCCGTAGCCGGCTGCGATGAGTTGCCCGGGCGGTACGCTTTGCTCAATCAACATATGCACGACCGATACGGCGCGCATGGCAGACAGCGCCCAGTTGGACTGAAACTGCGGATTGTGAATGGGCTTGTCGTCGGTATATCCGTTGACCTGGATCTGATAAGGAAGACCGCTGAGCACCCCGGCCACTTCCTGCAGGAGACCTTGCGCCACCGGCGAAAGCTGTGCCTGGCCCGAGGCAAAAAGAAGGTTGTCGTGAATGTCGATGACCACCCCAAGTGGCGTGATGCGCACCTGCACCTCACCCTTGTTGATCTGGCTGGCCAGACGCTCGGCCATGGTCAGCGCAATGGCCTGAAGTTTGAGTTGCACCGGATCCTGCTCCAGCGCCGTGCCGACCTTCGGGCCATCCGCTGCGTGAGGGCGCATGGGGATCGGGGCAATGCTCGTTGGGCGGGGCAGCGGCGGAAGGTCGATCACACTGGGTGCGTTGGAGTATGGCGCGCCAGCCTGGATCGGGCTGGGCGCGCTCGGCTGCCCGGCGAACGCCGACACAAGCGTTTGCGAAAGCACCTTGTACTTGCCCTCATTGAGCGAGGAAATCGAGTACATCACCACGAAAAAGGCGAACAACAGCGTGATGAAATCGGCATAGGAAACCAGCCACCGCTCGTGGTTCTCGTGCTCGTCCTGCCCCCTCTTACGTCCCATGATGCTGCATTCCTGTCCTCATTGGAGGCTCGCGCTTGAAGGGTCCTGGCAGCCACCGTTAGCCGGCGGCGCGCTGACGAGCGACCTGCCGCCTGTGGTGGCGGAAGATGAATCGCTCCAGATCTCCCTGCAGCGCGTCGTCCAGCGACTCGATGGCCATCCGATGCCACAGCACATCGCCCTCTGCCACCTCCTCCACAATCTGTCCCGGCAGCATCAGCGGCAGAGCGATGCGGTGGTGCAGGTAGATACGCGCCCACACCCGGCGGCCGACGCCTACGATCTCGTCGCTGCCCCAAAGAAGATGCCGCGCCGACAGCACGCACGCGCGCTCCGGAGGGATGACATTCATGCCTCGCAATGCGGTGCTGGCCATGATGAGCAAAAGGTCGATGCGGCGTTCGAGATGCTGGATCGCGTCGTTACGACCCTGTTCAGCGTCTGCGGCGACGCGCGAATCATCGAGCATCAGCAGCGCACGCAGCAACGTTCCATTGTCAGCCATCACGTCCGCCAGGGCTGACTGCGGCGTGATCGTTTCAACCCAGTCCATCGGAAGCACGGCATCCAGATGAACGGCGTCGGCCCTCGGCAAGAGCGATGCAACGTCGGATGGATCCAACGGTTCAGGGGGAAGAGTCTCGGACATGGTTGGACTTCATCGAGGGGTCAGGCGGTCACAGCGTCAAGCATACCCCGCCGCTCCATGCCGCGACCGACACCCATCACACGCGTCGCAGGCCCTCGATCCACGAGTCGCGCAAGGCGCCGACCACGGCGGCGCAGTCGTCGATGGCCTGCACGTCATCGAAGATATTGGCCTGGGCCATGCGTTCGAGCAGGTAGCGGTAGATGCCACCAAGGCGATTGCCCAAAGGGGTGGCATCCTGTCCATTGGGCACCGGAAGCGCGACGAGCAAGTGCTCGACGATTTGGTAGGCCTTGCCCAAGGCCGCGAGTTTGCGCTCCGTTGCCCCGTCGCCGATGGCTGCTTTGGCTCGCCTGAGGTACTCGAGAATGCCATCGAGACCCAGCACGAGAAGCTTGTCTTCCGATACGCCCTGCTGCTCGACCTGCCTGTAGGCCTGTAAGGCCAATCCTGCGCTCATGAATACCTCCTGGAAGTGACGTACGTTCAGCCGCTGGTTGTGGATGAACTGCTGCTGGAAGTGCCGGTGTTAAAGAAAGCCGTGAGGTACTGCCCCACGGACTGCAGTTGCGATACCTGGGTCTGCATGGCGTTGAACTGCTGCTGCAGCAACGCGGTTTGCGCCGTTGCGCTGCTCTGCAACTGCGTGATTTGCTGGTTGATGCTGGTAATGGTGCTGTTGAGGCCGCTGGTGGCTGCCGAGACAAACCCACTCTGCGTGTTGAGTGCCTGCGTCAGGATCGTGTTCATTTGTTGGTAGATGCCCTGGCTGACCGTGACTGCCCCAAGGCTTCCCGTGCCCTGGCCCGTCACGCTCAACTGCAATCCGAGCGCCGCACCCGGCCCCGTGGCCGTGAGCTGCTGGCCCGCACCGCTACTGGTCTGCCCGTTGATCGAACCAACCACGTCCGACCCCTTTGCCGTGAGCAACGTGGTGCCAATACCCGTGCTCCCACTTGAGGCGGCCTGGGTCGACACCACCGTGAAACTTTGCGCACTACCGTAGCCGGACGATTGAAATTGGAGGCTTCCGTTATTGTTGACGGCTGTGATGTCGCTCAAACCTTGCTGACTCAGCGTGGCATTGATGGTGGCAACAATTGCGTTGATCGTTGCCCCCGAGGCCAGTTGCACCGATACGCTGGTCGCTCCCGAGCCGAAGATCAGTGTTTCGGCGCTGCTCAGGCCGCCACTGGCGATCGCATTGGATGCCGTCACGCTTGCCTGCGCAGCGGGTGTCGTTACGTTCACCGCATAGGTGCCAGGTTGGGTGCTGTTGCCCGCTCCGACGAACTGCACGTTGGCATTCGTGGCACTGCCCACCTGCCCGAACAGGCCAGCCACGGCGTTGTAATCGCCCGAAAGCGCCTGGTTCAAGGTACCCGAGTTCAGCACGAGCGTGCCGTCCTGCGCCAGACTCAGACCCACCGCACCCAAGGACGTATAAGAACTGCCGGGGGTCGTGCCAATACCCTGCCCACTGATCAGATTGAGCAACTGCGTGCGCAGCGTCTGAATCCCGGCGTTTCCGATCAACGGGCCGCTCTGGCCAGATGATCCGCTCGTGCCCGTTCCCCCGTTGAAGGCGGTGAGCTGATTCAGCGTGCTCATGGTCGAGTTGAATGCGGTGACAAAACTCTGCACCGAGGTCACAAAAGCGCTCGAATCATTGGCCACCGTGAGCGTTGACGAACCACTTGCCTGCAGCAGGTTCAGACTCACGCCCGGGATTGCCCCACTCACGGTGTTCGTGGCACTGGTGATGGCCAGGCCGTTGATGCTGACCGATGCGTTTTGCGCCGCCTGACTCTGACTCATGCCACCGGAGGTACTGGCGCTGTAACTCAGGGCGGCCAGGGAGCCTGTGGCGCCACTGGCGCTGACGGTAAAGGCGTTTGCTGCGCCAGTGTTGTTTCCCGTGACGGTCAGGCGGTAGCCCGTGCCGTCGTAAATGACTGCTGCGTTGACACCGCTATTGGACCCGTTGATGGCCGCGGCAATGCCATTGAGCGTGTTGTTTGCGCTGCCAATGCTGATATTGGTGACGGATCCACTGCCAACCTGGATTTGCAAAGTACCCGTACCAACTGCGGTGTTGGCGGCCGATGCGAAGTCCTGTGAGTACACGCTCTGCGTCTGTGCCAGAACGATGTTGCTCAGTGAATAGCTGCCCAGCGGCGCATTCGCGCTGGCCGTGCCTGATACGGCGCTGGAGTTGCTTAGATTGACCGTGCGATTGTTCAGGCTCGTCACGTTCTGCAGGCTGCCGACTGCCGACTGCAGGCTTGAGAGGCTGTTCTGGACCGAGCCCCAGGCACTCAAGGTCGTCTGGTAGGACTTCTCCTGGCCCTGCAAAAGGGTGATGGGTTGCTGGTAAGCCGCGCTGAGCGTCGTGATCAGCGACTGCACATTGATCCCACTGACCAAACCCGAAATGGACACCGACGACATGGTTGACTCCGAACGCGTGTGCGCTTCCTAAATGACTTAACGACGCAGCTTCGGCAAACTTGAAACCACGCACGCCCAAACCCTTGCTCAAGCCTTCCCTTTCAACAGCGTGCCAGGCGGCACCCCTTGAGTCGGACCCTGCGCCGCAGCCTTTGCAACCTGTTCCGCCGGAACGTAGTAGTGGACGAAGACTTGCTGCGTGACGTTGTCCTTGAGCTGCACCAGCACCTGTCCCGGATGCGTGCCGCTCGGGTCAAGCCCTGCCGTCAAGGCCACCGAAGACTCCTGCGCACTGATCTGCTTTTGCACGTTGGCCACAGCCTGCGCCAGCTGTGCAGCCGGCGTCGTGCCCATGCTCGTCGCGACCGCCGCGCTGCCAACTGGAATGGATGCTGCCCCGGGCAATGGCACGCTAGCGCCGGAAGGCGCCGTGCCCACGTTGAGTGCATCGCCAGTTGGCCGCTTCTGGACGCCGCCCGCATCGAGCAATCCTGCCGCACCTTGAATGTTCATGAGGCCCCCACGGAGAACCGGTTAAAACGCGAAGAACTCCCCAAACAAAACCACCCTTCACATGGCAAGACCCCCGGGGCACTTTGCAGCGCCCCGGGGAAGTCCTTGTGAAGCCTTAGAGTGGGTTTACGGCAGAAGCTTCAAGTAACTTTGCTGCAGCGAATTGGCCTGCGCCAACGTGGAGATGCCCGCTTGCTGAAGGATCTGATACTTCGACAGCTGCGTCGTTGCTTGGGCGATGTTCGCATCCTGCACCACGGACTGGGCCGCCTGCAGATTTGTTGCGGTGGTCTGCGAATTCTGCACCGAGGCTTGAATGCGGTTCTGAATGGCACCAAGGGCGCCGCCTTGCTGATTCAGGGTGTTAATGGCATTATCAATGATCGAAATAGCCTCATTGGCACCTTGAACAGTCGAAACATTTGTGGTGGACGCCGCGGTTAAACTGCTAGCCGTTTGAAGTCCAAGTTGGGGACCGCCAGTTGAATCCAAACTAAAGCCAGATGTCGATTGAATTTGAACAAAGCCCTGAACCAGCATGGCTGTATTACCGGCGGGACTGCCTGTTGCGGCCCCACCAAGAGATAACGCAGCAGCTGTGGTTGTGGATACGGCTGCGGTACCAACAGCTGCCCCCGTCGAGTCGACTGCTTGAAATGTTGCGGTGGCTCCAGTCTGGGCAAAACTGGATATCGAAATATTCTGGCCTTGATTTTGCGTTAAAACAAGATTTCCCGTATTGTCAACAGACGCTGTAATACCTGTTTGCGCCGTTGCATTATTAATTGCCGCGGTTAGAGATGAAAGGTCGCCGCCTGAAACATTGGCGGTAATATTTGCCACAGCACCAGAGCCGGCGCTACCCGAGCTATTAAGCCCAAAGCTGAACGAGCCATCGCCAACCTTGAAAGCAATACTCGTATTTGCGGATGCCGTCACACCTGTTTGAGAAGCAAGCTGATTAATGGATGCCGCAATTTGAGAGGCCGATTCTGTCGCGCCAGTTAGGGTAGCCGTCCCCGTCCCGACTGAGCCTGAGATGGACAACGAGGTACCAGTGCCAAACGCGCCACCTGGGGTGGCTCCGGTGGTTGCCGTGTATGCAAGACCATAGCCATTGTTTGTAACAACTCCGCTAGAAGTGGCACTAGCCGCACCAGAGTAGATTTTATTTCCGGCGCCGATGGTTCCAGTGTTCAATCCGATGGATGTTGTCTGGGAGTTTGCGATCGATACGTTAATGATTTGATTTGCGTTTGCCCCAACCTGGAATTGTTGGCCGGAGTAACTTCCGTCCAACACATTCTGTCCGTTGAACTGCGTTTGCGTAGCGATCGTTTGCACTTGGGCAAGCAACTGAGACACCACGCCTTGTAGTGACTGGCGGTCTGCCGAAGTGTTCGAGCCATTGGCAGATTGAACCGCGATGGTGCGGATCTGCTGCAGCAGGTTGGTTTCGTTCTGCAGGGCGCCGGTGGCGGTCTGCACAAGTGAAACAGCCTGGTTGCCGTTCGACACAGCCTGGTTCAGACCGTTGATCTGGGTCTGGAAGCGCTGAGCGATGGCGTAGCCAGCAGGATTGTCTGCAGGACCGTTGATCTGCTTGCCGGTGGAGAGTTGCTGGATGTAGGTGCTCAGGCTGCTTGACGTGCCGCCAAGGGCGTTCAGCGTATTCAGCGCATTGACGTTGGTGTTGATGATGCCGGAAAGGGCCATGATGATGCTCCAATGGATGGACATGATCCGGCTTCCCTGCCGGATGCAGGCAAAGCTGCCCGCACTTGGGATGACGACACGCTTGCGGCCAACTTTAGGGCTTCGCTTTTAAACCTCCTTCGTCTCAGGCGCCAATGAACGCTTGGCGTCGCGGGGCTGAACCGGCCCGACTTGGCAGCTCGCAAACAACGGGTCGAGACGCTGAAACAAGGTCTCAATCACCATCCGAGCATCATGAACTTGCTGGAATGACGGCGAAGGAGCCGCCGGCAAGGCGCACACTGCCTCTAAATCGGCACGAAATTGCTGCATCGCCGCGAAGCTGTACCGAACATCTTGCTCGGCACGTGCCCGAAACGTGGAGATCTGATGCAGGACATCGGCCCAAGCGTTGTGCGCCCTTTGCTCAGACGCTGGGCCGGTAAATGCCTCCACTTCCCGCGGTAACTGATCCGCGCGACGCACAGCCTTCTGCAGGCCTGCCGCTTCGGCGCACAAGGGCTCGAGATCCTCCCTGATGGTTTCGAGCACTCCATCCCCTGCACTTCCCTGCAAATCGAGCCGCTCCAATGCCAGCCGGAAATTCAGGCCTAGCATGTGCAGCGCGTCCGCCACGCGCTCCGCTTCCCGCTGCCAGCCTGAGGCATTTTGATTGGCCTGCTGAGCCGGGATGGGCGTGCAAAGGTCATCACCCCGCGATCTCCCCGAAAGTTCAACCTCCAAAGGCCGAAGTGTCAGCAGCGATGCTTCAAGCTTGGCCAGACGTGGCGTGAGTACGGCAAGGAGGTGGCGCGCATGCTCATTTTGCGTGCCGTGCGCCGCTTCTCGTTCGGCGCTTTCAGCGGCAAGGCCCTCGATCGATCGCGCGAGGCCGGCCTTCGCCTCGGCTAACGACTGACAGACGGTGCTTACAGCAGCGTCAGCATCGCGGGCGCGCGCGTACGCCACGTCACGTTCCTGCTCGCAGTCGATGACGCGTTCGCGCAAGGTACCGATCTCCTGCCGCTGACGCTGAGTTGCGAGGCGCAAATCGTGCAGCAGTCCACGCCATTCCGGAGCCACGCCCCCCTCCCCCACCGAGGCTCCCTCAAGCACCGCCCTCATGTCCGTGCGCAGCTTGCCCAATTCGATATGCAAGGCAACGCGCAGATACATCAAGAGAAACAGCAGGAACAACGCACCTGCTCCCAGCGCAGCCATGAACAGCGTCGCACCCGGCCCGGGCGCGACGCTGCCGTGCCCGATCCACCAAACGCCAGCCATCCAGGCGCTACAAAGCAGCCACATCATGATGATGGCTCTCGACGGTGATATGTTCACGAATCAGGCTCCAGTGAAGCCGCAGGCGAGGCGGTGTACGGTGCAACCTCCGGCATAAGAGGCATAAGAGACAGGCAATCGTCCCAGAGCGTGGGAAGGTGCAACAGCGCACAAACCTCGCCGTCGGCGGCCAAGGACAGCGGCAGTAGCGCCGTCATGGCACTCCACGGCGGCGGCAAACCTGGCGAAACGGCAATGCGCTGCGACTCGCCCGGCGCCTCACGGTGAAAGCCGCGCACAGCATCAACGACCAAGGCGCAGCACTCCCCCTCTAACTGACACACCAGGACGCGCGCGGCAAGCAGACCCAGGCTTGGCCGGCGGCCGAGGCAGGCGCCGAGGTCGAGCACGACCAGAGGTCGACCCTGCCAGGCCAGAAGGCCCGGATACCAGGGGTTGCGCCCAGGCAGCGCCGCGATACCGTCGGATCGGCGAATCTGCCTCACCTGCCCGCTCCCAATGGCGCAAGCCTGCCCGTCCACGTCGAGCACGAGCCAATGGCAAGGCTTCGGAATCACACCAAACGAATTGTGTGAACCATCCATGGCCGATGCATTAGAAACCGTCCGAGCGTCGACACAATTTACCCCCCATTCGCCCGCATCAGGGGGTCGAGATGGCGGCGGGATCATCGCTGCACCTCCGGATCCTGTCTGCATCGGCTCGCAAGATAGGCCGGCGAAAGGACAAGCGCAATGTTGGTGCCGGATGTCACATCCGACAGCACCGCTGCAGCAACGATGCCATATGCCGAGCCCACCTTCGCCGGAATAGACCAGACATGCAGCGTCCTTGTGGATAAACAGGCGTCGACACGCAGCGCGAGAACGTGTACATCGTCGCGCAGCAGCAGGGTGCACGCCGGCGCTGTATCTTTTACGGCATCTGCGGTCTCAATATTCCAGACGGGCGGCAGCCGCACGATCGGCGCCGCCCCCGTCCCTGTGAACACCAGGGCGTCGCCCCGCGGAAGCCTCAATCGGCGTCCATCGTCGGGAACGACGCCAAGAATGCTCGCCTCTGGCAACGCGAGAAGCCACTGTCCCAAGCGAACGAGGCGCACGGCCATGCTGCCATCCCACGCCTGAAAACGACCAGGATGACTCGCTTCGGGGACTAGCGCACCGGCGCCATGTTCGGCATGCGGCTCAGCCATGCTCGATGACTCGATCGCCTCGGACGCATCTGCATCTCTATTCGTAGCGTCTCGCACCCCTGAGCTCGGCGCCCCCCCAATTGCGCGCCCGCGCAATCGCTCATCACTTGGTTCGGCGACATGCTCGGGACCGACCCGATCAC
>JABBOE010000153.1 GCA_019351955.1 Pseudomonadota bacterium
CCACAGTCTGCAGACTGACTTTCCAAAAGCGCAATAGCTCCTTGCGAAACAGGGTGGACAGACCAGTCACGTTGAAGCCCCAACCTGTGGAAGGTGATGGGGCCCGGCTCCATTCATGATCTGCATGAATGCATCTTCCAGATCCGCACGGCGCACTTCCAGTTCGTCGACTGCGCACCCCCCCGCGCGCAGGGCGGCGAGGATGTTCTCAACCTCCGCCGCGTCGTGAACCACACACCCCAGACGATTGCCATCGCGTTTGCAACGTACGGCCAACTCCGCAGGCAGCGCTCCGGCGACCAAGCGAAACAGCATCTGTGTCGAGGCGAAGCGCGACAGCAGCGCGGATGTGGAATCCAGCGCCACAATCCTGCCAAGCTTAAGCATTCCAATGCGGCTACACAATGCTTCGGCCTCTTCCAGATAGTGGGTCGTGAGCAGGACCGTGTGGCCCTGCCGGTTGAGCTTGGTGATGAACTGCCAGAGACTTTGGCGCAGCTCCACATCCACCCCGGCAGTTGGCTCGTCCAGCACAATGACCGGAGGTTTATGGACTAGCGCCTGCGCCACCATGACCCGGCGCTTCATCCCGCCCGACAACGCGCGCATGTTCTGCCCTGCTTGCGCAGTGAGACCAAGATGGTGCAGCAGCTCGTCAATCCAATCGTCATTACTGGCGAGGCCAAAATAGCCCGATTGCAGTCGCAGTGTCTCGCGTACGCTGAAGAACGGATCGAACACCAGCTCCTGCGGCACCACGCCGAGCAGGCGCCGCGTAGTGATGGGGTCGACGCTGACATCGTGCCCAAGCACCTGTACTTGCCCTGCGCTCGACCGCGCAAGCCCGGCAAGCATGCTGATCAGCGTTGTCTTACCCGCGCCGTTGGCGCCAAGTAGCCCGAAAAACTCGCCCTGCTCGATCGACAGGCTCACCCCGTCGACCACGGCGCGCTTGGCATAACGCTTGACAATGGAATCAAAGCGGACTGCAGGAATCGTAGGGGAGATTGCAGGCAAGGCAGGATGACGACAGGGCAGAGAGGCAGGTGTGGGTCGACCCCGGACGGGTGCGCTCAGCGGCGCTGTGATGCCTCAGGGGCGCAATGTTTCGGCGGGTGCGTTCGCGATTGGCTGGCTCTGGCCCAAAGCGAACTCCATTCCGTAGGCCACGGCAAGATGCTCGAGCCGCGGCGGCACACGTCGCAGCTCCACAGAACGTGCTCCCGCATGTCGCCGCAACTCCAGCAGGACGGCGAGGCATGACGAGTCAAAGGTCTGCAGCGCAGCGGCGTCGATGATCCAAGTCCCTGCCCCTTCACCGTTACCCAGCGCGGCAATCGCCGTGCGAGCAACCTCGCCCGCCTCCATCACGGTGACTTGGGGCGGCAATGCAAATGTGGTCACCGCGCTCAACCTTGCCCTTGGCCACCTTGGGCCAATTGCTTGTTGCGCGTGTCCAGCGTGTGGATCAAGCCGTTGATGCCTTTTTGCCCGATCTCCTGAGCGAACACGCCGCGGTAGTTATCCACCAACCAGATGCCCATGACGTTGACGTCCGCAATCTTCCAGTCGCTGTCAAGCTTGACCAACCGGTAGTCAAGCTGAACAGGTTCGCCGTTGTTCATCACGCGGGTGCGCACCACGACGTTGGTGGCATCGGGGGAGGCACGAAATGGCAGATATTCGATATGCTGGTTCTTAATCTGGGTCACAGCACCTGAATAGGTGTGGATGAGCAGAAGCTTGAACTGCTGCTGAAGCTCCTTTTTCTGCTCAGGCGACGCCTGTCGCCAGTAGCGGCCAACCGCTGAAGCCGTCATGCGTTGGAAATCGACGAAGGGCAACACCTTGGACTCGACCAGCTGCATCACCTTCTGCGGATCGCCGGACTTCAGCGCAGGATCGTTGTTCACTGCATCCATCACGGACTCGGAAAGCTTTTGGATGACTTGCACAGGCGCCGGCGTCTCGGCGCGTGCAGCAGGCGCTGACAACAAGCTCAAGGCGAGAAGGGGGAACAGGAAAGCGGCTTTAATCGTTCGAATCATGGTGTTCTCCGGAATGCTCGACTCCATAGCTTTAACGGGCCACGGGGTCGAACGATGACAGGGTTCAGGGCCGTGCGGCCGAAGCAGCCGTATCTGGCTTCGATGCGGGGAGGCTCGCCTTCTGCGTGGCTTGGCTTGCCGTTGCAGGAGGCAACACTCCCGAATCGGGCGCCGCGTCGCCATTAGCACTCTCGCCCCCATTGGAATAGTCACCGCCTTCGTCCATCGGACCCGGTGAAAGAACTCCCTCGCTGCGCACAGCCTTGACCTGAGCTTTACGCTGCTGAAGATACGCGTCACGAGTGAAGATATACGGATCAAGCGCAATTTGCTCCAGCAAATCAGTCGTACTCAGCAGATTGGCGCGCGCATTGACCAGTTGCAGGACCGACGCCCCATTGCGCACGGCAACATCACTGGTGGTGTAGTTGAATGGTGCGTAGTAAATGCCCACGCCGGTTCCCGCCGTATCGCGAATCGTGCTGGGGCCCAGCAGCGGAATAACGAAATATGGCCCAGATCCAATGCCGTAGCGCGCCAGGGTCAACCCAAAGTCATTGGGCTGCTTGTACAAGCCCATTTCCGTCGAGATGTCGAGCACGCCAAAAAGCCCGAACACGGTGTTGACTCCGACACGCATGAACCCATTGAGCCCCTCGACAACATGACCCTGAGCGAAATCGTTCGCCATGGACCATACATCACCCAGGTTGCCAAAAAAGTTCGTCACGCCACGGCGCATTGGCGTCGGCACAACGTTCTTGTAGCCCGTGGCTACCGGCTTGAGCACCACCTTGTCGACGTTCCGGTTGATGGTGAACATGGCCCGGTTGTAGGGTCCGAGCGGATCCTGCGGGTTGTTGGCGGCACAGCCGGCAAGCAGGCCGGCCACCAATGCAAAACCTAGCACGACACTCGTGCGTGACCGCGTCGATGTGGACAGGGCTGATAAACCAGTCGTCAATATGTGCTCCATGTGCTCATTTCGCGCCCGGGCTGCTGGTACCCGACGCCGCTTTGTTGTAGAGAAACTGCCCAATGAGATTTTCAAGCACAACCGCCGATTGCGTGTTTTGAATTACGCCGCCATTGTGAAGATTCTTTTCCGAGGCGCCTGGGTCCAGTCCGATGTATTGATCGCCGAGCAAACCCGATGTGAGAATCTTCGCCGAGGTATCGGTGGGAAACTTATAGCGTTGATCCAGCGCCAGCGTGACCTTGGCCTGGAATGTCTGGTTGTCGAACTCGACGTTTGCCACGCGCCCGACTACCACCCCCGCGCTTTTGACCGGCGCGTCGACCTTCAAGCCGCCGATGTTGTCGAACTGGGCGCTGACGTCATAAGTCGGCCCGAAATTCAGACTGAGAAGATTGCCGGCCTTCAGTGCCAGAAAAAGCAGCGCCGCCGCGCCAATCAGCACGAACAACCCTACCCATACGTCAATTTTTTTGCTTTCCATGCATGCTCCTATCGGTGTGCGCCAGGTTCTTGCAACAGCTCACACATGTGCATTCAGGTGCTGAACATCAGCGCCGTCAAGATGAAATCCAGCCCGAGCACGACCAGCGATGCAACCACAACGGTACGCGTTGTGGCGCGCGAGACGCCCTCGGGGGTCGGCTGGGCGCGCCAGCCTTCGTAAAGGGCGACGAACGTAACAGCGACTCCAAACACCACACTTTTGATCACGCCGTTACCCACGTCGCTAAATACGTCCACGCCGCTTTGCATCTGCGACCAGAACGCCCCGGAATCCACGCCGATCATTAGGACGCCGACGACGTAGCCCCCCACGACGCCCACCGCACTAAAGACGGCCGCCAGCAGCGGCATCGTGAAAATGCCCCCGATGAAACGCGGCGCCAACACCCGAGACAGCGGGTCAACTGCCATCATCTCCATTGCTGAAATCTGCTCCCCCGCCTTCATCAAGCCAATCTCCGCCGTGAGCGATGTGCCTGCGCGACCTGCGAACAGCAGGGCTGTAACGACGGGGCCAAGCTCGCGCACGAGTGAAAGCGCAACAACCAAGCCAAGCGAATTGGCCGCGCCGTAGCGCGACAAGGTGTAGTAACCCTGCAGGCCCAGCACGAACCCGACGAAAAGACCCGATACGGCGATGATGGACAGTGAGTAGTTGCCCAGGAAGAACACCTGCTGAACAATGAGTTTCGGCCGCAGCAAAGCGCGCGGAAGCAGCACTGCAAGGCGCAGGAACAGGCGCAACCCGTACCCAAGGTCTGCCAGAAATCGCTGGGTGCCTGCACCGATCGCGGCGAGAAAACCACGCATTGAGTTCATGGCCGAGCCGCCGATCCGCCAAGAAAATCCGCCTGCAGGGGCTGCGCAGGATAATGAAAACTTACCGGCCCATCAGGCTCGCCGCAGACGAATTGATGCACCAACGGGTCGTGGCTCGCACGCAGTTCATCCGGACTGCCCTGAGCGATAAGCGCTCCATTGCCGAGGATGAAGACCCTATCGGCAATCGCGAACGTTTCATCGACGTCGTGCGAGACCACAATGCTGGTGAGCCCCAGAGCATCGTTGAGAGTGCGGATGAGTCGCGCGGAAATGCCCAGCGAGATGGGGTCAAGACCAGCAAAAGGCTCGTCGTACATGACGAGCGCCGGATCCAGCGCGATGGCGCGCGCAAGCGCCACGCGCCGCGCCATTCCGCCAGAGAGTTGCGCGGGGTAAAGATCACGCGCGCCGCGTAGTCCCACCGCATTGAGTTTCATCAGGACCAAGTCCCGGATCATGCTTTCGGGTAGCTGGGTATGCTCGCGAAGGGCGAAGGCAACGTTCTCGAACACCGTCTGGTCCGTGAATAGTGCCCCCATCTGGAACAGCATGCCCATGCGCCGACGCGCGGCGTAGAGTTCGGCATGGCTCATTGCACCCACATCCTGACCGTCGAATCGCACCGACCCGGCTGTGGCGCGGATCTGCCCGCCAATCAGCCGGAGCAAAGTGGTCTTGCCGCCGCCTGAGGCACCCATAACCGCGACGACTTCCCCTGGCATGACGCGCGCGGAGACCTTGCGGAGCACAAGGCGCGCGTCGTACCCGAAATCGACAGCATCAAGTTCGGCGAGGGGCTGCAGGGTGGTTGACGACATGGGTGAGAAAGGGTGCGTCCGGGATAACCCGGATCGAAGCGTGCATTCTATTGAGGTGTGGCCGCGGCGTCAGGACGCGGTTCTTTCATCGCCACGCCGGGCGTTTGAGGCGATGGCTCGCCGCTCAAGCCTTCCTCGGGGCACAATGGAGTCATTGAAGCGGACGCCCAATGGCTCCGCCTATGGTTGAAGGACATATCCCGTCATGGTTGGCCCCGATGCATCTTTTTGGCAACGCCTGTTCGAGCAGCACACAACGCCGTGGGATCGAGGAGGGCCCAGCCCTCAACTGCGCGCGTGGCTGGAAAGCACGGCGTTGCGTCCCTGTCGCATTCTGGTGCCAGGCTGCGGAAACGGCCACGAAGTGCTGCTCCTTGCGGCAGCAGGTTTTGAGGTCACGGCCTTGGACTACGCTCCGGCGGCTGTCGAGCATGTCAAGGGCCGCTTGTTGAAGGTGGGCTTGCAGGCCCGTGTCATCGCGGCCGACGTGCGCGAATGGATCCCGGACACCGCATTTGAGGCGGTGTACGAGCAAACCTGCCTTTGCGCCCTGCACCCCGATGACTGGACGGTCTACGCAGCGCAGCTACACCGCTGGCTCGTCCCCGACGGGCAGCTGTTTGCCCTCTTCATGCAGGCGCTCAAGCCTGGCGCCGCCGAGGGTTTGATTGAGGGGCCGCCCTACCATTGCGACATCCATGCCATGCGGGCCGTCTTTCCCGCCTCGCGCTGGCGCTGGCCGGCGCCACCATACCCGCGCGTGGATCATCCCTCGCACATCCATGAAATCGGGCTCATCCTCACCCCCAGAAGCTGATTGACCGCAAACACTCAACGGGCCTGACTACTCTGGGCATGTTCTCTATTGCGTCGCTGTAACTTTATCCCCTCGGGCAGGATCGATGTGAACGCTTGCAGAGCGTGCGCGTCAGGAACCTCAATGCCCCCATACCGCAGGCGTAAAAGACCCAGGCCCGATAGTCGCTGCAGCGCCTGATTGACGCGCTGACGGGACAGTCCGCATAGAGCGCCCAACTCTTCCTGGGTAACGCGCAACAGCTGCCCTACGGCCGGGTATAAGACCGGGTGGAACATTGCGGCCACCGTATGCGCAACGCGTTCGTCGGACCCGGCGACCCGGTCAACCCACATCTGTTCGGTGATTTGATCCAATCGCTCGGTAAGCTGATTTACGATCGTGCGGTTGAATGCGAAGCTGCGATCAAGCAGCCAGAAAAAGGTCTCCGCTGGAAGCAGGCCGACATGACTTTTACGCAGGGCGATGACGTCGCACTTCCATACAGGGCGCTTGAGCAAGGCGCCCTCACCAAACCAACCACCGGGCGCCACACCGTTGGACGCGATGGTCTTTCCAGCCAGCGACACAGGAACTATTTTCACCAGCCCGCTCAGCACACCGACCCAGTGCTCGGCTTTGTCGCCACGGCGACACACGGCATGGCCAGCCTCAACAACCTGCACGCGCAAGTCCTCATGCACGCGTGAACGCTCGCTGTCCAGCAGATCCCCCATCCACTGGCAGGACTGGTTGAGTTCCGCGAAGTCCCTGGGTTCCATAGTTTTCGATTGTCGTTTTGGTGACAAATATGAGGCAAATTCCACCTCAAATATCGTCACTATCTGTAAACAGTTCAAGCAATTACAGCAAAAAGACCAATAATGAAGACAATCGTGACGTTTATGGCCAAACCCTGCCGGCAGGCCGCCAAGCGCAGCACAAGGCCTTCTCAGGCCGTAACCGAACGAAGCGAATCGCCTGCTCGCATCCCGTCTGGGCTCCTCGCAAACACCACGGGCCAATCACGCGGCGACCAGCGGCTGAGGCCAGGGCGGGTGCGATGGCAGCACGAAGAGGCAAGGCCATTTGCGCTCCCGCTCGCCGCCTCGACGCGCGAGAAACACAATGAACACTCCCGCTGCTCGGCGCATGGCGTTGTCGCGGGGGTTTCGCGGGTCAACGAGTTGACTTGCCCCGTTGTCGGGGCAGGGGTTTGGGTCTCGCCGCCACACCCGTTCCAGTCGTGTGCGCATCGATGAGAACCACCCAGGTGCTGTTCGGGTCGCGCGGCATGGGTGCCCGCACTGCTTGAGCGCCTTGGGGAGGAGTTCCCAGCATGCCGAGCAGCGTTGTGCCGGTTTGAGCCGGCGCGTATCGCGCAGGTGCAATCGCGTCCGCACCTCAAGCTGCGCGGACCGCGCGGCGTTGGGGTCAAGCCTGAGCGTGACTTTGCGGCGTTGCAGTGCTGCGAGTTGATCCGGCCAAGCGCGGCACAACAAGCGAAAACGGCCCGCTTGACCCCCTCCTGCCCGGAGGTCTTCGTCGATGCGACGCTGTGTGTCGGGCCGGGCGAGGCAGGGAAATGCGCGGGCACAGGTTCAGGTGTGCAGCAATGCCGCCAACAGCGGGACCTCGCCCGCGCATATCTCAGGAGGCACTATGCGCAGCCTTGAGCGCGCTCCGTCCTCAGATCGCAAAACAAGCCAGCCGTCTGCCCGTCATCACGCCTGCCACGAAA
>JABBOE010000154.1 GCA_019351955.1 Pseudomonadota bacterium
GTGGGTGAGGTGAAGTTCACGGGCCAGGTCCTGCCCACGGCCAAGCTCGTGACGTACCAGATCGATCTCAAGCGCGTCATCAATCACCGTCTGGTGATGGGCATCGGCGACGGGATCATGCGCGTCGACGGCCGCGAAATCTACACAGCCAAAGATCTACGGGTCGGGCTGTTTGCGTCAACCGAGGGATTCTGAACCGGGCGTTTCGCCTGCGCCCTCGGGATATGGGGGCGCACGCGATCCATCAGGGTCATGCCGCGGGTGGGTTCATCGGCATGCTCGTTGCTGGCCCTGGGCACGGCCTTCAGGCCACGGCCTTGAGCTTGGCTTGCAGGCCCTTGAGCAGCGTCTCGCGCTCGATCGTCTCAGCGCGTGCGAGCAATCGGTTGGCGCCCGAGACGATGGCGCGGATTGATGCGGTCACGATGTTGGGGTCGATCCCCACGCCGAAGGTCGTCGCTGGCATACCTTCCATGGCCAGTTCCACCATGGCCACCGCGCGTGCGCCCGAACCCAGGCCCAGTGCGCGTTCTTCGTAGCTATGGACGACGAGCGGGAGATGCAGCGCCTGCACCGCAGCGTCGATCGGACCGTTGCCTTCGCCGCGCAGCACCAGGCGTTTTCCACCCACCTCGAGCTCCAACCGGATGCCCTGCTGCTCGCCATGCTCGTTGAGGTGGTGGGCCACGTAATGCAGCGGCTGCGCCGCTTGCACGTATTCCGCGTTGAACATCGCCCACAGTTCCTGGGCCGTGACTTCGGCGCCGGTGGCATCGGTGTGTTGTTGCACCACACCGCTGAATTCAACCTGAAGGCGCCGGGGCATGACCAGGCCATAAGCTGATTCGAGCAGGTAGGCGATGCCCCCCTTGCCGGACTGGCTGTTGACGCGAATAACGGAGTCGTAGGCGCGACCGAGGTCGGCCGGATCCACGGGCAGATAGGGAACCTCCCAGATGCCCTTGGGATCTTGCGCGGCCAGACCCTTCTTGATCGCGTCCTGGTGCGAACCGGAAAAGGCGGTGAACACCAGATCGCCCACGTAGGGGTGGCGCGGATGGATGGGCAACTGGTTGCAGTCTTCCACCGTGCGGGCGACGGCATTGATGTTGGAGAAGTCCAGCCCGGGGTGAATGCCCTGCGAATACAGGTTCAGGGCCAGGGTCACGAGGTCCACGTTGCCTGTGCGCTCGCCGTTGCCAAACAGACAGCCCTCGACGCGATCGGCTCCCGCCATGACCGCGAGTTCGGCTGCCGCCACCGCGCAGCCGCGATCGTTGTGCGGGTGCACCGACAGGACAATGCTGTCGCGCCGGTTCAGATGGCGGTGCATCCACTCGATTTGGTCGGCGTAGATATTGGGCGTACTCATCTCCACCGTGGCCGGCAGGTTGAAAATGATCTTGTGCTCAGGCGTGGGCTGCCACACCTCGGTGACGGCATTGCACACCGCAGCGGCGAATGGCAGTTCAGAGCCGCTGAAGACTTCGGGGCTGTACTGGAAGGTCCAGCGGGTTTCAGCGCGCTCGGCAGCGAGTTGTCTGATGAGGCGCGCGGCATTGACCGCGATTTGCGTGCAGCCAGCCTCGTCCACGTTGAACACGATGCGGCGGAAATTGGGCGCTGTGGCGTTGTACACATGCACGATGGCTTGCTTGGCGCCTTGCAGCGAGTCGAAGGTGCGACGGATGAGGTCTTCACGGGCCTGGGTCAGCACTTCGATGGTCACGTCGTCGGGAATGTGGCCGCCTTCGATGAGTTCGCGCACGAAGTCGAAGTCCGTCTGCGACGCCGAGGGGAAGGCGACCTCGATCTGCTTGATGCCGATGGCGCACAGCATCTTGAACATGCGCATCTTGCGCTGCGCATCCATGGGCTCGAACAGGGCTTGGTTGCCATCGCGCAAATCGGTGCTCATCCAGATGGGCGGCTTGCTGATGACCTGGTCGGGCCAGGTGCGATCGTTCAGGCCCACAGGCGGCATCGGGCGGTATTTGGTGTGAGGATGTTTCAACATGGCGGCGATCTCCGGCAAATCAGGTATTCAGACAGAGTGGCGGGTATGGTGTGCACACCCGTGGGTTTGCGACCCGAGGCAGCCAGACTGTCGCACGCACAAGGCCCGGCCGCCGATGGGTAGTCGCAGCAAAGGGCTGAGCGGTGTGGCATGCATGGCACATTCCGGAAGGATGCAGAGCAAAGGCAAGAAACGCCGAGGCCTGCTGCTCGCGCCGAAGGACGGCGCACAAACCCACGAAGGGGTAACAGGTCGAAGAGGCGAGTTCAGTGGCGCGCTGGGCGCAGTCGCCGCTCGACATCCACCCGTAGCAGGCGCAGCATCTGGGCGCGCTGCATCGCCGCAAGCGCTGCGGCCGAGGTGTGCATAGGGGACACGTGCAGTTTCATGACCCCTGTACGTTATCAAAAACGGTGCGGTGCGTCAATTGCAGGGCCTTTGGGGCCACGCTCGGCAAGCGCCAGCCTTCAAAGCCAGCCCGTGGCCCTGGGTCCGGCGCGGCCTGCGGGGCGCACGTCCGGCACGCTTGCATCATCCAATCAACCGCCCGCGGCGCACCTGCATGCCCCGCAACTGGGCTGCGGTCAGGGAGCCCGCCCTGGCCTGCGGGGTGCAGGGGAGTGCAGTCCCGGCCGCGTTTTCGCCCGCGTCGGCATGGCGCAACGCTGCCAGTCCGCGCTGGGCATGCGCATGACAGATGGCCAGGCCCAGGGCGTCGGCCGCATCCGGCCCCGGTCGGCCGGGCAGGGCGAGCAGTCGCATCACCATCTCCTGCATTTGCGCCTTGCTCGCGCGGCCATAACCAACAATGGATTTCTTCAGTTGCAGCGCGGTGTACTCCACCACCGGCATGCCACTGGAGACCAACGCGGCAATCGCCGCGCCGCGCGCCTGGCCCAGTAGCAAGGTGGACTGCGGATTGACGTTGACGAAGACAATCTCCACCACCGCCACATCCGCCTGCGCCTCTTGCGCCACGGTGCTGACGCCCTCAAACAGCGTCTTGAGGCGCTCAGGCAGCGTGCCGCGGGGAATGCGGATGGCGCCGCTGCTGCGGTAATGCAGTCGCTGCCCGCCGCTGTCGATGCAGCCGAAGCCGGTCGTGTTGAGTCCGGGATCAATGCCGAGGATGCGCATGGCCCATTATGCGGTCAAGTCGTCTTGCAAACGGGGCGAGGAATGCACTGGTCCACGCGCCGCATCGCATTACCCGTCGGCTCTCAGTGCCGGAAATGCCGCACGCCGGTGACCACCATGGCCAGGCCGTGCTCGTCGGCAGCCGCGATGACCTCGGCATCGCGCATTGAGCCGCCTGGTTGGATCACGGCTTTGGCACCAGCCGCGGCAAGCACGTCCACACCGTCGCGGAAGGGGAAGAACGCGTCCGAAGCAACCGCACTGCCAGTCACTTCCAGACCCGCATTGGCGGCCTTGATCGTGGCGATACGGGTGGAGTCGACGCGGCTCATTTGCGCCGCACCCACGCCAATGGTCTGACCACCGCGGGCGAACACGATGGCGTTGGACTTGGTGAACTTGGCCACCGTCCAGGCGAACAGCAGATCGGCAATCTCGGCGGCGCTAGGCGCGCGCCTGGTGACGACGTTCAGGTCGGCTGTTGTGATGACCGCGTTGTCCGCAGTCTGCACCAGAATGCCGGAGTTGACCCGTTTGACGTCTTGCGCATTCTGGCCGCGTGCCCACGGCGTGGCACCCTCAGGGTCGACGCCTGACAGATCCACGGCGAGCACACGCACATTGGCCTTCGCTGCCAGTGTCGCCAGCGCCTCGGGCGAATAGGCCGGGGCGATGAGCACTTCAACGAACTGGGCACTGACCGCACGCGCTGTGGCTTCGTCCACGGTGCGGTTGAAGGCGATGATGCCGCCGAAGGCCGAGGTGGGATCGGTGGCGAACGCCTTGCGGTAGGCAGCCTCGGACGTGTCGGCCAGCGCCACGCCGCAGGGGTTGGCGTGCTTGACGATGACGCAGGCGCAGGCGGCAAAACTCTTGACGCATTCCCACGCCGCGTCAGCGTCCCCGATGTTGTTGTACGACAGCTCCTTACCCTGGAGTTGGCGAGCCGTGGGCAGCGAGCCCGGGGCGGGGCTCAGGTCCCGGTAGAAGGCCGCCGTCTGGTGCGGATTCTCGCCGTAGCGCAGATCTTGCAGCTTGACGAAACTGGAGTTGAGTTGCGCCGGGTAGGGGGCCAACGTGCCGCCTGGCTGCAGGGCCGAGAGGTGGTTGGAAATGGCCGCGTCGTACTGGGCGATCCGGTTGAAGGCAGCAACCGCCAGCGCGAAGCGCGTGGCCTGCGAGACCGCCTGGTGCGCCTCAAACTCGGCCAGCGCGTCCTCGTATTGCGCAGCGTCGGTGAGCACGGTCACACCTTGCCAGTTCTTCGCTGCCGAGCGCACCATGGCGGGGCCGCCAATGTCGATGTTCTCGATCGCGTCCTCCAGGGTGCAGCCCGGTTTGGCCACGGTGGCTTCAAAGGGGTACAGATTGACCACCAGCCAATCGATTGCCGGGATGCCATGCTCGGCGATGGCCTGCATGTGCGCAGGCACATCGCGGCGCGCCAGCAGGCCGCCGTGCACCTTGGGGTGCAAGGTCTTCACGCGCCCGTCAAGCATCTCCGGAAAGCCGGTGTGTGTGGCGACCTCCGTGACGGGAAGGCCAGCATCGGCGAGCAGTTTGGCCGTGCCGCCGGTAGACAGGAGCGCGACACCCTTGGCGTGCAGGCGGCGTGCGAGGTCAAGCACGCCGGTCTTGTCGGATACGGAGATAAGTGCGTACATACGGATAGGAGGTCAGATTCGGCGAGCAGACGATGCGAGCGGGCGTCAAGGCGCCGTGGTGGAGGGCTGGTGCGCGCGGCTCACTTGATGAGCTTGTGGTCCTTGAGCTTCTTGCGCAGCGTGTTGCGGTTGATGCCCAGCCAATCGGCTGCAAGCGATTGGTTGTCCTGTGCATGGCGCATCACAGTGGCCAACAGGGGCTTTTCCACGGTCTGCATGACCATGGCGTGGATGCCGTGCGGCTCGGTGCCGTTCAAGTCCCGGAAGTACGCTTCCAGGCCATCGATCACACATTGCTCAAGGGGTGATTTCTTGCTCATTACGCAGCCAGAGGATAAGAAGTTGTGCCGCCGTCTTGCAGCGCGTTGAAATAGGCCGCCACGGCGTCGATCTGCGCCATGGCCTGAGTGAGTTGGTTGAAGTGCGCACGAAAGACCGCACCGCCCGGCAGGTCAGCCACGGCCCAGCCCACGTGCTTGCGCGCGGTCTTCATACCGGCATCGCCGTAGAAGGCGTGGTGTGCGCGCAGATGCTCGAGCAGCCATTGGCCCTGTTGCCAGCACGGGGGAGGCGGCGGCTCGGCCCCGGTGGCGAGCGCTTCGGCGATGTGCCCGAGAAGCCACGGCTTGCCCAGAGCCGCGCGGCCGATCATCACCGCATCGGCACCGGTAGCAAGCAGCACGGCATGCGCAGTAGCCGCCGAGTCGATGTCCCCGTTGGCCACCACGGGGATGTGCAGATCGCGCTTGATGGCGGCCACGGTCTGGTATTCGGCCAGGCCGCCGTAGCCTTGGTCGCGCGTGCGGCCGTGCACCACAATCATGGCCACCCCGGCGTCTTGCGCCGCGCGTGCGATGCGCGGCGCATTGCGCGTGGCGGCGCACCATCCCGAGCGCATTTTCAGCGTGACGGGCACGCCCAGCGGGTGCGCGGCCGCGACCACGGCCTCGATGATGCGAAGCGCCTGCACTTCGTCTTGCATCAGCGCAGACCCAGCCCAGCGGCTGCACACCTTCTTCGCCGGGCAGCCCATGTTGATGTCGATGATCTGCGCGCCGGCCGCGACATTGGCTCGGGCCGCGTCGGCCATGTCGTCGGGATCCACGCCCACCAGCTGCGCGCTCACCGGGCCCGGCTCGCCGGCGTGGCTCATGCGCCGTGACGTCTTGAGCGTGTCCCACAAGTCGCGCCTGGACGTGACCATCTCGCTGACGCAATGCCCAGCTCCAAGCTTGCGCGCCATTTGCCGCCACGGAAGATCGGTGACGCCAGCCATGGGGGCAGCGAACACGCGGTTGGGCAGAACGAATGGGCCTATCCGCAGGGGGGAGCCGGAGGGGTTTGGGGGCGTGGGCGACATGGAAGCGCGTGCTGCGGCGCGGGTAAGCGCTGCTTGTTTTTTGTGCAGGTGGCGGATTCTAGTCCCCAGCATTCAGCGCACTGCCAGGAGCTTGCTGTGCGTCATCAGCGGGATCCTGAAAGCCCGATGCATGTTGGGTCTTGCGCGCACGGATGCGCCGCCAGACCAGCAGCTTGTCGGCGTCGCCAAGCGCGCCCCATGACGCGATTTCCTCCAGCGTGCGCCAGCAGCCGCGGCACAGCCCCGTGGCCGCGTTCATGGTGCAGACCTGGATGCAGGGCGAGCGCACGGCCACGCGACGTCCTCAAGCTCGCGCTCCAGGCGCGCTCACCGCGCTCGCCGCCACGCCCAGCCAGCGTGGCAGATCATCCGGCGACAGTGCGAACACGGCGTGCGGATGCCCGGCTGCGGCCCAGATGCGATCAAAGCGCCAGAGGCTGTCGTCGATCAGCGCGATGGGCGGTTCGGCGTGGCCCAGCGGGCTGACGCCGCCGATGGCGAAGCCGGTGCGCGCGCGTACGAATGCCGCATCCGCCCGTGCCAGCGCGCCCACGTGCTGCGCCACGCGCGCCTCGTCCACGCGTCGGTCGCCCGCGCACACGACCAACACCGCGCGCGTGCTGGCGATATGGCGGAAGACGATGGACTTGGCGATCTGCCCGAGCCGCACGCCCAGAGCATCGGCCGCCTGCTGCGCAGTGCGCGCAGCAGCGTCGAGCATCAGCGGGGAATCCGGATGGCCGAGCGCGGCCAAGGCCGTGGCTACGCGCTGCACGGCCTCGGGCAGCGTGGCGGCTGAGGGGAGTGTGGGCTTCACGCGACCTCAGTGCGCTGGGCATCCTGCCATCGTGTCAGCAGTGCCCGCCCCGCGCGGCTGTTGTTCGGGCGGCCGATGGCGCGGCTGATGAAGTCGCCGGCTTCGACCACCGTGCGCAGGTCCACGCCGGTGGCGATGCCCATGCCATGCAGCATGTACAGCACATCTTCGGTGGCAACGTTGCCGGTCGCGCCCTTGGCATACGGGCAGCCGCCCAGGCCTGCGACCGAGGCGTGGAAGGTGCGCACACCGGCTTGCAGCGCCGCCAGCACATTGGCCAGCGCCTGGCCATACGTGTCATGAAAATGTCCGGCCTGCCGCTCGATGGGGAAGGCACGGGCCGTGGCCTCGAACACCTGCTGCACGGCCAGCGGCGTGCCCACACCGATGGTGTCGGCAATATCGATGCTGTCGCAGCCCAGATTGGCCATGCGTTGCACCACCTCGGCCACCGCCTGCGGCCGCACCTCGCCCTGATAGGGGCAGCCCAGCGCCACCGAGATGCTGCCGCGCAACTTGACTCCTGCGCTCCTGGCTGCATGCGCCACGGGCTCGAAGCGAGCGATCGACTCGGCGATGCTGCAATTGATGTTGGCCTGCGCAAAGGCCTCGCTTGCGGCGGAAAAGACCACCACCTCGTTGACGCCGGCGGCCAGGGCTGCGTCCATGCCCGTCATGTTCGGCACGAGCGCCGAGT
>JABBOE010000155.1 GCA_019351955.1 Pseudomonadota bacterium
CAAGTGTGCGGCATGCCTATCAGGCTCGCGCGGCGGTCAATGATGTTGGGGCGCAGATCAGAGAAGGTCGGCGCACGGTCATCGAGGCAAACACTGCGATGGATGAAATCGATCGCACGGGCAGGCGGATGGGAGAGGTGCTCGATCTGGTGGATCAGGTAGCCTTTCACACCCATGTGCTTGCCTTGAACGCGGCTGTTGAGGCCGGGCAGGCAGGGGTGCATAGGCGTGGATTCGGTCTCATCGCGACTGAAAAGCGCCAACTCGCGCAGCGATGGGGGAAGGCCGCACGCGATATTCGCCAGATGATTCTTGCGAACGACGAAGCTACTCGTGCCGGTAGCGTGTTGGTGGATCGCACGGGCGTGGTGCTTGAAGCAGTTGCCAGCGGTGTGGGCAAGCTTTCGGCGTTGGTCGCTGCGAAGGCGTCCAAAGAGCGGCGACACGCCGAGGATATTGGCGTCGTAAATAATTCCGTGGTCAAGATGGAATCGATGACAGGACAAAACGCAACCCTGGTTGAGGAGGCTACGTTCGCCTGTCGAGCCATGCCGGAAAGAGCCCCTTCCCCGTTACACCAAGTTGACTTCTTCACCATGCAACATGGTGGTGCCCTTTTGTCTCGCGCCATGGCGGCCCGGTCAGAAAGTATCGCTATGGCCCATTCAAAACGTGCGCAAGACGCATTACTCGATCAGTTACACGCCTGACCTCTTGAATAATTTCTTCTCATGACTCTCCTCCAGCATTGCGACGACCTTGGCACCGAGCTTCTCGATCAGGCCGTGGGGCATGGAGGCCTCAGTGCAGTATTTCAGCCCATCTTTCGACTGGACACGCTGGATGTCGTGGCCTATGAGGGTCTGTCCAGGCCATTCGTGGGTCCCGCGGGACTCACCATCCTGGATCTGTTGGATCTAGCGCGTGCCAAGGGGCGACTCGGCGAACTCGAGCTTAAGGCGGCTCAGACCATTTGTCAGGCTTTTTCGGCGGCAGCTGGTCAGGGCCGTCTCCTCATCAACCTCAGTGCTCACACCATTTCTCGAAGCGGCTTGCGTCACGAGCAGATCATCGCTGCCCTATCAGTGCCGGGGCTCGACCTTGGCCGCATTACGATCGAGATCACCGAACGCGATATTGTCGACGACCCGGTCGAACTGGTCGAGGCGATGAAACTTCTACGCGCCCGTGGCGTGCGCGTGGCGCTGGACGATTTCGGCAACGGGCAATCCAACTTCCAGATGTGGAATGAGATCCGACCTGACGTGGTCAAGCTCGATCGCTATCTGATTGATGGCCTGGCGACCAGCGCGGAGCGTCTGGCGATTGTCCGGGGCCTTTGCCAGATAGCGGAAGCGCTTGGAGCTGATCTGGTCGGTGAAGGTGTCGAAGACCCGGCCGACATGCGCATGTTGAGGGATCTTGGCCTCAAGTATGCCCAGGGCTTCTTGCTGGGGAGGCCATCACCATCCCTCGCTGAGAATGTGAGTGACGAGGCCCGCGAGGCGATTCGCAATCATGTCGTGCCGGTGCCTCCGCGGCCGGCCCGGCCGATTTCCCATCAGTCGATGCATGCGGGACACCTGATTATCCAGGCACCATCGGCCACGCCTCATCGGACCAACGACGATATTGCGGCCCTCTTCTCCTCTCATCCGGACCTGCACGCCATCGCGGTCGTTGACGACGGGCGGCCGATCGGCCTGATCAACCGTCATCGCTTCAATGAGGATCTTGCCAAACCCTTCATGCGCGAACTCTTCGGGCGCAAGGCATGCACCACATCCATGCACACGGCGCCGCTCATCTGCGATGAGATGCAATCGGTGGAGAGTATGGCGGACATTCTCCGCGGTGAGGATCAGCGCTACCTGGTGGATGGCTTCATCATCACACGGGCAGCTCGCTATCTCGGACTGGGAACAGGTGAGGATCTGGTAAGGCGTGTGACCGAATTGCGAATTGAGGCGGCGCGGCATGCCAACCCGCTGACTTTTTTGCCCGGGAACATCCCGGTGACCGAGCATATCGCGCGCCTACTGCGCGGCAAACGTCCTTTTGTCGCCGCCTATGCCGACCTGAACGACTTCAAGCCGTTCAACGACAGGTACGGCTATTTCCGTGGTGACGGCATGATCCGGCTCCTGGCCGATATATTGACGACGCAGGCGGATCCTTCCCTCGATTTCGTGGGCCATATCGGCGGCGATGACTTCCTGGTGCTCTTTCAGAGCGATGACTGGAAAGTTCGCTGCACACGTGTCCTTGAGGAATTCAACGCGCGAGTACGCGCCCTTTTCGATCCGGTCGATGCTGCCCGCGGAGGTATTGAGGGTGAGGATCGCCGCGGTCTCCGGCAGTTTTTCCCGTTGACCAAAGTCGTTATCGGAGCGGTGTTGGTGGAACCGCCTTTCCCCCGAAGGCCGGAGCACATCGCTGCGCTGGCGGCACGCGCGAAGCACCATGCCAAGCGCGAACGACTTGGACTGCACGTCATCGTCAGCGCCGTTATGGATGGATCGGGCCTGCCAGTTGATGCGAATCGCTCAGCTTCGCTCCTCTGCGCACTGGCGCCTGCCAATGAAGACGGCGCCCAAGGAGCCACTCTGGAGTTTGCAAACTTCTAAAGACACATGTTTTGTCAGGCGAGCGTCAGCTTCGCGGGATCCCTGCTGACTGTGCGAGTACCGTTACCAGAAAGCTGCCTAGGGATGCCGGCCAGAATCTTGTAATCAGCCTGCCTGCCGTCTAAGAGGCCTAGCCGACGGCAGCACCTCTGGTAAATGACTGACTCAGACGGGTGGCTGGTCTCGACGGACTACGCATGGCGCAGGCCTCATCCCCGCGCGTCATCTCTTTGTCTCGCGCAGACAAGGAGAGTGTCACGATGATTGCGCAGGGTCGATGTCTAACATTTTCCCGGCGCGATCGGCATGGTGCTGCAATACGTCCATCTGTCCCGATACGGCCTGTTGCGCATCGTCCGACACGGCCATCGCTGGCGCGCACTATTGAATGATCGCGAGTTGGGGCGCCACGAAACGGCGGTGGCCGCGCTCACGGCCGTTCGTGATGTATGGCCTCGGGAACGCATCCCCTCGGCATTGGCGGGCTGGCGAACCTTTGCCGAATCGACAAACCGGCTGACTGGCTTGTCCCGGCTGACTCAAAAGCGCTTGCCCACCAATGCATGACCCGTTGCCTGCGAACCTTGGCGCTTCAATCCCAGCTGCTGTTTGCAAGGAACTGCTTGCAGTGGAAACAGCAGCCGGTTGATGCCAGCCAACGAGAGTTTTAATTCACTTTTCCCTGGCGGAACGCCTGGCTACGACGGCCTTGCCCGCCGCCTTGGCGTTGCCGGTCGATTTCGGGGCCGACGGCTTGACTGCCGTTGGTGCGTGTTTCGCAGAGGCTGCGGGTATCTTCGCCGCGTCCTTCTTTGCTGGTTTGGCAACCGGTGCGGCCTTGCCCTGCTTCTTCGTCGGGCTGCGTGTGGTCACGCCACCGTCGATCCCCACGGAGGGAGTCTGGGGAACCCATGCGCGCTGAAATTGTTCGACCATGTCCCGGAAAACCTGGCTTTGGTTCAACATCATCTCGAACAGGTCGAGGTGCTTCAATTTGTCCTTTTTGCCTGCTTTGTCTTTGCTCACAACTGCACTCCTCAGGTACTGGTTTCGATGAACCCGCCGTCACGTTCGCAACGCCGATTGCCTTCATCGCATCCCACCGGCGGCCGATTGTCCGTCGCCCATCAGGTGTGCGATGCGCCGACCTGCAGGCGTCGTCCTAAGTGTATCGACAAGCATGAGGTGGCGAGCATCCCAATCGACACCAGTGAACGGAACCGTATCGCTCTCCGTTTGCCACCCTCTGCCGCTAGCGATCGGATATCACCGGGAGGCCCGGCCAGTGTCAGGTCCTTTATCTCGCTGCACGCCCGCACAAATTTGCACCGAACAACAGTCTCAGCCCGTCGGCGTGCGGGCGGCTTGACTACGCTCATCGCTGCCGAGCTGGATGCCTACAATGCGGCAGCTCGCGACGAAACCCGTCGCGCTGGCGCCCGTATCGTGGACATCACCGTTATCTCGCGCAGCTACCCCGGACTGGTCGCCGACGAGGGCCTGCACCCTTCGGCGGCACAGTACGCCTCGTGGGTCGAGCGGATCGCGCCGCTGGCTGACGCGGCGCTGCGGCCGCCGGACTGAGCGGGATGGCGCGGCAACACCGCTGAAACCTGTTCGCCATCGCTCGGTGATTTGACTCCTGCATACTGGCGCCCCGGCAACCACCGGGGAATCAGCCATAAAAACCTTCCACTGTCGCACCGCGTTCATTTCCGACGTCCATCTGGGCACTGCGGACTGCAAGGCGACCTACCTGCTCGATTTCCTGCGCCAACTGCGCTGCGAAAGGCTCTATCTGGTCGGCGACATCATCGACATGGAGGCATTGGCGAAGCGAAGCTGGTGGCATGCCACGCACAGCTCCGTGATCGCCGAGCTGTTCAGGTTAGCCCGGCGCGGGGTTGAGGTGATCTACATCCCCGGCAATCACGATGCACCGATGCGCGCGCTGCATGGCCAGAATTTCGGTGGAATAAGGATTGAGCTGGAGGCCGTGCATGTCGGCGCCGACGGCCGGCGCTACCGGGTCAGTCACGGCGACGAATTCGATCCCGAGCAGCTCGGCCGGCGCTGGATGCTGCAATTGGGCGAGGCAATGCACCGTTTCATCTGCTGGGGGAATCGCCGCCTGCATGTTATGCGGCTGCGGCTGGAACTACCCTATGTGCCGCTGTCGATCATCGTAAAGTCGCATATCGGCAAGGCGCTGGCCTATATCCGTGCCTACGAGGAGCGCGTCGCCGGCGATGCGCGCGCACGCGGATTCGATGGGCACATCTGCGGTCATATCCACTTTGGCCATGTGCGCGAGCTTGGCGGTGTGCTCTACCTCAACGATGGCGACTGGGTGGAACACTGCACCGCGCTGGTCGAAGACCACACCGGGGCGATGGAACTGTTCCACTGGAGCGAGCAGCCCACCGCGCTGGGCCGCGCCAGCCGCGAGCTGGTCTGGTCCTCGCCCGCGGCCGCGCTCGCGCTGGCGCCACTGGGACTGTGCCGGCGGGATCTCGGCGAACTGCACCGGGCTGCCTGAACGGTGACCTTGAAGACGGGCGGGATCGCCGCATGTCGGGTGGGCTCATACCTCGATGCCCAACGCCTCCTCTTGATGAAGAAACACGAGGTATAGGCTCGATTGATCCAGGAGCGGCTGTTAGCCCAAAGCGCTAGTTCCAACTGAGCGCAGCGAACGACTTGCGCAAGCGAATACGTTCGTCACAGCAGCCCGTTGTCATTCGAAGCGATAAGAGTGTCATGGACACCTTTCGTCGACTATGTCGCATGCGCCTCGTTGATCAGAGCATCCCTGGCCGCAGGAGGCTCAATACCACCTCGAGCACGATCAACAGCACGATCGCGATCTCCAGCAATTCGGCGCGCCGACTGGAGGCCTCTTCGTAAAGGGCCGCGTAGGTATCTCGGATGATCGCCAGCTTACGGTCGACCGAGGTGCTCAACGCCGGCACGCGGAACAACCCGAGCGCTGCGCTGTAGACCCGTGCCAGATAGACGTCTTCGGTGACCTGCAGGGCATTGTCGACCTTCTCAGTCAATTCGGTGGTCTCAGCAACCAGCTTATAGAGGCCGCGCGCCAAGTGAGCGAAGCGGCGAGCAGCTAGCAGCGACACGGCCTGCCGCGCCTCCTCTACCCGGTCGTACATCCGAGGCAGCTCATCATCCAGCAGGGTGTCGTAGTACCTCAGTTCGACCAACTGGGCGTTGGCTACCTCGATCACATCGGCCACGTCGGAATCACCGCGGGGCTCGTAGATGAATGCGCGATCCCAGGTCAGCACGACCAGGTCATCGGTAAAATAGGAGTAACTGTGTGCCAGCAAATCGTGGCGCGCGCCCTCCCCCCGTGCCAATGTGACCTGAGACACCTACCCCCGTTTAATTAGAGTAGCGAGGTAGGCTTGGATCATGGCAAATGAACGTAGGGAAGATATGAAAGCAGATGCTGGCGTGGCGCTGGCTGACGCGTTGGAAGGAGCCCGTAGGGCGACTGGAAACGCGTCAGCCAGCGCGCCACCGGATACGGAGGTGGCCACCACGGCAACTCGGCGCCAATTCAGCAGCAGCGAAAAGCGGCGCATTCTGAGGGCTGCCGACGGTTGCTCCCAAGTGGGCGAGATCGGTGCCTTGTTGCGGCGCGAGGGAATTTATTCATCCCACCTGGCTACGTGGCGCAAGCAGCGGCTTGACGCCGAACGAGCCGCGCTCGCGCCGCAAAAGCGCGGACGCAAAGCGGACCCGGCGCTGGCCGAGGCTCGGCGCCTGGACCAGCTCACACGGGAGAACGATCGCCTGCGTCACCAACTCGCCCAGGCACGCACCATCATCGATGTCCAAAAAAAAGTCTGTACGCTGCTGGGGCTGCTCACGGACGACCCGCCGGACGGGACATCCTGATGGCGGCGGTCAATCACCTAGCACCGGCCGTGGGCATGCTTCGCGCCAGCGTCGCCTTGCGTGTCCCGCGCAGCACGATGTACCGGGTCGATGCGCGGCGACGCCAGCTGACCCTGCCGGCACCGACGCATCCGCCCCGACCCGCACCGCCACTGGCGTTCAGCGACACGGAGCGACAGGCCCTGCAGACGGTCCTGTGCAGCGAACGGTTTGCCGACTGCGCACCGCCGACCATCTATGCCACCCTGCTCGACGAGGGACGTTATCTCGGCTCGGTGCGCACCATGTATCGCCTGCTCGGCGCCGAGGGACCGGTGCGTGAACGACGTCATCAGCTCACCCATCCGGCCTACGTCAAACCCGAACTGCTGGCCACGGGACCCAACGAAGTCTGGAGTTGGGACATCACGAAGATCAAAGGCCCGGCCAAATGGACCTGCTTTCACCTGTACGTGATCCTCGATATCTTCAGTCGCTATGTCGTCGGCTGGATGATTGCTCCACAGGAGAGCGCGGCGCTGGCCGAGCAGCTGATCGCCGAAACCATCGCCAAGCAGAACATCGCGCCGGGTCAACTCACCTTGCACGCCGACCGCGGTACCAGCATGCGCTCCAAGGCGGTGGCCGAGTTGCTCGTGGATCTTGAGGTCACCAAATCCCACAGCCGCCCCTACGTCTCGGACGACAACCCCTTCTCCGAGGCGCAGTTCAAGACCCTCAAATATCGTCCCGACTTTCCGGCGCGCTTTGGCTGCATCGAGGATGCACGCGCGCACTGCCAGCAGTTCTTCCCCTGGTACAACGACCGCCATCGCCATTCGGGCATCGGCTTCATGACACCGGCCGCGGTTCACCACGGCCACGCCCACGCACTGTTTCAGCAACGAGCCAACACCCTGGACATCGCCTTCGCGGCACACCCGAAACGATTCAAGGGCAACTGCCCACAACCGCCCACGCTGCCCATCGCTGCCTGGATCAACCCGCCCAAACAGGAGCCCGCGCTCAAGAAAACACCCGATCCTTCGACACTAAATTGATGTGCCCCGGTGTCTCAAAGTCATTGACACATTCCGGCCGGACTTGGCGATGTGCGCGACACCTTGAGCCGTTGTGTTGCGGAGTGCGCGC
>JABBOE010000156.1 GCA_019351955.1 Pseudomonadota bacterium
CGCACCCAACCCGAACTCGTCTCGTTCGCTAACCAATTGAATCTGTTCGAGATTTAACCGGACACTACTGTCGAGATTTAACCGGACACTACTGGGTCCGCTCAATCTTTCACGTCCCTCGGGCGCTCCTCTTCATCGGGGGGCGCGAAGGAGGCAAGAGTTTCGGCCACGAACTAGAGGTCGCTCCTCGACCCACATGTTTACGGATGGCACGTGTCGTCGCAAGGCGAGCATCGTTGCAGAGCAAGGGACCCGTTGTTCTGAGAAGGTGCACGCGTGCTCTTGTCGGCGCCCCAAACATTTAAGGCCGCGAATGCCTAGCGTTAAGCCGTGCGAGCAGCACGCGCCACTCCAAGCCGGCCGGACAAGTGCCTTGTAAGGGCAGCACTCAAGACAAGCTTGAAGACGCCGCCGGCAGTGTCCAGCGGGCCAACAACGCATAGGCGCCCGTACCGAGGACGGACCGGACGAGACAAAGATCCGCCGCATGCCAGAGAATCGGCGCAAACCCTTCAGGGGGGAGGCTGGCTTGGGCGCCGCGCGCCAAAGTTACATGAGGCCTGAAGGGGCGCATGTCGCAGGGGATGCCAGCCTTCTGTGCAGCCCGCGCCAGTGCCACGCGCAACGCTGTAAGTTCCCCGGGAAGGTGGCTTGGAGCAAGATGAGCAATACCGCCCTTCGCCCAAATTTCAGCACGATCCAGCTGCAAGGTGAAGCGCTGCGCTTCGCAAGCGATCTTGGCACCAAAGCCCACCACATCCTGCAGGTGCGACTTGGACACGCCATCCATGAAGAGAACCGTGAGATGCAGTTTGTCGGGAACTGTTGACCTCTCAGGCGGTTCAAACCCCCACAGCAGCGCATGCTGCGCAATCTTTGCGCGCAGTGCTGACGGCGGCCACAGCGCGAAAAAAAGCCGCAGTGTGGCATCGTACGGCGCCGCGCCGAGGTGAGAATCTAGCTGTTGCGCGTTCACGGGCATGGTTGGTTTCCGGTCGACCATCAATCCACGTCGGCAGGGTAAGACGGCGCACCCATCGTTGTCGAGAACCTCAGCGGGTGCCTAACCGGGCGTTGCACCGGCTTGGGCTCGCTGCTGCCGACCATGCCTTGCCATGAACCCCGCCGAGCTCCCATTCGCGCGCACGCAAGCACCGCCGCGCGGCTGGCGGCGTGCGCCCCGGAGCAAAGCCCGATTTGTTGGCATGAAATCGCGCCCTCCAGCACAATCGTCCAATGGACTTCGTGATTTTGTTGCTCGGCGGCGCGGTGCTGGGGCTGGTTGGGGTGCTGGTGCGCCTGGCCGGCGACGTGGGTGTCGGGCCATTCGGCAGTGCCTTCTGGCGCATGGCGCTAGCCACGCCGGTGCTCGTTTGCTGGGCGCTTTGAGCCTCATGGAATGCGCGCCGGAAGCGCTTGCAAGAGGAAGCACTGCCGCACGCGCAGACGGTTGCAGTGCAGCGCGTTAGCGAAGGTCCGCTGCGCATCGCATTGAGCGCTCGCGGCCAGCCGCCGCAACCCCTTGCCAGCTGGCCTCAGGGCTGGCTTCTCGCCTTCGCCGCGGTGATGTTCGCTGGCGACCTGATCCTGTTTCACCTTGGCGTTTTCTGGAGCACGGTGGCGAACGCGACGATGGAGTCCAACCTCGCACCCATCGTCATCACCCTGGCATTCTGGGCGATGACGCGGGTGGCGCCGCGCGGCGTGTTCTTGCTTGGCCTGGCCGCCTCGCTAGCCGGCGCCCTGCTGATGATTGGGCCACATTTTGACCACAGCCGAGCCCTGCTTGGTGATGTGTGTGGCATATTCTCGGCCGTGTTCTATGCGGGCTACCAGATCGGCGTGCAACAGGCACGGCAAAATCTGGACACGCTGCACCTGATGGCTTGGGTGACGGCCGGCGCGACGCTGGCGCTGTGGCCCTTTGCGCTGGCTGAGGCGCACCTATGGCCCACCGCACCAATCGGCTGGGTTTGGCTTGTTCTACTTGCGCTTGTGGTGCAAATCGGCGGGCAGGTGGTCATCGCCTACGCGGTCAAGCATCTGAGCCCTGCCCTGTCGTCGGTCGGGCTGCTGGTTCAACCAGCGACCTCGGCCGTGTATGCGTGGCTTTTGCTCGGAGAGGGGCTGGAGGCATGGCAGCTCATCGGGGCCGGACTTTTGCTCACCGGCATTTATCTCGCGCGGCGTGGCCTCTAGGGTGCTTCTTTTTCCCGTACCCACGTCTGCGTACGACCGAGCAACGGAATCCCGATATAACCGCGCACCTCGAGACGCGCACCACCCTCAATCAACCAAGCCTTGCAGTGATACGTCTTGCCGTTGTCGGGATCGACGATCTCTCCACCGCCGTAGCTTCCCGTGCCGTCCTTGCGCAAGCCGGTGAGGATGGTCATGCCGATAATTTTCTGGTCTTTCAGCGCCCCACGGCACGCTATGCACACGCGGTTGGGGTCGGCACCGGGCATTAACCCCTTGATCACCGTACCGCTGTAGCTGCCGTCCGTTTGTTCGACGATACGGATCAGCGCCTTGGGCTTTCCCGTCTTGTCGTCAATGGTCTTCCAGTCGCTGGCAAGGGTCATGCTCTGTGCCCAACACGCCGCCGTGCCGCCGGCCATGCACAGTGCGAGCACAAGGCGCATGGAGTGAATCACCCAACCCGAAGGAACGCGTGTGGAATTGGACATTGTTTATCCTAAGGTTGGGCTGCCCGTGCATCGAGCGCTGGTGTCGATCACGAGGACGTCGGGGACAGGCTCGCATCCAGCGCTTCGCGCGCATCGAACACGAAACAGCCGCCGCTGTAGTGCGCAGCGCCGACCTGCTCGAAGTACTTGAGGATGCCGCCATCGAGCTGGTAGACACGTTCGAAGCCCGCTTCCTGCATCAGCAAGGCTGCCTTTTCGCAACGAATGCCTCCCGTGCAGTAGGTCACCACGGTCTGACCGACGAAGCGCTCCGCCTGCGCCTCCACCGCCGGGGCGAAGTCGCTGAAACGATGAATGCGAAAATCCACGCAAGCGTCAAACCCGCCGAGGTCGCGTTCAAAGGCATTTCGCGTATCGAGCATCACCACTGGGCGACCCTCATCGTCCTGCCCTGAACCTAACCAGCGGCTCAGGGTCTCGGGTGCCACGGCGGGCGCGCGATGGCTAGATGCTGGGCGGATCTGCGGACGGTTCAGGGTAATGATCTCGCGCTTGATCTTCACCTTCATACGGCGAAACGGCGGTGCCGCGGACCACGACTCCTTGGGCGTCATGTCGGCGAAGCGCGCATCGGCGCGCAACTCGGCGACAATCGCGCGCACAGCATCGCTTTCGCCCGCCAGGAACAGGTTGATGCCCTCGGAGGCAAGCAAAACGGTTCCCCGGAGTTGCAGCGCGTCGCACCGTTGCGCGATACGCTCGCGCAGACTAGGCAGGTCGTCGAGAGCGACGAACTTGTAGGCCGAGATGTTGAGCACCGATCGTTTCTCAGGATCCATGACTGGGTTTGACGTAGCAAGCATGGGCGAAGTTTAAGACGCCGACCTGCCGGCCGCCTCGGCCGGCCCCGAACAGGACCGCCGTCGTGCGGCTTGTGCAATGATGCACGCTGCACGCTTCTCCAACACGACCCATGCACGCACCCGAGACCGCCCGCCCCAACCAGTTCGCCCTGCTCGGGCAGCGCCGCTTCGCCCCGTTTTTCTGGACCCAGTTTTCCGGTGCCGGCAACGATAACCTCTTCAAATTCGCGTTCACGGTAATGGTGACCTACCGCGCCGAGGCCGCATCCTCCTTGTCCGCCGGCTTGATGGTCAACCTCATTGCTGCCCTGTACATCCTGCCTTTCGTGCTCTTCTCGGCCACCAGCGGCCAACTGGCCGACAAGTTCGACAAGGCATCCCTAATGCGCAAGGTCAAGGCATTGGAGATCGCAATCATGCTGCTCGCAGCGTGGGGTTTCGTGGCTGGCAACGTGCCCGCGCTGCTCGCGTGTGCTTTCGGCATGGGTCTGCACTCGACGCTTTTCGGTCCAGCGAAATACGCCTATCTTCCCCAGCACTTGAATGCGGCCGAACTCACAGGCGGCAACGGCATGACGGAAATGGGGACGTTCGTCGCCATACTCCTCGGCAATCTCGCAGGCGGCCTGCTCATGGCCTTCGAGCATGGACCCCTGTTGGCGGGTGCCGCCTGCCTCGTTGTGGCACTTATGGGCTGGACCTTGGCACGCTTCATTCCCGCCACCGCGCCAGTGGAACCCTCGCTGCGCATCAACTGGAACCCATTGACCGAAACGGGGCGCAATCTCAAGCTGGCTGCCACCGACCGCACAGTTCTGCAGGCCCTCCTGGCCATCTCCTGGATGTGGTTCTACGGCGTGGCCTTTCTTACCCAGTTTCCCGTGTTCGCCAAACATGTTCTAGGGGGCAACGAAGAGGTGGCATCCCTATTGCTCGTTGTGTTTTCCATGGGCATCGGCGTCGGGTCACTGGCCTGCGAGTGGCTGGCACGTGGGCGCGTGGAAATTGGCCTGGTGCCCCTGGGCGCCCTCGGCATGACGGTTTTCGGAGTGGATTTGTATCTTTCGACCCGTGGTCTTCCCCACATTGCCACACTGCAAGGCGCGGCGGCTTTCGTGCGAGACCAGGCGCATTGGCGTGTGATGCTTGATTTATTTTTGCTCTCAGCCAGCGCCGGTATCTACAGTGTCCCACTGTATGCCCTGATTCAGATGCATACGCCCATCACACATCGCTCGCGTGTGATTGCGGCAAACAACATCATCAACGCCTTGTACATGATCGTGTGCTCGGGTTATTGCGCCGCGCTGCTTGCCGCCGATGTCGGCGTGCCCATGCTGCTGCTGAGCGTGGCCCTGCTTAATATCCTGGCCACTGCGTTTTTGCTGTGGCGCCAGCCGTTGTACGGCCGGCACTTCCTCGCCTGGATCCGTGGACGGTCAATTGCCGCCTGAATGCATCGTTCAGCCGATGCCACGCCCACGCTCGGCGTGAAACTGCTTGCTAAAGGCATCGAAGCTGTCGACGTCAAGCGCCTGCCGCATGGTTCGCATCAACTGCAAGTAATAGTGCAGGTTGTGTGTGGTGGCAAGCATGCTGAACAGCATTTCACCACAGCGATCGAGATGGTGAAGGTACGCCCGCGAAAACTGCTCGCAGGTGGAGCAGGCACAGGTCTCATCGATGGGACGCTCATCGAATTTGAAGCGGGCATTGCGGATGCGCAGATCTCCGAATCGAGTGAACAGGTGCCCGTTGCGCGCGTTGCGCGTGGGCATGACGCAGTCGAACAAGTCAATGCCGGCTGCAACCCCCTCGACCAGATCCTCCGGCGTGCCCACTCCCATCAGATACCGCGGCTTGTGCGCGGGCAGACGCGGCGCAGTGTGGCGCAGCAGGCGCAGCATGTCCTCCTTGGGCTCCCCCACACTTAAGCCGCCAATAGCATAGCCGTGCAGATCCAGCGCGATCAGACCCTCCAGCGATGCATCGCGTAGCGGCTCGAACATGCCGCCTTGCACGATGCCAAACAGGGCGTTCGCGTTCCCCAGTCGCGCAAACTCGGCCTTGCAGCGCGCCGCCCACCGCAGTGAAAGCTCCATGGATGCCCGTGCCTCGGACTCCGTCGTGATATGGGTTTCGCCGCGGCGAATGACGTCATATGGCGTGCATTCGTCAAACTGCATGACGATGTCGGAATTCAGCACCGTCTGGATTTGCATGCTCACCTCGGGGGTGAGGAAGAGCTTGTCGCCATTGACCGGCGAGGCGAACCGTACCCCCTCCTCGCTGATTTTGCGCATCGCCCCAAGGCTCCACACTTGGAACCCTCCACTGTCGGTGAGGATGGGCTTGTCCCAACCAATAAAACGATGCAGCCCGCCGAAATGCCTCACCACATCCAGCCCGGGACGCAACCAGAGGTGAAAGGTGTTCCCGAGGATGATCTGCGCACCAACGGCCTTCAGCCCCTTAGGCGTGATGCCCTTGACCGTGCCATAGGTTCCGACAGGCATGAACTGCGGCGTATCAACAGCGCCGTGGTTGAGCGTGAGCAGGCCGCGGCGGGCGTGGCCCTGGGTGCGGTGAATCGTGAAGTCAAGCATGAACGCATTGTTTCAGAATGCCAGGCAAGCAATCCCGAGTGTTGCTGAGCGGATCGATACGGCTACGGTTCAGGGCCACGTCAAGACGGCGTTTCTGGCGGCATCCCTTGACACACAATCAACCAAAAAGTGGTCGGCGACCCTGCCTTCGGGCGTTGCCTAGAATTTGCGCTTCGGCGTGGCTACGATCTGCGGTATTCCAACGGCGCAGACTCAGGCTATTTCCTTCTCGCGCCTAGCGAGTTGCCCAAGATTTTCGAAAATGAATCGTCGCGGATGTATGTGTCGGCCCATCCGGCGCTTGATCGCTACCGCCACGCGCGTTGCCAATAAGGAGTTACCGCCGAGGTCGAAGAAATTGTCAGCTGAGCCAATGCCGTCAGCACCGAGGAACTCGGTCCAGATCGCTGCCATCGCTTGCTCATCCTCGGTGAGGGAAGGACGTTTAAGAGTTGGCGGCAGTGCTTCGCGAATGTCAGATTCAGTCGGGGCGGGCAGGCGATTCCGGTCAATCTTGCCGTTTGGAAGTCGCGGCAAATGGTCCAGCCTCACGATGACGTTGGGTATCATGTAGAAGGGGAGGAGCGCGCGTAGGCGTTCCCGCATGGCTCCGAGATCGACTACAGGACGCGCCGGCACGACATAGGCCACGAGACTTACGTCAGCGCCGTTGCCAACTTGGGTCACGACTACGGCTTGCTTTAGATCGGATTGCTCGAGCAGAGCAGATTCGATTTCGCCCAACTCGATGCGAAACCCCCTAACCTTTACCTGATTATCCAGGCGCCCGAGGTGTTCGAGCAGACCGTCGTAGCGCCACCGGCCGAGGTCGCCGGTCTTGTACATTCGTGCACCTGCAAGATCAGCGAAACGATTCGGGATGAAACGCTCGGCCGTGAGCTCGGGCCGCTGCCAATACCCCAGCGCGACACCCGTTCCACCGATACAGATTTCGCCGGGAACCCCGATCGGGCAAGGGAGCCCGTGAGAGTCGAGCACCCAGATCGAGGTATTGGCGATTGGTCGGCCAATAGATATGCCGGCCTGAGGGTTTTCCACTTTCCAGCAAGTGGACCACACTGTGGTTTCCGTCGGGCCGTAGAGGTTCCAGACCTCGGCGCCGCTGGCGATCAGTCTATGCGCGAGACTGGGATGAAGTGCTTCGCCGCCGATCAGGGCACGGAACCCCACTGGCGGATGCCAGCCGGCTTCAAGCAGCATCTGCCAGGTTGAAGGTGTGGCCTGTAGCGCCGTGGCCAGGCTCGATTCCAGAATCGAGCGCAGAGCGAAAGCATCCCGAGCGGTCTCAGAATCGACAATGACGAGGTCAGCACCGGTCGCCAGAGGCAACAAGAGTTCCAGCACGGAGATGTCGAACGATAGTGTCGTGACAGCAACCAACTTTTCGCCTGCTCGCAACCCTGGTTCATCAGCCATACTGGCGAGCAAGTTCATTACGGCCCTGTGCGGCACAAGAACACCCTTGGGACGGCCAGTTGATCCCGATGTGTAGATCATGTAAGCGGGGTTATC
>JABBOE010000157.1 GCA_019351955.1 Pseudomonadota bacterium
ACTATGGTGTTTTTCTCTGTGGCAAGACTTAAAATAGGGTTGATGACCGATCGGAAGAACTGGTCCAGTTGGAGGGAGTAGTCAGGTCCGGTACCGGTGAGGCGGCGAAGCGGGCAGCGAAGGATCTCAGCATCCGCAAGGCGGGCATCAAGGGAGAGTCCGAATCTGCGTATCTGATCGACTTTCACTTCGCAGCATCGCCCAACTGGGCTGTGATCCATGATCTGCGCGTTGAACACAACGGCCGCGTGGCACAGGTAGACCATCTGCTGATCAACCGCTGGATGGAGTGCTATGTGCTCGAGTCCAAGCACTTTCATGCGGGCATCAAGATCACCGAAGATGGCGAGTTCATGCGCTGGAACGACTACAAGCGCACATTCGAAGGCTTGCCCTCGCCGTTGCTGCAGAACGAACGCCACATTGCCGTGCTGCGCGACTTGATGAGCTCGCTCGAGTTGCCCACCCGGCTGGGGATGCGCATCAACTTCGCCTTCCAGACCCTCGTTCTGGTTTCGCCGGGAGCGCGGATCGACCGCCCCGCGAAATTCGACAGCAGCCGTGTGATCAAGGCCGACCAGATCAAGCAGACCATCTGGCGCGACATCGACAAGGAAAACGCCTTGTTGGGCTTCGTGAAGACGGCGGCCAAGATCGTCTCCGGCGACACCGTGCGCGACGTGGCGCAACAGCTTGCGAACCGGCACCGGCCAGCGCAGTGGCCGGTGCCGCAGGCACCCGCCAGCGTCACAGTCGCCGCTGCCAGGCCGGCTTCACCGGTCGCCGCGTTGCAGCCGACGGAACGAGCAACGCCCCGCGTTCGCGAAGAGCCCGGTTCGGCCGACGCAGGGTCTGCCGCACTCGCCGGCCCCCATTGCAAAAGCTGCCAGGGAGGGAAGGGCAGCATCGTCTACGGAAAGTACGGCTACTACTTCCAATGCACGCAGTGCGGCGCCAATACCAATATCAAGTTCGTCTGCCTTCCCGGACACAAGCCGCGTCTTCGCAAGGCGGGCAACCAGTTCTACCGGGACTGCGCCGAGTGCGGCATGACCCAGCTGTATTTCACGAATGACTAGGCCAACGAAGCATGGGGTCAGAAAACATGGGGTCAGGTCTACTTTGTAGCATTGATTGCCTTCTGGTGCCGCGCTGGATGCTACAAAGCTAGACCTGACCCTCAGGGTCTATCCTGGACGCTACAAAGCTAGACCTGACCCTCAGGGTTCTATCCTGGATGCTACAAAGCTAGACCTGACCCTCAGGGTTCTATCCCTTGCAGCAACAGAAGGTGCTGGGAACGGATTGGTTCCGGTCGTGGGTTGAAGCGAGAACCGGCCAATTCGCCATGGTGCGGCCGGTCGGTCGTCCGCCCGGACGTTCAAATTGTCCCTGACACCTTTTTCCTTGCTGGATCGCGAGAAGAGGTAGCGGCTATTGGTGATACCACTCAGTCATCACGTCCACTTTCTCCGAAGCGTTGCCGTTCCAGCGCCAGGCAACTTTGTAATTTGCACGGAATTCGTCAGTCATTCGCTCAATACCGTCGGTATCTTTTACCCGGCTGGGGTGCTCTTCCGGTAACGCGACGAACTTTCGGCCTTTGTTTTCAGGTAGCCCCATTGCCGGCGTACCGTATGTGTAAGCGAAACTTGGCGTTATCGCGATGTGACTTGGATCCGCGACAAACACCTGCACAGTGTACCCGCCGACGAGGGCGCCCTTCCATTTCAGCTCGTCGCAAACCTTCTTGACGTAACTGTCGGTCTGCTGATCAGCGACGTGACCAAGCGTGCAGCCAACGATGCACACCTTCTTCAACCGCCATGTTCCTTTCGGCTCTGCATTTCTTATGAGCGCGGCGACATTTTCGGGGGCAAGCTTTTTCCTCAGGCTGGGCTCCCCGCCTGAACCGTGAACGACGAGATAGACGCCCCACGTAGGGGGTTGAGGCGAATTGCCCTCCTTCTCGCTCTTCTTGGCGTCATTCTTCCAAGCCTGCTGAACGGATTTCGCGCCCGAAGCTGCATTGTCTAGAGCCTTTTCATTCGCCTTCGCCTGCGCCTTCGCCTGCGCCTTTTCTTGAGCCTGTCCATTTTCAACTTTCGGCGCGATGAAACGGAGCTTGTCATTTAGGTAGTCGAATTGCACCACGTGGGCAGGCATCATTGAGCCCGTCCTGGCCTTCGACTGAGCACCTTCTTTAATCGCGAGCTCTTTCGCCAACCGTTCAATTTTTGCCATTCGTTTGGCAAGCAAGGCATTCGCTGACTGACTCGTTTCGCCCGAAGGATCCTTGTCCCTGCCGTCTGGGTACAGGATTAAGAGGTGGTCAACATTCATTTTCCTACTCCCAAGTCGCAGATTGATACCTGGCTGAAGAATTTAGCAAAAACAGGGGTCAGAGTGGGAAGCTAACCGGGTCAGAGACCCTTACGGAAAAAGGGGACAGAGGGAATTAAGCTACGGAAAAAGGGGACCCCCAAAAGGGGACGGAGGGAATTAAATTGGAATAATTGCCTCCGTCCACTTTTTTCCGTCCCCTTTTTTTGGCAGGCTTGGGGTCTGGGGGTCCTTCCGTACCGGCATATCTAATTCCGCACAGGGGAATGCCATGAAGCATGCAAGGGTTGTGTTCCTTACCGCCTGTCTCGCGCTCGCCGTTGGATCTGTCCTCGCCGGGATGCCGCCGATTCCTGGTACGCGTCAGGATACGGCAGTGGCGGCGACACACGCGCCTGATCGCGCATCCATGCAGACCATGCAGATTCCCAGCCATGGGAAGCTGATGAACGCATTGGTGTACATCGCCGCGGGTGCGGGTCCCCATCCGGTGGTGATCCTGTTGCACGGGTTTCCCGGCAACGAGCGCAACCTCGATCTGGCGCAGGACATGCGTCGTGCCGGTTGGGATGTCCTGTACTTCAACTACCGCGGCTCGTGGGGCACGCCGGGCGACTTCTCGTTCGCCCACAGCATCGAGGATACCGGGGCCGCCATCGCCTACCTGCGCCAGCCGGACGTGGCCAGGTCGTTGCGATTGGATCCAAACCGCATCGTGCTGATCGGCCACAGCATGGGTGGCTTCATGACCGTCGAGGCCGCTGCGGCGGATCCCGCGATCAAAGCCTTCGCCACCATTTCGGCCGCGGACATGTCCGGGCGCATGCAAACCATACTGGCGAAGGAAAAGCGCTCCGACGCGATCGCTGCCATGGCCCACGGACTGGCCGAAGAAGGCATGGCACCTCTGGCGGGATGCACACCCGAGGGACTGGCCAAGGAGCTGGCGGACCACGCCACGAGCTGGCCGTTCCTGGACAAGGTGGATGCGCTGAAAAGTCGCAACGCGCTGATCCTCACGGCCGACGACGGCCTCACCCAGGAGAACAACGCCTTCGCCGCTGCCTTGCGCAACGCAGGCGACACGCACGTGACCACCCGGCATTTCGCCACCGACCACGTCTATTCGGACAAGCGCATCGAGCTGTCGCACGCGGTGCTGGCGTGGCTGGCGGGCTTGCCGAAATAAAACCGGGTCGGAGTGGAATGGCACTTACTTAAGCCTCTTTGGACGAAGCATGGGGTCAGGTCGAGTTTTGTAGCACTTGATCTCCTTCTGCCACTGCCCGGGATGCTAAGAAGCTAGACCTGACCCTGTGCTTCACTTGACCCTGTGCTTCACTCATTGCCTCCTTCCCCCTATCTGGTCCGTTCGCACCTGACAGGACTCGCTATGGTCCCCAGCAAAGGCCCTGAAGGCATATCGCGAAAATGCCGGATATCCCTCGCCGAGTGGGAGGCTGCGGGACAGGCCTTCGACTATAGAGGGAGCCGCATCTTTACCCGCATCGGCGGCGCCCCTGGCGCGGAGGCATTGCTGCTGATTCACGGATTCCCGACGGCATCCTGGGATTGGGAGGCGCTGTGGCCTGATCTGGTGCAGCGCTACCGTGTCCACACGCTGGACCTGATCGGCTTCGGCCTGTCGGCCAAGCCGATCGACCATGCGTATTCGCTCAAGGACCAGGCCGATCTGGTGGAGGCTTTCCTGTCCAGCGCAGGCGTCATGTCCTATCACGTATTGGCGCATGATTACGGCGACAGCGTTGCCCAGGAGCTTGTGGCGCGTGGGCACGAGCCCGGCGCGCGGCCCAGGTTGCAGAGTGTGGCTTTCCTCAATGGCGGCCTGTTTCCCGAGACGCATCGGCCCGTGCTGATGCAGAAGCTGCTGCTCTCGCCGCTGGGTCCCTGGGTAGCCAGGCTATCGAATCGGGCGAAGCTGGCGCGCAACATGCGCAAGATCTTCGGCCCCGCGACACAGCCCGACGAGGCCCTGCTGGATCAGTACTGGTGGCTGCTCACGCGGAACAACGGCGGGGCGGTCATGCACAAACTCATTCGCTACATGCTCGAACGGCGCACGCACCGTGCGCGTTGGGTGGGGGCACTGCAGAACGCCCGCATTCCGCTCAAGCTGATCGATGGCGCTAGCGATCCGGTTTCCGGCGAGCACATGGCGTCCCGCTATCAGGAACTGGTGCCGCAGGCCGACGTGACCCTGCTCGAGGGCATTGGCCATTACCCGCAGGTCGAGGCGCCCGGTGCGGTGCTGGCGAGCTACCTGGAGTTTCGTGATCGCATGCGTAACTAGGAAACCTCCGATCAGGCCCTGCGCAGGCGTCAATCTTGTGTCTGTGCCGGTCAATAAGGGGGACGTGGCCAATCAAATGCTGCATGTCGTCATGGCCAGCCAAAATGCTCGACGAAATTGATTCGCCATGTCCCTTTGATCACCCTTTAATGAAAACGCGGTTGGCCGCCACCACACCTGGTGCCGTGCAGACGTCCACCGGCTTGCCGCCGTCACGGTGGCAGATGGCTGCGGTCAGCAGGTTGACCCTCGGCATCACGCTTTGAAACAGTGCGCTCCTGGGGTTGGCCAGCCTGTTTGCGACCTGCTGCCAGTTGTTGCCCGCCAGCGGCTTTGGCATCGCCAGCAGCTGGCCCAGTTCGTACTTGCCGTCGAGGTCGACAAAGGGGATGGGTTCAATAAATTTCTTGTACGGTGGCGCATCGAAGGTGCTCATGATCTTCATCTGCGACGGGCTCAGGGTCATCAGCGGCTGCTCTGCGCGATCGGCGGTTTCCACCACCTGAAAATCGAGAGACGGGCTTTGGTAGCTCGCGTGCTGGAACGTTACTGTAGGTGTGTTTGGATAGACGTCGTTCGCGCTGGAGAGCATGTAACGCAGCCCACTGAGTTTGCCGAATCGGAGCAGCGTCAGCATCACGCCCCAACGTTCGCCCGCACAGTAAGGACAGTAGTCGGCGCCCACGTACAGCAGCCCAGGCTTGCCATCGGTGGTGAGGCGCGAACCAGGGATGGCCTTCAATTCCGCCGCATCGGGTTTGGCGCGGAAGTCCAGGCCCAGATGGCTGGCTCGCGCGAGTGTGGTCAGCAGTTCGGTCGCCACCGGCATGTTGAGCTTGTCGGCCAGTGCTACCGGCGTCTTGGGCGCGCTCAGCCCGAAGAAATTGAGTTGCGCCGATGCTGCGGACGCGAAGGCAAGCGTGGCGGCGGCGGTGAGGATAGCGGTGAGCCTGACAGACCTGAGCATGGGGGTCTACTGACTGGTAGGAGAGAACGAATCGTATGTCAAAAGGAAGTAAGGGTGTCAGGGACAATCTCTGACAGGAGATTGGCGCTCTGGATGAGGGTGGAATAAAGGGGGCGTGGCCAATTGAATCTCGTCTCTCGCACCGGTCAGCCTTGGCCGCCCACGCGGGCGGCATGCGGCGGGGCGTCCCAGGGTGGTTTCCAGCATGTGCTGGAAGCGCTCATCGCCGAGCGCAGGTTCCTGGCTTGCATACGCGCGGAGGAGTTGCCGTCTTGATTCCCTCCGTCCTCTTTGTGCAGTCAGAAACCATGTTCGTCCGACAGCCCATCGTGGCCTGCCCAGAACACTTCGACGGCATCGATATTCATCAGCCCCCACCAGAAGGTGCCCAGTCGCAGCCAGCCACTGCGGATGCGATGGATGCTGTCGTCATAGACGCGCATGCGCACGATCAACTGGTTTCTGCTGGTGGTCAACGTGACCATGATGGGCGGATAGGGCGGAAAGGGCATGATGCTGTAATCGAGCACCTTCAGTCCGTTGTGCTCGGCCCAACGGTTGACCATGGTGCGGGTTCGATGGAACCACCACGTGGTGTAGGCGATGATGGCAGCGAGCATGACGATCAGGATCATCACGTTTTCTCCTTGGAACGCGTGGTTTTCACTTGCGATGACCAGCCGGCGTGGCGCACAAGATAGCGCAATTTGCTGTTTCGATAGCTCGATCCAGCTGTGCCCGCGACCGTGAGCAAGCCGAGGTCAGCGGCAAGGGTCGGGCAGGCGGGTCTGGATCCGACGGCGAGTTTCTTGGCTGCGAATCATTGCGTTAGACTGCCGCGCTGGAAGGCGGGACTGCCGTCTTGGCGTGGGTGCGCATGAAGCAGCAAGAGCGGGTGGAGTTGTACCGGGAGTACATGGCTGCCAAGGGTGTCGATCCGAATACTTCGGTGCCGCCCATGTGGAAATTCCTGTGGAGTCAGGGGATCGAGGTTCCGCCGCCCCCGTTTGTCAATCCGGTCGTGCTGGCCCTCGTTTTCATCCCGCTTGGCGCGCTCTTTCCGCTCGTTTTGGGGGTGGTCTTTTTTCTGCTCAGCGCGGGCCACACGTTCCATGTGCCGCCTTGGTCATGGATCAAGGCGATGATGGCGGGATGTGCCTTGTTTCTGGGGCTGGGGACGGCAGTCTATTACCGCAATCTGGCTCGTCGCTGCGGTCTGGGCTCGTGGTCGACTTTCATCGGGCACCGACAGCGGCCACTGCCTGAGAACAAGGGGGACGTGGCTGAATAGGCTTCAAAACGGGGTCTATCTTCGGATGATGCCGCTGACGAGGCTGCAGTCGAAGGGAGAAAACCGGGACGGACGGAAACCGCGACGGAGGAAGTTGAATGCCCTCGCTGGCGCGCAGTGCGCGCCAGCTGATCACGCTCTTCAGCCGATGCGTGCAGATCGAGTTGTCGTTCCGCGATTTGAAATCCCATCGCTACGGTCAGGGCTTCGAGGACAGCCTTGCGCGCAAAGGTGCGCGTGTCGAAGTGCTGTTGCTGCTCGGCGCGATGGCCACGGTTGCCACGTGGCTCGTCGGCATGGCGTAGGAGAGCCGCGGTATCGATGCTTGGCTCATGCCGTTCCGATCGAGACGACGCCTCTACTCGGTCATGCGGCTGGGTCGCGAGGCACTGGTGCGACGATGGTCGAGCACGCGCTTGAGCGAGCTGATCAGTCAGCTGCGACACCCCAGTCCACAGCGACTGGATCAGCGGGGGGTGCCGGCATGAAAGGCGTGGGGAAACCTCAGACTCCGACCCCGGTTTTCAGACTCTGACCCCGGTTTTCACCCCGGTTTTCCGGTTTTCCGAAAAAGCGGCCCTGAACTCCGGTTTTGGCGTGCGCCGTGGCTGGAATTGGCGGATCATGGCGCGGTCGGCGAAG
>JABBOE010000158.1 GCA_019351955.1 Pseudomonadota bacterium
GGAACAACCGCCGCGAGCGCGTCTTGGCCAGACGCATCCACGCGCGCTTGCGCAACGCGCGCGATGCGCCGTAGGCGCTCGGGTTCTCACTCGCAGGCGTTCCCATGGGTCCGTTAAGAGGAAATTTGCATCCTAAACCCGAGGGCTCGGGCACGCGCCTTTCATGCTGCGAGGGTTCAACGCGTTGGGTCGCGGCTTGGCGTTACATGTGTGGAAGGACGTGATCCCCTTTCCTGATGGGCAATGCCGCGCCGACGCCGCGGATCTGCGACCGGTTGCGCTTGCAACGCGCGGCATACCCCATGGAGTTCGGGTCGATGTCACGATGAAATATCTGGATACTCCCCGATTCCAAATCGGCATTGCCTATTAGGGTTTTGGCGGAGTACGATTCGGGAAAACCATTAAACATGTTGACCCCCGTCATTTCTCGTTCACACCGCTCGATTTTCCATCATGCGCCTTCTCAATAAGCTGTCCTTCTCCGAAAAGCTGTTGCACACCGGATTCATTTTTCTGGTCTGCATAGGCCTCCTCGCCGCGGAGGCCTATCTCTATGTGACGCACACCGGACTCGACGGCAAATCGGGGGTGACCCTGAAGGACGTTCAGCTTTCCTATTACGGCGACCGCTCGTCGAGCAAGTTGCAGACTGTATTGCCCACGATGTTCACCAACGCGGGTGTTCCGAAGGCGCAATGGCCGCAGCTGACGCAAACGATCGATCATTGGGTGGCGGGTGGCCAGACCAAAGCCGAGTACGAAACGCAGGTCAAACCGATCATCGCGCAGCATTGCCTGATGTGCCACAGCGTGGCGATGAGTCAACAGTTGCATAACCCCCCGCTTGTTACCTATGAAGACGTGAAAAATGTCGCCAAGGTCAACACGGGTATGAGCTACAGCAGTATGTTCATGGGCGGCATGGTGCACTTGACGATGCTAGGCGTGATTTTCTGGATTGCCGGTTGGCTGTTCCTGCAGACGCGGGTGAACGATCAGATCAAGGCGATTTCAGTGATCACACCCTTTCTCGCGATGCTGCTGGATTACTCGGGCTGGTTCCTCACGAAGCAGAACCCGAACTTCGCCTGGATGGTCTTGATCGGTGGAGCGTTGTCATGCCCGATTGCGATGCTCGAAATGGGTGTGTCGCTGCTGGACATGTGGATCGGTCTTCCCGGGTTCTTGCAGCAGCGCCTGATTTCCGAGGTATCGTCGACCACGAAATCGACTCAGCAGCCGCTGCCGACCTGACATCCGGGACGCTACGCGCCATCTCGAGGCCGGTTCAACACTGGCCTTTTTGTTGTCTGTGCTTGCCGTGCTATCCCCCAGCAGGGGGGGCAGTGGATGCCAGGTAAACCCTAGAATCGGGCCATGCTCAATCCGATTCCCAAACCCAGCGCATCGCCCCATCCTCTGCAGGTCGTTGTGCTCGCCGCAGGCAAGGGCACGCGCATGCGCTCGGCGCATCCCAAAGTCTTGCAGCCGCTGGCGGGCAGGCCATTGCTGGCGCACGTGCTGCATACGGCAAGCGCGCTTGCAGCGCAGCGCGCCATCATCGTCGTCGGCCACGGGGCCGAGAAGGTGCGCGCGCAATTTGCCCCAGCTGGGGTCGAATTTGTCGTGCAAGCCCCGCAGTTGGGCACGGGTCACGCCGTGCTGCAGGCCGCGCCGTTGCTCGATGACACCGCTGTCGTTTTGGTGCTTTACGGGGACGTGCCGCTGGTGCGGCCTGCGACGCTCGCACCGTTGCTTGATATCGCAGCAAGCGGGCATCTCGCTTTGCTGACCGTCACCCTCAACGATCCCACGGGCTATGGTCGCATCATGCGTGATACAGCCGGTGTGGTGCAGCGCATCGTTGAGCATAAGGATGCAGGCCCTGCCGAGCGCGCCATCGGCGAGGTCAATACCGGGATCGTGGCGGCGCCGGCAGGTTTGCTCAAGCGTTGGGTTGCGGGCTTGCGCAACGACAATGCACAGGGGGAGTACTACCTCACCGACATCGTTGCGCTGGCGCGAGCCGAAGGCGTGCCGGTGCAGGCCGTGGCGTGCGCTGATCCCGACGAGACCCTGGGGGTGAACGATCGTGCCCAACTCGCCCAGCTCGAACGCATCGTGCAAGGCAGGCAGGCCCAGGAGCTGTTGGCCGAAGGCGTGACGCTGGCGGATCCGGCACGGATCGACATTCGGGGCGAGTTGCACTGCGGTCAGGACGTCCTGATCGACGTCGGCTGCGTGTTTGAGGGGCGTGTGGAGCTTGCAGACGGGGTGCACGTCGGCCCGCATTGCGTGCTGCGCGACTGCAGCGTGGGCGAGGGTGGGCGCGTGGAGGCTTTCTCGCACATCGACGGCGCGCAGTGTGGGCCCGGCGTGCGCATCGGGCCCTATGCGCGCCTGCGCCCAGGAACCGAGTTGGCCGAGTACGTGCATGTGGGCAACTTCACCGAGATCAAAAACAGCCATATCGGGCCTGCGAGCAAGGCCAACCATTTGAGCTATGTGGGCGACGCCAGTGTGGGCGCGCGCGTGAACATCGGTGCGGGCACGATTACCTGCAATTACGATGGGGTGAACAAGCATCGCACCATCATCGAGGACGACGCCTTCATTGGGTCGGACACGCAGCTCGTCGCTCCGGTGCGCGTCGGGCAGGGCGCAACCCTCGGCGCAGGCACGACCCTCACCACGGACGCACCGCCCAACCAGCTCACGCTTTCCCGCGCGAGGCAGGCGACCGTGCGGGGATGGGCGCGGCCCGTGAAACAACAAAAATAAGGAAGCTGAATCCCATGTGCGGAATCGTAGGCGCCAGCGCCCATCACAACATTGTGCCCACGCTTCTTGAGGGCCTGCAGCGACTGGAGTACCGCGGCTATGACTCTTGTGGACTGGCGGTCTTGCAGGACGGCTCCATCAAGCGCATGCGGACGACCCAGCGCGTGGCTGATCTTCGCGTCCAGGCCGGCGGTCTAGAAGCCGCGACCGGGATCTGTCACACCCGTTGGGCGACCCACGGCGCGCCGGCCACGCATAACGCCCACCCCATGATCTCGCGTGACCAGGTTGCATTGGTGCATAACGGCATCATCGAGAACCACGAAGCGTTGCGCGCCGAGTTGCTTGAAGCAGGCTACAGGTTTGAAAGCCAGACCGACACCGAAGTCATCGCTCACCTCATCCACAGCTTGTATCGCGGAGACCTCTTGCGCGCTGTGCGCTTGGCCACAGGCCGGTTACGGGGTGCCTATGCCATCGCAGTGGTGCATACCGCTGAGCCGCTGGTCGTCGTCGGTGCACGAGCCGGAAGCCCGCTGGTCTTGGGGCAAGGTGAAGACGGTTATTACCTGGCCTCCGACGCCTTGGCGCTTGCCGGGGCGGCGCAGCGCGTCGCTTATCTGGAAGAAGGCGACGTGGTGCGCATCAGCCCCGATGCGGCCGACGTGGTCGACGTTCGGCAAGCGCACGTGGAACGGACCTGGCACCCGGTGGAGGCCTACAGCGGCGCCACCGAGCTTGGCCCCTATCGGCACTATATGCAAAAGGAGATCTTCGAGCAGCCGCGCGCGGTGGCTGATACGCTCGAAGGGATTGCCTCTATCGGTCCTGAGTTGTTCGGTGACACCGCAACGTTGCTGGGCAGCGCGCGCCGGGTCCTGATCCTGGCCTGCGGCACAAGCTACTACGCAGGCAGCGTGGCGCGGCACTGGATCGAGACCTTGGCTCGCATCCCGGTTGATGTGGAAGTCGCCAGCGAATACCGCACCCGCGACAGCGTGCCGGACCCGGACACCCTCGTCATCGGCGTGTCGCAGTCAGGGGAGACGGCCGACACGCTGTCTGCACTGCGCCATGCCAAGGACTTGGGCATGCTGCGACAACTCGCGATTTGCAACGTGGCTGGATCCGCAATGATGCGCGAAGCCTCGCTTCGCTTTCTCACCCATGCGGGCGTGGAAATCGGCGTTGCCTCGACCAAGGCGTTTACGACCCAGTTGGTTGCTCTATTTTTGCTGGCTCTGACCTTGGCCAAGCAGCGCGGTCGACTTGCCGCTCAAACGGAGCGCGAATATCTGCAGGCCTTGCGCCATTTGCCCGCTGCGCTGCAAGCAGCGTTGGCCACCGAGCCCCAGATCATGGCGTGGGCCGAGGCCTTCACGCGCAAGAACAACGCGCTATTTCTGGGCCGCGGTATGCACTTCCCAATTGCCGAGGAGGGTGCGCTCAAGCTCAAGGAGATTTCCTACATTCATGCGGAGGCGTATCCCGCAGGTGAACTCAAGCACGGCCCGCTGGCCTTGGTCACGGATGAAATGCCGGTTGTGACCGTGGCGCCAAATGATGCACTTCTTGACAAGCTGAAGAGTAATTTGCAGGAAGTACGGGCGCGGGGCGGCGAGCTCTACGTTTTGACCGACGCGGGAACCCGAATTGACAGCAGTGAAGGGGTGCATGCCATTCGCCTTCCAGAGCACTACGGATTGCTTTCGCCGATTGTGCACGTTGTGCCTCTGCAGTTGCTGGCCTATCACACTGCCGTTGCGCGCGGCACGGATGTCGATAAGCCGAGAAATCTCGCGAAGAGTGTCACGGTGGAGTGATTCTTAGCTTTGGGCAATGCTGGTGTTCTGACCAATTAAAGTCGTAAACAGGACATTAAAGTCGTAAACAGGTGATCGTGGCGCTTGTACTTCATGGAGGCCCGTTGCGCATGCCGCTTCGATGACGCTGTCAAGGGTTTCTATGAGCCGCATTGCCATGTTGGCAAGGACGCCCACAGTATTGTCAGAGGTTTAAGTCGCCGTGAAGATACTTTGACTGAGTGCCCGTTGCTCGGCCAGTGCGGTCCTTGGGCCCACGCATGGCAACGACAGCCATGCAGCGTGTTGCTGCCGTTCGCGGCGCCGAGATGGTTGGCGTCCGGTACCGACGCCGCTGGATGCACGCTCTCGACCCGTTGCAGCCGCTCGGCTCCACGACCCTCCAATGGCCGGTACCAGGGCGGACCCGCCGCTCGATTGGCTCCGTGAGCGACAGCAGCTCGGCCTTTGTTGCCGTTCGAATTGCCGAGCAGAACGTCGGCAATGAACCCAACTGCTGTCACTCGTCAGGGCGGGATGCTGAGTACCGGCCTTCTCCAACGATGAGTGCAAGCATCAGAGCGTGCCGCGGGACATTACCGCCAGCCGTATCGCCAGCACGACGAGTAAGAATGCGAGCCCGAGGGAGTGCCACTTGACGGCTCTTGCGTGGCGCCCGAGAAAGCCCCTCGTCGAGCCGGCGACAGCACCAAGCAAGGTATGGAACAGAGTGCTGAGCATGGTCAAAACGCAGCCGAGCACGAGCAACTGTTGCCACATTGGCGCTCCACCCGGAACGACGAATTGCGGCAGAAAGACCAGGAAGAACAGCAAGGCCTTCGGATTCAGAAGACTGTTCAGCATGGCGCGCAGGAAGACCTCACGCAGCGTCGCTCGCGAGGGCTCCGGCTGATGCCGCGTACCTGCACGAGGCACGGTCTTGTAGGCCAGCCTTAGAAAATAGGCCACACCGCCATAGCGGATTAAATCGAAAGAAGGAGGCCATGCCGTGACCGCCGCCGCCACCCCGCTTGCTGTCAGCACGGTAAGGATCAGGTCGGCCAGGCCGATGCCGAGCCCCGCTGCTGCGCCCCCCATGAATCCATGCGTCACGCCGTGCGTCATCACGAAAGCCATGTTCGGCCCCGGCGACAGCATGAGCGCAAGAACCGCGGTCGCGAAGATCAACAGAGTGGGAGTCTCGATCATGGTGGCGGGGGCTGTTGCATAAACGCGGAACCGAGCTTAGCCTTCACAACTGATACAAACAAACTATTGTTCTAGATACACGCGATGCGCGAGCTGCGGTATAAATCGATCGTCGATGAACTGGTCTGCAGCATTCGCGCCGGAGCGCTTCCGCCCGGTACACAGCTGCCCACGGTGCGCTCGCTGATGAGACAGCACGGCATCGCCCTGGCGACCGCCTCGCGCGTCTATGCGGAACTGGCGGCCACCGGATTGGTGGTCGGGGAGGTGGGAAGAGGTACGTTCGTGCGCGATACCTCGCTGCCGCGCGGGCTGGGACTCGAACAACACCCGGCGCAAGGGGCCGCCATCGACCTGACGTTCAACTACCCGTCGCTTCCGGGGCAAGACGAGTTGCTGCGCGCCGGCCTGCGTAACCTCTCCGCGGCTGGCGACATCGATGCGCTGCTCCACTCCGCGCCACAGGGCGGCCGCGCGCATGAACGGCAGATCGTGGCCAGGCACCTACGCAACCGGGACATCCGGGTTCCCGGCGAGCAAGTCCTGATCGTCAACGGTGCGCAACAGGGTCTGGCCGTGACCGTGATGGGGCTTCTGCAACCCGGAGACATCCTCGCCATTGACTCGCTGACCTATCCCGGCATGAAGGCGCTCGCCGAGCAGCACAATTTAGACCTTGCGCCGCTGCCGTCTCACGCAGGGTGCGGTCCGGACCTGGATCACCTCGCAGCTCTCTGCCGCAGGCGCCCGGTACGCACCCTCTACACGATGCCCACACTGCACAACCCGCTGGGCTGGGTGATGGGCGAGTCCGACCGCCTGCGTCTGGCTGAGCTCGCCGAACGACACGACTTCCTGGTGATCGAGGACGGCGCCTACGCCTTCCTGGCCGAACCCGCGCCCAAACCCGTGTTCACGCACGCGCCTGAGCGAACTGTCTACGTTTCCGGGCTGTCGAAAAGCGTGGCATCCGGGCTGAGGCTGGGATTCGTGGCCGCGCCGCGGCGCCTGGTGCCGGCGCTCGAGAGGGCGATTCGCGTGTCGACGTGGAATACGCCGTCGCTGACCGTGGCGCTGGCGTGCCAATGGATCGTCGATGGGACCGTCGATGCGCTTGAGGACCGGAAACGCGAGGACGCGCGGCGCCGGCAGCTTCTGGCGCGCCGTATCCTGCGCGGCGCAACCATCGTCGCTCATCGTTCGTCCTACTACCTGTGGCTCGAGTTACCCGACGAGCTGCGCGCCGACCGTGTCGCGGTTGATTTGGAGTGTGAGGGCGTGCTTGTGACAACGGCTGAACCGTTCTCGACGACTCCGAGTACTCCTCATGCGCTTCGATTGGCGATCGGCTCCCTTTCACTGGACGAGCTCAGCGATGCTCTGCATAAAGTCCGCCGCGCATTGATCTGACCCATGACCTTTCGGTCTGACGGTCGCTCATCGGCCTGAACTGACGTTCGCAGTGGCGCCATGCAATGGCCGCGAACGGATGGCTAGCTGTCGTCCCGTCCCCGCAATGGATCATCGACAAGCTGGCGATTCTGGAACGAGTAGCTTCGAAGACTACGAGGAATTATGCCGGCAGCGGCGGAAACGTTTGCTTTCGGCTCCAAAACCGGCTCCTAAACCTGCCCCCCTCTGGCGGTCGCACTAATGGGCTATCCATTTAGCTCCACAAGGCGGAAAATAACGGGATGACTGATGTCAATCCCGTAGCT
>JABBOE010000021.1 GCA_019351955.1 Pseudomonadota bacterium
TACCCTGCCCTCTTCTGCGGCGACCTCCTTGAGGACGGCTTTGAGGCGCTCCTCAAATTCACCGCGGTATTTGGCGCCTGCCAACAGCCCTGCCATGTCCAACACCAGAACGCGTTTGTTCTTGAGGGTCTCAGGCACTTCACCACCCACGATGCGCTGCGCCAGACCCTCGACAATGGCTGTCTTGCCCACGCCGGGTTCGCCGATGAGTACCGGGTTGTTCTTCGTTCGCCGCTGCAGGACCTGGATGGTGCGGCGGATCTCATCGTCGCGCCCGATGACGGGGTCAAGCTTGCCCTGGCGAGCACGCTCGGTCAGGTCCAAGGTGTATTTGCTCAATGCCTCGCGCTGCTGCTCGGCATCGGCACTGTCGACACTGTGGCCACCGCGCACTGCCTCGATAGCGGCTTCCAGGGACTTGCGCGTCATGCCGTGCTCGCGTGCCAGACGACCTGCATCCCCCTTGTCGTCAGCCACAGCGAGCATGAACATCTCGCTCGGAATAAACTGGTCTCCCCGCTTGGTGGCCTCTTTTTCAGTGAGATTGAGCAGATTGTTCAGCTCACGGCTGAGCTGAATGTTGCCCTCGTTGCCCTGAACTTGCGGAAGGCGTCCGATTGCGGCCTGCGCTGCCGCGGCCAAGCCTTGCACATTGGCGCCAGCGCGGGCCAGCAATGCCTTTGGACCATCTTGCCGCACCATGGCGGCAAGCAAATGGACAGGCTCAATGTAGGGGTTATCCTGAGCCAACCCCAAAGACTGGGCATCACTCAAGGCTTCCTGGAACTGTGTGGTGAGTTTTTCGAATCGCATGGGGAATGCTCCGGGTTGTGCATAAGGAAATGCGGCACGCCACCCCGATTTTCAAGGTCTTAATCTGCCCACGCCTTGATCTGGGTGAAATCGGCGTTGTCCCCGATCGAGCACAATGATCAGTAACATACTGTATCAGCGAAATGCACTGCGGACTAAGCTTCACTAAAGTGCTAGCAATGCAGCATCGCCTTTCTTCGATGAAGGTTCTAACCCCAAGGAGTCTCAAAAATGGCCAAAACCGCAACCAACGCCACGTCGACCGCTACCGATCGGCTCGTGACCGAGCTTAAGGAGATCGCCTCGGACGCGGAGGAACTCTTGCGCCTGACGGCGGGCCAAGCGGGTGACAAGATTGCCGACGTGCGCACCCGTCTGGGGCAGAGCCTGTCCAGCGTCAAGGGCCAGCTCGCGCAGTTCGAGGCCGAGATGCTTCAGCGTGGCAAGGAGGTGGCTCGTGCAACCGATGAATACGTGCATGACAACCCCTGGAAAGCCATCGGCGCCACAGCAGGTGTCGCCTTCCTTTTGGGCCTGCTCATCGGGCGTCGCTGATCCACGCCGTGGCAGACCAATCCACACCGAGCTGGACCGGAGGCTTGCGGTCGCGACTCGACACCCTGCTCGGCGCCGCACAGACGCGGCTGGAGCTGATTACTGTCGAGTTACAGGAAGAGAAACTACGACTGGCGCGGCTTCTCTTCATGACCGTATTGACCGCGCTTTTTCTGGGCTTTGCCGCCGTATTCGCTGCGGTATGGATCACGGTGGGCCTGTGGGACAGCCATCGTCTCCTCGCCCTTGGACTGAGCACGGCGCTGTTCGTCGTGCTCGGCATCGCGTGCGCCACTGCAGCTGCTCGAACCATGGCCGCGGGCAGCGGTCTGTTTGCAGCCAGCCTCGCCGAATTGCACCGCGATCGGCAGGCGTTGCGGGCGCGAGATGAGCCCTGAATTCGTCGCGCTGGCCCTGCGCAAGCAGCGCTTGCAGATGCATGCGGCCCAACAGCGCGAGGCCTGCCTCCAGGTGCTCAGCGACGTGGAAACAGTCGCCACGCGCGTGGAGTACCTGCAATCGCGCGTGCAAATGCTGGGAGAAGCGCTGGGCCGTCACGCCTGGGTTTTGGCGCTGGCGGGTGTGGCCTTGCTTGTCGTGCGGCCCCGCGGCATGGTGCGCTGGTTGCAACGTGGCTGGCTGGTGTATCTCGCCACGAGACGGGCGCGCAAGGCGTTCGCGGTCGCCCTGGCGGCTGTGCGCAAACGCGCCGCTAGCTGAAGGCTATTTCCGCCTTGCGCTTGCTTGATCGCCGGCGCGAGGCGCAGGGCTTTGCGCGTTGAAGGTCAATTCCCCCTGGGCGGCGCGGTGTTCGAGGCTTTGATGCCCCAGCGTGCCAGGGCGGCGTCATCCGCCTCGCGCGCATCCACCCACTGTGTGCCCTGCGCAGTTGTCTCCTTTTTCCAGAATGGTGCCTGGGTCTTGAGGTAGTCCATGAGGAATGCGCAGGCCTCGAAGGCTGCATGCCGGTGTTCAGAAGCCACTGCGACGAACACGATGGGATCGCCTGGCTGTAACCGCCCGATGCGGTGGATCACCGTGGCAGCCTGCAACGGCCAGCGCTCGTGCGCCTCGCGCACCATGCGCAGGATGCTTTGCTCGGTCATGCCCGCGTAGTGCTCCAGCTCCAGGGCGTGCACAGGCTGCTGGCCCGTCTGGACTGACGCCGCGTTGTGGTCGCGGCATATTCCTTCGAAACTGGCGAGGGCCCCGATATCCGTGCGCCCGGCACGCATCTTGCGCAGCTCCTCGCAGGTATCGAACACCGCGTGTTGAATACGGATTGTGGGCTCAAAGGCTTGCATGGCGGATACCGTTCGTGTGCTCCGATAGCGGGTCAGCCGCCCGTGACCGGTGGAAAGAAGGCCACTTCACGCCCAGGCACAATCGGCGTATCGGGCTCACCCATCATGTGATCGCAGGCCATGCGCAGCGGCTTGTCGCCCGCAAGCGCCATCGCGTGCCGCGAACTGCGCTGAGCCAGCCAGACACGGACCTCGCCCAGAGTGCGCAAATGCTCGGGCAATTCGACTGTTTCGCTGCCCTGGCCGAGGGTTTCGCGCACGCTGGCAAAGTAGCGGATCGTCGTTTGCATGGATTCAGATCAAGAGGCTGGAGAATGGGATAAAGGATACCGTGTCGCCGGCTTGGAAGGCCCGGTCAGGCGGGTTATCCACAAGGCCATCGCCCCACACCGTGGAGGTGAGAACGGCGGAATTTTGATTGGCAAACAGTTCCACGCGTGCGTCATCCGTCAGCCGGGCGCGGAGAAACTCACGGCGACGATCGGCACGTGGCCAATTGGAGGCACTGGGCAGCTGCAGAACCGTGGGGGCGAGCCGGGTCGCACCCTGTAGAGCAAGCAAGAATGGCCGCACGAACACGACAAAGGTGACGAAGCTCGACACAGGGTTGCCTGGCAATCCGATAAAGTGCGCACTTCCGGTGGTTTTGCGTTGCACCGAGCCAAACGCCAGCGGCTTGCCAGGCTTCATGGCAATTTGCCACAGATTGAGCTCGCCGAGCGCTTGCACAGCAGGCTTGACATGGTCTTCCCCGCCGACCGAAACCCCGCCCGACGTCAGCACAAGATCATGCTCTTGCGCTGCGCTTTGGATGGCTTCGCAGGTTGCGTCCAGTCGGTCGGGTACCTGGCCCAAGTCGGTGATCTTGCAGCCCAGGCCTTGCAGAAGAGCCGTCAGCAAAAACCGGTTGCTGTTATAGATCGCGCCTGGCCGCAGCGGTGTGCCCGGCATGGTGAGCTCGTCACCGGTTGAAAGCAGTGCCACGCGCGGATGGCGCGCCACGCGAAGGTCGCTCACGCCCACGGATGCTGCCTGGCCCAGATCCTGGGGGCGTAGCCGATGGCCAGTGCGCAAAACGGTGCTTCCACGCTGCACGTCGCAACCCTGTGGGCGCACCCACTCGCCTGGTGCGGGCACGTGTTGAATCAAAACGTGATCCCCATTGGCCACGCACTGCTCCTGCATTACCACGGCATCGGCACCGTCAGGGATGAGTGCCCCGGTGAAGATACGCGCCGCCTCACCAGGTTTGAGCGTCCCGCCCACGTGTCCGGCGGCAATGCGTTGGGTGACCTTCAGACGCGCACCCGGCGTGCCAATATCCGCGCAGCGGACGGCGTAGCCATCCATCTGTGTGTTGGCGGCAGGCGGTACGTCGATCGGGCTTTGCACCGGCTCAGCCAGAACCCGCCCGAGCGCGTGCATGGTGGATACTGATTCCTCCGGTACACGGGCAGTGGCAGCCTGCAGGAGCACGCGCAGGACTGCATCCACATCCATCAACTCAACGGGCTTGTTCATGAGCAAAGGCAAAGAGGGACTCGTTGGACAGCAGCCAATCGACCACGGTATCCGGGCGATTGATGTCCAGCAGCGCGGCTGCAGTGGGTACGGGAAGTTGGCTGGGTTCGTCGGTGGCAATGGCCAGAATCTGGAAATCAGCGGGATAGCGCACCGGTTTGCCGGCAGCCGGGCGCCAGACTTCAATTTTAGGGATCTGCGCGTCCTTGAACCCTTCGACAAGAACCCAATCCACCGCTTGCAGCATGGGAAGAAGCTCGGACACCGTATGCTCGACCGGCTCGGGGGATTCACGTTGCAAGGCGACCAGATGGGAGGACGCCACAAGCACCTCGTGCGCCCCCGCCTTGCGGTGACGCCAGGAATCCTTGCCCGGGTAGTCGATGTCGAACTGGTGATGCGCGTGTTTGATCACCGAGACCGTCTTCCCTGCAATGCGCAGATGGCCAACGAGCTGCTCCACGAGGGTGGTCTTGCCGCTCCCGGAGTAGCCAGCGAAACCGACCACATGCGCCGTGGCCCGCTGCTCCTCAGCCATGGCCCATCGTGTGTTCGGCGATGTAGCTCTTGAGCGCTTCCACATCCGGGGGCATCACGACGAAGCGCTGGGGCCTTTGCTCCAGATCGTGTGTGGCTGGCGGACGCGGCGGCGTCTGGCCGATGGCCTCCTCGATGGTGTCGGAGAACTTGGCCGGTAGCGCGGTTTCCACCACCAGCATCGGCACGCCGTCTTCCAGATGGTCGCGTGCAACGGCCACACCATCGGCCGTGTGCGGATCAATCATCACGCCGCCGTGATCCCAGACCGCACGGATCGTTTTCAGCCGCAAGGCGTGGTCGCTGCGTCCGGAAACAATCTCGGCCTTCATGCGCGCATACGCGGGGTCCTGCGACAGGTCGAAGTAGCCTTGTTCGCCCAGATCCTGGGTGAACAAGGCGCGCGTGCGTGCGGCGTTGCGCCCCAGCAGGTCGAACACATAGCGCTCGAAGTTGGACGCTTTGGAGATATCCATCGACGGGCTGGACGTGTGGTGGGTCTGCGCCGGGCCGCGGGGCCGGTACACGCCCGTGCGGAAGAACTCGTCGAGCACGTTGTTTTCATTCGTCGCCAGCACCAGCTTGTGAATGGGCAGCCCCATTTGCTTCGCCACATGCGCTGCCAGAATGTTCCCGAAATTTCCCGATGGCACGGCAAAGCTTACGGGTTCGCCGATACGCTGCACTGTGCGCAGGTAGCCGGCAAAGTAATACACCACCTGTGCGACGACTCGCGCCCAGTTGATCGAGTTGATGGTGCCGATGTGATGCCGGCGCTTGAAGTCCAGATCGCCCGACACGGCCTTGACCATGTCCTGGCACGTGTCGAACACATCCTGCACGGCAATGTTGTGAATATTGGCGTCGTTCAGGCTGTACATCTGCGCCGTCTGGAATGCGCTCATCTTGCCAAATGGCGAGAGCATGAAGACCCGGATCCCACGGCGCCCACGCATGGCATATTCGGCAGCACTGCCGGTGTCGCCCGAGGTCGCGCCCAGAATGTTGAGCTCATGTCCGCTTTGCGCCAATGCGTGTTCGAACAGCCGCCCGAGCAGTTGCATGGCCATGTCCTTGAACGCCAGCGTCGGCCCCTCGGATACGCCAAGCAAGCTGATGTGCGTATCAATCGGCTTGATGCGCACGATATCGGCGCTGCCAAACGCCTGTGCCGTGTACGTCGCATGGACAAGGGCGCGCAGAGTCGCGGCATCCATGGGTTGGGTATAGGGTCTCAGGATCTCGAATGCGAGATCCGCGTAGGGCATGGCCTGAAGGCGCCGCAGCTCATCGCTGCCCAATCGCGGGTAATGCTCGGGCAGATACAGGCCGCCATCGGGCGCCAGGCCTTCGAGCAGGATGTCATCGAAGCTGCGTCGAGCGGACTCACCGCGTGTGCTGAGGTAGTGCATCAGCGTAATTCCTCCTTGCGCAGGCGCACGATGGGCGCCAACACACTATCCAGGGCCTGGATGCGGCTCTGGGCATTGTTCATGCGGGACTCCTCGGTTTCGTGGGTGAGCAAAATCACGTCGGTGTGCTGGTCGTTCTCGCCCGAGGGGCGTTGCAGCAGCGCATCGATGGACATTTGGTTCTCGGCCAAAATATGGGTGATCTCCGCCAGCACTCCGGCCTCATCGCGGACGTGGATTCGAAGGTAGTAGGCTGTGCGGATGCTCTCCATCGGCAAAATGGGCGTATCGGCCAAGGCACCGGGCTGAAATGCAAGATGCGGAACGCGGTGCTCCGGGTCTGCAGTGTGGAGGCGTGTAACATCGACCAGATCGGCAATGACACTCGACGCAGTGGGCTCCGCACCCGCGCCCTTGCCGTAGTACAGCGTGGCGCCTACAGCGTCGCCTTGCACCACGACGGCATTCATCGCCCCTTCCACGTTGGCCAGCAAGCGCGTGGCCGGGATCAGCGTGGGGTGCACGCGCAACTCGATGCCGGCAGGCGTGCGGCGTGTGATGCCCAGCAACTTGATGCGATAGCCCAGCTGCTCCGCGTAGCGGATGTCGGCGCCCTGCAGCTTGGTGATGCCCTCGATATAAACCTTGTCAAACTGGACTGGAACACCGAAGGCAATGGCGCACAGGAGCGTGATCTTGTGCGCAGCGTCGATACCCTCGATATCAAAGGTCGGGTCAGCCTCGGCGTAGCCCAGACGCTGCGCCTCGCGCAACACTGTGTCGAAATCGAGGCCCTTGCTGCGCATCTCCGATAGGATGAAGTTGGTTGTGCCATTAATGATGCCGGCCACCCATTCGATGCGATTCGCAGCCAGGCCCTCGCGCAAGGCCTTGATGATCGGAATGCCACCCGCGACTGCGGCTTCGAACGCGACCATCACGCCATGTTCCTGGGCAGCGGCAAAGATGGCGTTGCCGTGCAGCGCCAGCAAGGCCTTGTTCGCGGTGACCACATGTTTGCCAGCGGCGATCGCATCGAGCACGAGCTCAAGCGCGGGCTCGATGCCACCCATGAGTTCCACCACAATGTCGATGTCGGGACGCGTGGCCAAGGCCATGAAGTCTTGCGTAATCGGCAAGCGGTCGCCCACGGCCTTGCGTGCCTTCTCGGGATCGCGCGCAGCCACGGCCACCACTTCCATGCCGCGTCCGGCGCGACGGCGCAGTTCCTCCTGATTGCGCTCGAGCACCTTGAGGACGCCCGAAGCAACCGTGCCAGCGCCCAGCAGGGCGATTCGTATGGGATTCATTCGTCTGAGTGAGTAGGAAAAAGACCTGCGGCGTGGAGCGCACGCAGGTGGTCAAGCTGCCACCAAGACGCGTTTGCGTTGATGGTCGAGAAAGCGGGCGATGCGTCCGATGGCCTCGGTCAAATCGTCAGCATTGGGCAAGAACACCAGGCGGAAGTGGTCCGGCTGAGGCCAGTTGAAGCCTGTGCCTTGCACAATGAGGACCTTCTCCTCCGCCAGCAAGTCATAGGCGAACTGCTGGTCGTCGGTGATGGGGTAGAACTTCGGATCCAACCGGGGAAACATGTATAGCGCGGCCTTCGGCTTGACCACGCTCAGGCCGGGAATTTGCGTCAGCAAGTCATAGGCCAAATCGCGCTGCTTGGTCAAACGTCCATGCGGCGCCACCAGATCCTTGATGCTTTGGTAGCCGCCAAGCGCGGTCTGGATGGCGAGCTGACCGGGCGTGTTGGCACAAAGGCGCATCGAAGCCAGCATGGACAAACCTTCGATGTAGTCGCCTGCGTGGCGCTTGTGTCCCGAGACCACCATCCACCCCGAGCGATAACCGCAAGACCGGTAGTTCTTGGAGAGGCCGTTGAACGTGATGAACAGCACGTCATCCGCTAGCGACGCAATGCTCGTGTGTGTATTGCCGTCATACAGCGTCTTGTCGTAGATTTCGTCAGCGAAGATGATGAGATCGTGCTGGCGCGCTACCTCCACCAGTTCGAGCAGCAACTCGGGCGGGTAGAGGGCGCCGGTAGGGTTGTTTGGGTTGATCACCACCAGCGCCTTGGTGTTGGGCGTGATCTTTTTGCGGATGTCGGCGATATCGGGATACCAGTCCGATTGTTCGTCACAGATGTAGTGCACAGGCCGCCCACCCGAGAGTGAAACAGCCGCGGTGTACAGCGGATAGTCGGGTGCGGGAATCAGCACTTCGTCCCCGTCGTTGAGCAGGGCATTCATGCTCATGTTGATGAGCTCGGAGGCGCCGTTGCCGATGAACACGTCGTCAATGCTCACGCCCGCGATGCCCTTTTCCTGCGTGTAATGCACGATGGCCTTGCGCGGCGCAAAGAGGCCTTTGGAGTCGGTGTAGCCGGCGGCCTGCGCCAGATTGCGGATCATGTCTTGCACGATCTCGTCGGGTGGATCGAACCCAAACACGGCCAGATTGCCAATGTTGAGTTTGATGATCCGCTGGCCGTCTTCTTCCATCTGCCGCGCTTTATCCAGCACGGGCCCGCGTATGTCATAACAGACATCGGCCAATTTGTTCGATTTCCGAAATTCCCGCACACTTGCCTCCAGTGGCACCATACCCGCAAGACCGCACCGCATCCAAACGCCCCACCTGGCGACCGGAGGAACGAACCCTATAATTTAGCGCGTTTGTGCATGGCAACCCGCGCAACCGCTATCCAGGCAGACCCCGCCTTCCATGAAGCTGCAACCCGACTCCAACCAGGCCCTGTTCACCATCTCTGCGCAGGGGCCCGGTTTCGTGGAAATCAACCGGGTGCGCTACCTCCAAGGGGTCTGTCTGGCATCGGACACGGCACCGGAGCCCTGGGGCTGCGACGGATTCGCCGCCCTGACCGCGGCCGATTTCGAACGTCTTCTTGCGCTGCAACCCGAAATCGTCATCATCGGCACAGGCCACCGTCAACGTTTTCCCCATCCATCGCTGTTGCAGGCGCTCATATCGCAGGGTGTGGGCTTTGAATCGATGAACACCGCTGCCGCGTGTCGCACCTACAACATTCTTGCAACGGAAGGCCGGCGGGTGGTCGCGGCCCTGGTTGTTGACCCGCGAGATGCCACCGTCGACGCGGATTTGTAACTTGAGTTGCTAAAATGCTGGGTGGTGTTTGACGGGTGTCTCGGCAAGCCAGGGCGCCTTGCCCTGTGCGCGACAACACGTGGCCTCCAAGCCAACGGTTGTCCACATGTACGGCCCGCTATCAGGAGACTTCATGGCTTTGGTGCTTAATAAGGTTGTTCCGGATTTCGAGGCTACGGCCACGAGCGAAATCAAATTCAGCCCGAAAAATTATCTGGGTAAAAAACTCATTCTGTACTTCTACCCCAAGGATCTGACCCCGGGATGCACGACAGAAGCCATGCAGTTTCGAGACCTTTACGCGGAGTTTGAGAAGGCGGGTGCAGTCATTTTCGGTGTGTCCCGGGACAATCTCGTGTCGCACGACCGTTTCCGGGCCCATCTCGAATTGCCCTTCGACCTCATTGCGGATACCGAAGAAAAGCTTTGCCACATGTTTGGTGTGGTGAAAAACAAGATCATGTACGGTAAGAAGGTCAAGGGGATTGAACGGAGTACGTTCCTGGTCGACTCCGACGGCGTGTTGCGTCATGAGTGGCGCGGCGTGAAGGTCGCCGGCCATGTGGAAGACGTGCTCGAAGCCGTTCGCACGCTTTGAACGCGGCGTGCTCCCGGTCTGGCCGTGCTGCGCTTGGCGCGGAGCACGGGGGCTTGCCTCGAACCGCGTCTCACCCATGCAGCAGCCGCACTCCAGCCTCGCCCAAGCGGCGAGAGTCGTGCATTTGGCATTCCCGATCGCGCTGAAACTCCTGGCCTGCGCCCGGCACCCTCCCCAAGCCTAACCTCATGCCCCTGCCCAAACCTCCTTCCAAGCTTGGCTCCCTGATGAAGCCCGGCGTGACGCCTGCCGAACCACCGAGTTCGCGCGAGCGGCCACAACAAGCAAGGCGCGCCGCCGCGGTTCCTGCCACGCCCACCGTCAAGCCTCAGCAGGCTCGCCCGGCGCGAGCAATGGCTGTGTCCCCTGCGCAACCCGATCAAAGGCTCGCTGCTGCATCAGCATCCGAGGCCGCTGTATCCGTCCCGGCCCAAAAGCCAACGGTGCCGCGCAAATCGGCAAAACGCGCAACCGCCCCGGCACAAGCTGTGGCGAAGCTCTTTGTGCTCGACACGAATGTGCTGATGCACGACCCGACGTCGCTGTTCCGTTTCGACGAACACGACGTGTATTTGCCGATGATCACGCTCGAGGAGTTGGACGGCCACAAAAAAGGCATGTCCGAGGTCGCCCGCAATGCACGTCAGGCCAGCCGGGAACTTGACGCGTTGGTCGCCGGGGTCGAGGGGGGGATCGAACTCGGGATTCGGCTCGATCACAGCGGGCATCGAGAAGCGCGCGGGCGTTTGTTTTTCCAAACCAAGGCGCACGACGTGCGGCTGCCCGAGGCCCTGCCCCAAGGCAAGGCAGACAACCAGATTCTTGCCGTCCTGCAGGCGCTGACCTCGCTGCATCCGGAGCGACCCGTGGTGTTGGTGTCCAAAGACATCAACATGCGGGTGAAAGCACGCGCGCTGGGTTTGCACGCGGAGGACTATGCAAACGACAAAACCCTCGATGATGCGGACCTGCTGTACACGGGGCTCTTGCCCCTGCCCGCGGACTTCTGGGAGCAGCAGGCGCAATCCGTGGAAAGCTGGCAGCAAGGCGGGCAGCCGTTTTACCGCCTGCAGGGCCCGTTGGTGTCGGCCATGCTGGTCAACCAGGCCGTGTATTGGGAGTCGCCCAGCGCGACGCCTCTGTACGCACGCGTCAAGGAAATTCGGGCATCGACGGCCGTGTTGCAGGTGGTGCGCGATTTCACCCACCCGAAGAACGGGGTTTGGGGCGTGACGGCGCGCAATCGCGAGCAGAATTTCGCGCTTAACCTGCTGCTGGATCCGGAAGTTGATTTCGTCACCCTGACCGGCCAAGCCGGGACGGGCAAGACGCTGCTGGCGTTGGCAGCGGGTCTGCACCAGGTGCTGGAAGATCGACGGTACAACGAGATCATCATGACACGGGTGACGGTGCCCGTGGGCGAGGACATCGGCTATCTTCCGGGCACGGAAGAAGAAAAAATGTCGCCGTGGATGGGCGCTCTGGACGACAACCTGGAGGTTCTCAACCAGTCCGGCGGTGCTTCGCAGGGCGGCGAATGGGGACGTGCTGCAACGCAGGAACTGATTCGCTCGAAGATCAAGATCAAGAGCCTGAATTTCATGCGGGGGCGCACGTTTCTGAACAAGTTCGTCATCATCGACGAAGCGCAGAACCTCACACCCAAGCAGATGAAAACCCTGGTCACGCGCGCAGGCCCGGGCACCAAGATTATCTGCATGGGGAATCTTGCGCAGATCGACACGCCCTACCTCACGGAAGGCAGCTCAGGTCTGACCTATGTGGTCGACCGCTTCAAGGGTTGGAAGCACGCGGGCCACATCAGCTTGGCACGCGGGGAGCGCAGCCGCTTGGCTGACTACGCCACGGAGATTCTCTGATCCGAAGCGGGCTCGCGCGCAACGGCAGCGCCGGGCCCGATTCAGAACTCGCGCGCCAGATTCTCGAAGCGGGTGAGCTGACGCAGGAACGCCAGATTGACGGTGCCAATGGGCCCGTTACGCTGCTTGCCAATGATGATTTCCGCCACGCCCTGGTCTTTTGAGTCCTTGTTGTAAACCTCGTCGCGGTAGATGAACAGGATGACGTCGGCGTCCTGTTCGATGGCTCCCGACTCCCGTAGATCACTCATCACCGGGCGACGGTCGGTGCGCTTTTCCAAATCCCGATTAAGCTGTGACAGGGCGATGACCGGACACTGCAGTTCCTTGGCCAGCGCTTTGAGCGAGCGGGAGATTTCAGAGATTTCCGTGGCCCGGTTTTCGCCGTCGCGCGATGAGCTCATGAGCTGAAGGTAATCCACCACGATCAGGCCCAGCTTGCCACACTGACGCGCCAAACGCCGCGAGCGTGCGCGCACCTCAAGCGGGTTGAGCGCGGGCGATTCGTCAATATGGATTTGCACGTCATCGAGCCGCTCGATGGTCTCAGGAAGGCGCGACCATTCATCCTCCGTGAGTTGGCCCGTGCGCAGATGCGACTGATCGATGCGCCCCAGCGACCCCACGATTCGGAGCACGAGCTGCGAGGCCCCCATTTCCATACTGAATACGGCGACCGGCAGCTGCTCGTTTACCGCCACATGCTCGGCAATGTTGATCGCAAACGACGTCTTGCCCATTGATGGGCGCCCTGCAATGATGACCAGATCCCCGGCCTGCATGCCCGCAGTCATGCGGTCAAGGTCGGCAAAGCCGGTGGCCACTCCGGTGATCTCGGAGCCGCCGTGTTCCGAAAGTTCTTCGACGCGTACGAGCAACTCACCCAGCAGTTGCTTCATGGGTTGAAAGCCTGCCTTCCCGCGCGCGCCATCCTCTGAAATCGCGAAGATGCGGGACTCGGCCTCGTCCAGGATCTGCTGCACTGCCCTGCCCTGTGGACTCAGGGCACTTTGCGCAATTTCGTCGCTGACCGTCACAAGGTTGCGCAAGATGGCGCGTTCCCGCACGATCTCGGCGTAGCGCCGGATGTTCGCAGCGCTGGGCACACTCTGGGCCAGCGCGTTCAGATAGACCAGTCCGCCACAGGCTTCAGCCTGCCCGTGCAGCTGCAAAGCCTCGAGCACCGTGATAACGTCGGCCGGCTTGGTGCCCTGGATGAGGTCGCTGACCGCCTGATAGATCAGGCGGTGTTCGTGACGGTAGAAGAAGTTGACATGCAAAATGTCAGCGATGCGATCAAACGCCTGGTTGTCGAGCAGAAGACCGCCGAGCACCGACTGCTCAGCCTCCGCAGAGTGCGGAGGGGTGCGCAAACCCTCGATTACAGGATCCATCAAAGCAGACATGACAATGAGCTTAGCAGCGAGACCATGTTGGCGAAAACGGGCAACGAGTTGCCGAGATGAAAAAGCCGCGCATGAGCGCGGCTTTCGTCATAGAGTCTGACCGCGGTCAGACGTGCTCACCGAGCACGGACACAGTGATGGGCACCGTCACGTCTGTGGTCAGCGCTACGTCCACGTTGTGGTCGCCCACAGTCTTGAGCGGGCCTGTGGGCATGCGCACAGCGGACTTGGGCACGTCGAAGCCGAGTTTAACCAATGCTTGAGCGATGTCATGGTTGGTGACCGAACCAAACAGGCGGCCATCAACACCAGCCTTTTGCACGAGTTGCACGGTCAGGCCCTCCATTTTCAAGGCCATGGCTTGCGCGGCTGCGAGCTTTTCCGCGGCCAGTTTCTCGAGTTCGGCACGCTTGAGTTCGAATTCACGCATGGCCTGAGCCGTGGCGGTGCGCGCCTTGCGGTGAGGGATCAGGTAGTTGCGGCCGTAACCGTCCTTGACCTTGACCACATCCCCGAGATTGCCAAGGTTGGCCACTTTTTCGAGCAGAATGACTTGCATGAGATGTCCTTTGCTATTCAGCTCTTGTGCTGGTCGGAGAACGGCATGAGCGCCAGGAAGCGGGCACGCTTGATGGCCGTATTGAGCTGACGCTGGAAGATTGCGCGCGTTCCGGTCAGGCGGGCTGGAATGATCTTGGCATTCTCAGCCAGGAATTCACGCAGGGTGTCCAGATCCTTGTAGTCAATCTGTTTGACCCCAGCCACGGTAAAGCGGCAGAAGCGCTTGCGCTTGAACAGCGAAGACTGCTGGTTGCGCTTGGGTTTGTTCTTACGATCGGTTTTCTTGAAATAGGCCATGTTCAGGCTCCTCAATCCATTCGGTAATGTTCAGCTTGAGTGTTCGAGATCCGCGGCGGCTGGGCATCAAAAACCCGGAGATCCTCAGCATTTGGCCAGCTTGCACGTGCTGGAGTTGGCGCGCCAATTCAGCATAGGCCACACACTGCAGGTCCAGGTCGATGTGCTGCGCGTGGCTGCCGATGTGCTGGGTGGACGCGTGGTTGACACGTAGATCCAGCGCCTCAACTCCGGCCGGCGTAAAACGCAGACCCCCACGCTCAACAACCGCCGCGACAATCTCGATGCGGTTAATGCTCAGGCCACCTGCTCCGGCTGTGCCTTGCGGGCCTCTTCGCGCTCCACCGATCGCATCATCACGGAGGGCTCAGTCTCGGCCTTGTCCATCTTGACGATCAGGTGCCGCAAGACGGCATCGCTGAACTTGAAGCCATGCTCCAACTCCTGCAGCACATCTTGATTGGCCTCGATGTTGAGACACAGGTAGTGCGCCTTGGCCAGTTTCTGAATCTGGTAAGCCATCTGGCGGCGACCCCAGTCTTCGAAGCGGTGCACCACGCCACCCTTGCTGGTGACGACGCTCTTGTACCGTTCGACCATTGCTGGAACCTGCTCGCTCTGGTCCGGGTGAATGATGAGAATAATTTCATAATGACGCATGGAGACTCCTTATGACCCACATGGGGCTTCTTTGCGGATAAAGCCACCCGGGGCGTCAAACCCGGTGTGGCAAAGAAAACGTTCGATTATAGACGACTACGCTGCATGGTTGGCCAGAGCCTGCCAAGTTGCCACCACCGTGTCCGGGTTGAGCGAAATGGACGCAATGCCCTGCTCCATCAGCCAACGCGCCAGATCGGGGTGATCCGAAGGCCCCTGGCCGCAGATTCCCACATACTTGCCTTGGGCACGGCAGGTGCTGATTGCCTGCTTGATCAGGGCCAGCACCGCGGGATCGCGCTCGTCGAAGGCTTCAGCAACCAATCCCGAATCGCGGTCCAAGCCGAGGGTGAGCTGGGTCAGGTCGTTGGAGCCAATGGAGAATCCGTCGAAAAATTCCAGGAAATCCGAGGCCAGCACCGCGTTGGACGGAACTTCGCACATCATGATGAGGCGAAGGCCGCTTTCCCCGCGCTTGAGCCCGTTGCGCCCCAATAGCTCAACCACCCCACGAGCCTCGGACACGGTTCGTACGAAGGGCACCATGATTTCCACGTTGGTCAGGCCCATGTCCTCGCGCACGCGTTTGAGCGCCACGCACTCCATCTCGAAGCTCTGGGCAAAGTCCCGCGAGACGTAGCGCGAGGCACCGCGGAAGCCCAACATGGGGTTTTCCTCGTCGGGCTCATACCGTGAACCGCCGATGAGCTTCTTGTACTCGTTGGACTTGAAGTCTGACAGGCGCACGATCACCGGTTTGGGATAGAACGCCGCGGCAATCGTGGCGATCCCTTCCGTCAGCTTATCGATATAAAAGGCGCGCGGACTTGCATGACCCCGTGCAACGCTTTCCACGGCCTTCTTTAAATCGGGGTCGACGTTCGGATACTCGAGCACCGCGCGCGGATGGATGGCGATGTTGTTGTTGATGATGAATTCCAAGCGGGCCAAGCCCACTCCGGCATTCGGAATCTGGGAAAAATCAAACGCCAGCTGCGGATTCCCGACGTTCATCATGATCTTGACCGGGATTTCCGGCATCTCGCCCCGTTTGATCTCGGTAACCGAGGTCTCCAGCAGGCCCTCGTAGACAATCCCGGTGTCGCCCTCGGCACACGATACGGTGACCAGCATGCCGTCCTTGAGCAATTCCGTGGCGTTTCCACAACCCACCACAGCGGGGATACCGAGTTCGCGCGCGATGATGGCGGCGTGGCAGGTGCGCCCTCCCCGGTTGGTGACGATCGCAGCAGCCTTTTTCATCACCGGCTCCCAGTTTGGGTCGGTCATGTCGGTGACCAGGATGTCGCCGGCTTGCACTTGGTCCATCTCCGACACGGATTGCACCAGGCGCACCGGGCCGGCTCCGATCTTCTGGCCGATGGCGCGCCCGCTCACGAGCGCGGCGCTCTTTTGCATCAGCGTGTAGCGTTGCTCGACACGCCCGTGGGCGCGCGACTTCACAGTCTCGGGCCTGGCTTGCAGGATGTAGATTTTTCCGTCCTTGCCATCCTTGCCCCATTCGATGTCCATGGGGCGGCCATAGTGCTGCTCGATCGTCAGCGCAAATCGCGCCAACTCCGTGGCCTCGGCATCGCTCAGGCTGTAGCGGTTGCGCAGTTCCACCGGTGTGTCGACGGTCTGCACGAGATGAGGTGACCCCGGTGGAGCGAACTCCATGCGCAGCAGCTTGGAGCCGAGGTTGCGACGGATCACGGCAGCCTTGCCCGCACGCAATGTGGGCTTGAATACGTAGAACTCATCCGGGTTGACGGCGCCTTGCACCACGGTTTCACCCAGGCCATACGACGACGTGATGAACACCACATCATTAAAGCCCGACTCGGTGTCCATCGTAAACATGACGCCGGCGGCGCCCAGGTCACTGCGCACCATGCGCTGGATTCCCGCCGAGAGGGCCACCTGATGATGATCAAAACCCTGGTGCACCCGATACGAGATGGCGCGGTCGTTGAACATGGAGGCGAACACATGGCGCACTTTGTCGAGCACGGACTCGATGCCGGTCACGTTCAGGAACGTCTCCTGTTGCCCGGCAAAGGACGCCTCCGGAAGATCCTCGGCTGTGGCCGAAGAGCGCACCGCAAAACTTGCATCGGGCTGCGCGGCCGAAAGTTGCGCGAAGTGCTCACAAATGGCGGCCTCCAACTGCGCCGGCAGCGGTGTGTCGAGCATCCACTGTCGGATCGCCGCACCGGTTGTTGCCAGAGCGCGAACATCATCGACGTTCAGCGCATCCAGCGTCTGAGCGATGCGGGCGTCGAGTCCGCCCTGCTGCAAGAACTGGCGAAACGCGTAGGCGGTGGTCGCAAAGCCTCCCGGAACGCGCACCTCGCTGGCGGTGAGTTGACTGATCATCTCGCCGAGGGAGGCATTCTTGCCGCCAACCACCTCGACGTCATGCATTCTCAACTGCTCGAACGGTACCACCCAGGCAGTGGCGTGCTTCGGCGTTTGGTTTTGATTTGACATGAACAACCCTCAATAGAATGAAAGAAATCTGGGGACATCCTGTCAAGGCGGGACAAACACCGAGGCTGCATGCGTTGTTGATATGGTTCTAATGCAGACATCATGTTGTTTGTCCGTGCGCGTCGAAGCGAAACCTCTGCAGGCGAGTCGATACCGAAGATTCTAGGCCCTGGCTCCCTTTTTAATGCGATGCGACATGCCTAACCGATCCGTGTTTTTTGTCTCCGATGGAACCGGCATCACCGCCGAAACGTTTGGCAATTCCATCCTTGCCCAGTTTGACGCCCAGCCCCACCGCATCCGCCTGCCCTTCGTTGACACAGTCCAGAAGGCACTCCAGGCCGTGGAACGTATCGACCAGGCCGCGCGCAATGAGGGGCGCCCGCCAGTTGTGTTCATCACGCTCGTGAATGCCGATGTGTCGCAAGTCATCCGCGGTTGCAACGGTCTGGTCATGGACATGTTCACGACATTCGTGGAACCGTTGGAAATCGCCTTCGGGATCAAATCCAACCATCGCATTGGTCAATTTTCCGATGCAACCAAGAGCGCGCGCTACAACAGCCGCATGGATGCAATCAACTTTGCACTGATGCATGACGATGGCCAGTCCTCGCGAAACCTGGCGCTGGCTGACGTCATCTTGGTCGGTGTGTCGCGCAGTGGCAAGACTCCCACGTCGCTCTACCTTGCGATGCAGCATGGCGTGCGCGCGGCAAACTATCCGCTGATTCCCGAGGATTTCGCACGCATGTGCCTGCCCTCTGCGCTTGTTGCCCATCGCAGCAAGTTGTTCGGTTTGAGCATTGCACCCGAGCGCCTGAGTGAAATTCGCCGCGAGCGCAAGCGCGGCAGCGTGTATGCATCGTTGGCCAATTGCATCGAAGAAGTGACTGAGGCGGAACGACTGATGCGACGCGAGGGCATACGCTGGCTGTCCTCCACCCACAAGTCCATTGAGGAAATCGCCACTACCATCCTCCAACTCATCCGCCCGGATCGGTTGGAGTACTGAGCATTTCCTACGCGAGGCACAAGCCCGTACCCTGACACCCCAAGACCATGCCCTCCATGTCCTACGAAGGCAAGAAGAACGACCATTTGCTGGGTTTTGCATCCACGCAGCAGGTCCGATCTGAGCAAGAACAGGCGTTGCCCGTCAACCCATTGCGGCACCATAACCCCTATGGGGTGATCATGGTAGACGCTGCGGCCGACATCTCCAGCGCCATGGCCCAACACCCACGCATGCGTGTGCTGCCGCTGACCATCCAGTTGCAGGGACGCACAATCCTGGACAAGGGCTTGCATGAAAAGCGCGGGGAGCTGCGCGAGCTCAGCCGTGAGCACTTGCGCGCCGGCCAGATCGTGCCGCCCAGTGTCGAAGGGCTGGAATACCGCTTGTATCCGAACATCGCCCTCAACGCCGACTGGCTGATCTATATGGGCTCGATGCGAGCGCTCAGCAACCCAGCTGATGCACTCCAGACCTTGCTGCTGCAGCATCGCGAAGAGATTCGCGAGCTCCGGCGCAGTCGTGGTCTTCCGGCCGACCTGCAGGTGCTCTGTCTCGATGGCGGCTCGATGCTGGCGGGTCCGGCTCTGCAGGCCCGCGTGCTTGTGAAAAAACTCGATGCCGGAGAACCGGCCGCAGAAGTGGCGCATGCCGCCACACAACTCTCAGTCATGACGCGTCAGTGGCTCATCCCGCGCCATCCCGGCGACCTGGCGACCGCGCTGTCCAAACTGTCCAATCCGGCTCTGGAACCTTGGGTGCAAGCGGCTTCGCTGGGGCTTAATCAGCTGCTGAACCCCTACCCTGTCCTGGTCAGTGATGCCAATGGATTGTTCTGCGGCTTCCGCACGAAGCGCTGGCGTAGCGCGGTGGCCGAGGTGTTCTCAATCGCCGAACAGGCCATCCTGGACGGCGGCGTTCAGAGCACACACCTACAAATCAGCTACGACGGAAGTATTCGTGAGCTGCAGGCATGGCCTGAATTTGCCCGGTTGCGTGAGCGGGCCGACAGCATGCAGGTGCGCCTTCACGTCACCCACATGAGTTTGGCCGGGCGCATCTGGGCCTCCACGGGCTCCATCAGTCTCGCTTTGCTGCAACCTTCGATTCGCGAGGGTCAGGCGCCTGTGTGAATGGGGGCAAACACGGCGCTCGGCTGCACGCAAGGGAGGGACGGGGCTTGTTGCGGGGCCACACGTTCACTTCCCGTTGCCCTGACGCTGGCGCACACCTTCGAATAGGCATATGGCCGCAGCGGATGCCACGTTGAGCGATTCCACCGTGCTGGCCTGGGGAATGCGTACCGCCGCAGACGCTTTGGCCATCAGGTGCTCGGAAATGCCCTGTCCCTCATTGCCAAATACCCAGGTGACGGGCTTCTTCAGCTGCAGGTCATAGAGCCCCATGTCCGCCATGGCCGCCGTGGCATAGATGGGACGGGGTACGATTGCAGCAACCTGCTCCCACGGCGCGTCCTCGAAGATGGGCACGTAAAAGTGCGCGCCCATCCCCGCGCGCAGCACCTTGGGGGTCCAGGCCCCTGCGGTGCCGCGCAGGAGATACACCGCTCCACAGTCGGCCGCTGCTGCGGTGCGCAGGATGGTTCCCACGTTGCCTGCATCCTGGATGCGATCGAGCACCACGGCCGATCCGGGTTTGGGTTTGACGCCCTTGGGCTTGGCGATCAGCATGCCCACTTGTGGGCCGTTTTCCAGGGTGGAAATCCAGCTGAAAAGGGCGCGGTGCAGGATGACCGCATTGGTGCTTCCGACGCGCTCGACCAAGGCGGCGACCTCGGGTAAAAGCAAACCGTCATCCGTCGTGACGAGCGTGTCGGCCTGGTGCCCGCTGTCGAGTGCGGCCTGGACCAGATGGACGCCTTCGAGCCAGACCTGCCCCAGGCGTTTGACCGCTCCAGGGTCACTGCCGAGCACGCGCAGCGTTTTAACCAGAGGATTTTCGGCGGAGATGATGCGTTTCACAGATGCCTTTGCTCGGAATGGATGGGGTGGTCGAGAAGTCGTCGAATTGGGGCAAAGCTGCGCCGGTGCTCCGCACAAGGTCCATGCTTCTGCAAAGCCTGCCAATGCTGCATTGTGCCGTAGCCGAAGTGCCGCTCAAACCCGTAAACAGGGTGGAATGCCGCAAGATCCTGCATCAGACGATCGCGCCAGACTTTGGCCACGATCGACGCGGCGCTGATGGCTGGCTGTGTGGCATCGCCGCGCACGATGGCTCGGCAAGGCATGGACAGGTCCGGCACCTGATTGCCGTCCACCAGCACGCGCGCGGGGGTCAGACTCAGGCCTGCAATGGCGCGCTGCATGGCCAGCAATGTGGCTTGCAGGATGTTGATGCGGTCAATTTCGGCAGCACTGGCCTGTCCGATGCTTACAGCAAGGGCTTGTTCTCGGATCAGCCCGTCGAGCACCACCCGGCGCTTGGGGGACAAAGTCTTCGAATCGGCCAACCCCGCGAGCGGTCGCTGGGGATCCAGGATGACCGCAGCGGCCACCACGGGACCTGCCCAAGTTCCCCGCCCCACTTCGTCGCAGCCCGCAATCGGCAACAGCAACGTCTGCCCATCGGCCCATGCACCAGAACTTTGCATGCCTCAATCCGCCAGATTGGCGCTCTCCAGGATAGCCTGCGCGGCAAGGCTTGCCGTCGGCCGCCGCAAAGCAGCGTGCAGCTCTGCGAAGCGCATGCGCAAGCGCGCCAGCCTTGGCGCGTCGTTCAGCAAGGCATCTGCTGCATCAGCCAGCGCCCGAGGTGTGCACTCGTGCTGCAAGAGCTCAGGAACCAGAAAGCTGCGTGCAAGAATGTTCGGAAGGCCGACCCACGGCAGGTAGCCTTTGTTTTTCATCAAGTGCCACGACAACGCCGGAAGCCGGTAGCCAATCACCATCGGGCGTTTGAACAGGGCGCATTCCAAGGTGGCGGTGCCGCTGGCAACCAGTGCCAAATCACAGGCTGCCATGGCGCGATGCGATTGCCCCGATAGCCATTGCACCTCAAGACCGGGGTGGGCCGCGCACTGGCGCCGCAGCACAGGCTCCAGTCCTGGCTGCGCCACCGGAAGCAGCACACGCGCTCCATGCCTTTGCTGCAGGAGGGCGGCAGCGCCAAAAAAGCTTGGGCCGATTTGCCGAACCTCGCCCGCGCGACTTCCAGGCAGCATGGCAATGACTGGGGACGTCGCCGGGATGCTCAGCGTCTTGCGGGCGGCGACCTGATCAACCTGCTCCGGAATCAACTCAGCCAGTGGGTGGCCAATGTACGTGGCGCGCACCCTTGTGCCGGCATACAGCTCAGGCTCAAAGGGGAACACGCACAGCAGATGGTCAACAGCTTGCACAATGCCCTGCAGTCGCTCGCGTCGCCATGCCCAAATCGACGGGCTGACCAAGTGCACGGTGGGAATGCCTGCGGCGCGCAACCGGCGCTCCAGACCGAGATTGAAGTCGGGGGCATCGACCCCGACAAATACCGAGGGGCGTTGCCGCAGCAAGCGCAGCCGTAGTTGTCTGCGCATCCATAACAGCTCTGGCAATCGAGGCAACACTGCGGCGAAACCGTTGACTGCCAGCCGCTCTTCCGGCCACCAGGCCGTGAATCCCTGCTCGCGCATGCGCGCACCACCGATGCCCATGCATGGGACATCGGGCCGCACCCGCCTCAGGGCGGCCACGACCGTGGATGCAAGCAGGTCGCCCGACGCTTCGCCGGCGACCATGGCGATGCTGCCCGCTGTCATGGGCTGCATGTATTAGGGTCGCACGATGCCGCGCGCGCTGCCGGCAATGAAAGTCAGCAGGAGAGACAAGTCGTCGCGACTGCCAGCATGCTCGGACTGCATGGCTGCAAGTGCGTTCGTGGCGTCCTTCAGCGTGAGCCCTTGCCGGTACAACTTGCGATAAGCGTCACGCAAAACGCCGATGCGCTCCGCGTTAAAGCCGCGTCGGCCAAGCCCCTCTGCATTGATGCCGTGGGGCTTGGCAGGGTTGCCCGCAAGAAGCACATAGGGCGGGATATCCTGTGTCACCACGGAACTGATGCCAGTCATCACGTGCGCGCCGATGTGCACAAACTGGTGCACGCCGGTGTATCCACCGAGGACGGTCCAATCACCGACGTGCACATGGCCGGCCAGTTGCGCGCTGTTGGCCAACACCGTGTGGTTACCGACTTGGCAGTCGTGCGCGAGGTGCACATAAGCCATGATCCAGTTGTCGTTGCCCAAGCGGGTCACCCCACCGTCCTGCGCAGTGCCCAGGTTCAACGTGCAATATTCGCGAATGGTGTTGCGATCCCCAATGTGCAACTCGGTGGGCTCGCCCGCATATTTTTTGTCTTGCGGGATCCCGCCCAGCGATGAGAATGCGTGAATCTGATTGTCGCGCCCAATGCGGGTGCGACCCTGGATGCTGACGTGCGATCCGATACGCGTGCCGGCGCCAATCTGCACATCGGGCCCAATGACACAAAAGGGACCGATGCTGGCATCCGAGGCGATTTGCGCTTTCGGGTCGACGAGGGCTGTGGGGTGAATCGTGCTCAAGGCAACCCCGTCAGTCAATGACGCGCTCCGTGCACATGAGCTCGGCCTCGGCGACCATCTCATCGCCAACCCGGGCCACAGCGTTAAATTTGTAGATGTTGCGCATCTGGCGCACCAGCTCCACCTCGAGCGTCAGCTGGTCACCGGGTTCCACCGGGCGTTTGAACCGGGCGCCGTCGATGCCCACGAGGTAATAGACCGAGTTGTCGTCGGCTTGGACGTCCAGCGTGCCAAATGCGAGAATGCCCGCGGCCTGTGCAAGTGCCTCCAGGATCAGCACCCCAGGCATGATCGGCTTCTGCGGAAAGTGACCCGTGAAATAGGGTTCATTGAACGACACGTTCTTGTAGGCCCGGATGCTCTTGCCCTTTTCGAACTCCACGACCCGATCCACCAGCAGGAATGGGTAACGGTGGGGCAGAAGCTTCTGGATCTGGTTGATGTCAAAAACGGTCATGGCTTGCTTTTAGGGGGAAGTTTGGGAGCGTTCAGCATGTTTTCAAGCTGGCGTACGCGGTGACGCAGCTGAGCCAAGTGCCGGAGACTGGCGGCATTTTCTGTCCAGTTTTCGTGGCTATCGAGCGGGAAGGCACCTGTGTAATGCCCGGGCTGGCGAATCGATCGGGAGACGAGCGACATGCCGCCCACCACCACGTGATCGGCTATGTCCAGATGCCCGGCGATGCCCACACCGCCCCCGATGAAACAGTATGAACCGATGCTGGCGCTGCCTGAGATACCCACGCATCCAGCCACTGCGGTATGCGCACCGATCTGCACGTTATGGGCCACTTGAACCAAGTTGTCGATCTTCACGCCATCGCCAATGCGCGTATCGTCCAAGGCGCCCCGATCAACGGTGGTGTTGGCACCGATTTCCACATCATCGCCGATCACCACCCTGCCCGTTTGCGGAATCTTCACCCCAGCGCCTTGCTCGTCACGCGCAAAGCCAAAGCCGTCAGCGCCGATCACCGCGCCCGAATGGACGATACAACGCGACCCCAGTGTGCAATCGTGCAAAACGACGCAGCGTGGATGCAGGCGGGTCGCCGCGCCAATGACGGCGTCTTGGCCGACGAAGCATCCGGCTCCCACCCTGGCGCCCTCGCCAATGACTGCCCCGCGCTCAATCACCGCACACGCCTCGATACTGGCGGATGGAGCCACCAAGGACTGGGGATGCACGACGGCGGCGGGATGCACGCCCGGCGCGGGAGGCCCTTCCTGCAAAGCGGCAAACCATTGTGCAAGACGCGCGTAGTAAAGATAAGGATCTGCGGTGACGATGGCCGCGGGAAACGCGCTGGCCTGGTCTTCAAGGCCTGTGGGGACGATGACGCAATCCGCCTTGCTTTGCCGCAGCAGATGCGCATTGCCGGGCTGGCTTAAAAAAGCGACGTCGCCGGGTCCAGCCTTATTCAGTGACGCGACGCGTGCAACGGTGATGTTGCCATTTCCCAGAAGCGCACCGCCCAGCTTGTGGGCAATATCACTGACCCGCAGGCCCTGTCTCGCGCCCGAGGGGAGATCGTTCATGGTTATTTGCTGGCGGACGCATCCAGCGCTTTGAGGACTTTGTCGGTGATGTCGATGCGCGGATTGACGTAAACGGCATCCTGGAAAATGATGTCGTAATTCCCCTGTTCTGCAATTTCCTTGACCACCTTGTTGGCCTTGTCCAGAACGATCGCGAGCGCTGCATTGCGCTTCGCATTGAGGTCCTCGCCGAATTCACGCTGCTTGCGCTGGAAATCGCGGTTCATCTCCGCCAACTGCTGTTGGGTGTTGATGCGCTCCGTATCCGACATCACAGGCCCGTCCTTTTCCAGCTTCTGATTGAGCCCCTTGATCTTTGCGGCCATGTCCTGAAGATCCTTGTCGCGCTTGGCAAACTCACTTTCGAGTTTTTGCTGTGCATTCTTAGCCAGCGTGGAATCTTTCAGGATGCGCTCGGTATTGATGAACCCGATCCTGGTGGTGGTTCCTGCCGCGGCTGACGCCTTGGCGCCGGCAACCTGGGCAAACGCAGGTGTGGCAGGCGCCACAAGGGCCGCCGCGCAACAGCCCGCAATAACGGATTGGCGAATCAAGCGTGTCATCGACTTCATGGTGTGAGAGATCAGAATGCAGTGCCGACAGTGAATTGGAACGATTGCAGCTTGTCGCTGGGCTGCGAACGTATGGGCTTGGCGATGCTGAATTTCAACGGTCCGATGGGTGAAATCCACGATACCGCGATACCCACCGCCGCGCGCATATCCTTCAGGCTGACCTTCTGGTTTTCACCCCAGACGTAGCCACTGTCGAGAAACGTGGACATGCGCAGGCTCTTGTCCGCGCCCGTGCCAGGGAAGGGAAACTGGTATTCAAAATCGGCAACAAGCAGTTTTGCACCGCCGAGCGCATTGCCCTGCGCGTCCAGCGGACCGAGTGAGCTTTGCTGAAAACCGCGCACGGTGCCGATGCCGCCAGCGTAGAGGTTCTTAAAAATCGGAAGCGGTTGGCCGTTCAAGCCATGGGCATAGCCGATCAGCCCGTTGAACGCCAGATTGGTCTGGCGCGACACCGGCAGGAATTGCTCGTATTGGTACGTGGTGCGGATGTAGCGCAAGGTGCTGAACGGGCTGTACTCCGCGTTCAGGCGCTGATAGCGACCGTCTGTAGGCACCAATGCGCTGTTACGGCTGTCACGTTGCCAACCCAATGTCAGCGGAATGCCCGATGAGGTCTTACCAAACTGGTTCACATACGAGATGTAGGAGGCCGGAGCGCCTGGCGCCAGATCCAGCGTGTATTGCTCGAAACCGGCTCCGAAATACACCCGATCGAGTTCGGTGAAGGGCACGCCGAACTGGATGTTGAAACCCGGGGTTTTGATCGTGTAGTTGTTTCCCTGGCTGGAGTACGGCCGGATGGTGCGGTAATAGGCGTTGACCGTGCGGCTGATCCCGTCTTCCGTGAAATAGGGGTTGGTGCTGGAAACCGCCAAAGTGCGGTAGTAGCTTGACGTGTTGAAGTCGACACTCAGGTTGTTGCCGCTTCCGAAAATATTGTCCTGGCTTACGGACGCGTTGAACGAAAGGCGATTGGCGCTTGAAAATCCAACTCCCAAGCCCAGCATGCCGGTTGGTTTTTCGGTGACCTTCATGTCCAAATCAACCTGATCGCTGGTGCCGGGGACCTCGCGGGTACCCAATTGGACATCCTTGAAATACCCGAGGCGATCGACCCGATCGCGTGACAACTTGATGCGGTCCACGTCGTACCAGGCGTCCTCGAACTGACGGAACTCGCGCCGAATCACTTCATCGCGGGTCCGGGTGTTGCCGGAAATGTCGATGCGGCGCACGTAGATACGCCGCCCTGGATCCGCGTCAATGGTGAAGAACACCTCATGGGTTTGCCGGTTGATGTCTGGCTTGGGTTGGACGCGGGCAAAGGCATAGCCGTAGATCCCAAATTTGTCGACGATGGCTTTCACGCTTTCGTTGAGAACCTTCGCACTGTAGGTGTCGCCCGGCTCGAGCTTGACCAATGGACGGAATTCGTCAGTCAAGCCCAGATAGTTGCCCTCGAGCTTGAAGCCCGACACCGTATATTTCGGCCCTTCGTAAATGTTGACCGTGATGAACATGCTGTCCTTGTCCGGCGACAGTGCCACCTGGGTGGACTCGATTCGAAAGTCGAGATAGCCACGGTCCAGGTAGTACGAGCGCAGGGTTTCCAAGTCTGCATTGAGCTTGGCGCGCGAGTACTGGTCAGACTTGGTGTACCAGGTGAACCACCCTGGCGTGGACAGCGAGAACAGGTCGCGCAGCCTGCCTTCGCTGTACACCTTGTTGCCAACAATGCGAATGGAGCGAATCTTGGCAATGGAGCCTTCGGTCACATTGAACAGCACGTTGACGCGATTGCGTTCGATCGGAGTGACCGTGGTGGTGACCTCGGCAGCGTAGTAGCCCTTGGCAAGGTACTGCTGCTTGAGTTCCTGCACCGCACGGTCCATCAGGGCCTGATCGTAGGGCCGGGCTTCGCCCAGTCCGACCTGATTGAGGGCATCAATCAGTGTCTTTTTGGGGAACTCCTTGGTGCCGGTGAAATCGACACTGGCGATCACCGGGCGCTCCTCGACCACGACGGTGACCACGTCTGCCGAAGTGCGGATGCTCACGTTTTTGAACAACCCAGTGGCGAACAACGCACGAATCGCTGCCGCCCCGTTTTCCGGCGTGTAGGTATCCCCCACGCGGAACGGCAAATAGCTGAAGACGGTGCCTGGTTCGGTCCGTTGCAGGCCATCGACGCGGATGTCCTTGATGACGAATGAGTCGGCGGCGTAGACCTGGGCGCAGGCCACGGCCAGCACGGCCATGGCAGTACCCTGCAATGCGTGACGGAACCTCAAATTAACCTCGAGAGCGATCGGTGGATGGGATCAATGCAAGGGCCCGATCAACCGGGCGAAGTCGTTGTACAGCGCAATGGCCATCATCAGTGCAATGACAGCGAGACCGCCTTGTTGCAGTCTTTCCTGCAAGCGCTGGGGAATACTGCGATGGGTGACGCCTTCAATCGCATAATACAAGAGATGCCCCCCGTCCAAGACGGGCACGGGCAGAAGGTTGAGGACCCCTAGGCTGACGCTGAGTATCGCCAGAAAGCTGACGTAAGGCAGCCACCCCATCTCGGCGCTGCGCCCCGCGTAGTCGGCGATCGTCACCGGACCACTCAGGTTGTTCAGCGACGCCTGGCCAATCACAATCTTGCCCAGCGTCTTGAGCGTCAGCGCGCTGAGCTGCCACGTCCGGGCAAATCCCTCGGCCACCGCACCCGCGGGCCCACGCTTGACCACCACGCTCGGGATGTCTCCACCCAACAGCGCGCCAATGCGCCAGACATCACCGGCGCCGTTTGCCGCATGCTGACGCTGCGGATGCACGATCAGCGCGACATCCCCCTCACCGCGCCGGACCAGTACGCGCAACGGTTGGCCCCCGCTGGCGGCAATCGCCTGCAGCAAGGCGTCGGACCCACTTATGGGTCTGCCATTGACTTCCATTACCAGATCACCGGCGCGCATGCCCGCCTTGGCGGCGGGATCCCCGGGCAGCACTTGCCGAATCAAAGCAGGCGGACTTTGCAAGCGCAAGCCCTGGTGGGCAAGAAAGTGGGGTCGGCCAGCGGCGTCTTGCATGCCGGAAAATTGCAGGGTCGCGCTCGACAGCGCCCCCGTTGCCGAGCGGAGCTGGAGTCGCACGGCACGGCCGTCCAGGGCAGCCGTGAGCAGCTGCAACTGAAGATCGGCCCACGATTGCACGGGCTCACCGCTGCCGCCCGTGCTCGTCGCAAGCACATGATCGCCGGCACGCACTCCAGCCATGGCGGCGGGGCTGCCCGGCGCAGGTGCGCCGAGAATCGCCACCGGCTGCCGTACTCCGACCAGCGCAACCACCGCGAACAGCAGGACCGCCAGCAACAGATTGGCCAACGGGCCCGCGGCCACAATGGCAGCGCGCTTGGGCAATGACTGGCGGTTAAAGGCGCGGGGACGTTCAGGTTCGGCCACTTCACCTTCGCGCTCATCAAGCATGCGCACGAACCCCCCGAGCGGCACGGCAGCGATCACGAATTCGGTGCGATCTTTGCCCCGTGTCCACTTGACGAGCGGCCTGCCGAATCCAATCGAAAAGCGCAGGACTTTCACACCGGCGGCTACAGCGGCGCGGTAGTGACCATACTCATGGATGGTGATAAGCAGGCCCAGTGCGAAGACAAATGCGAGCACAGTGATCATGGAAAAACTCCTCTCGGGGCGCAACGACCGCCGACATCAGCGTGCATTGTGCCCCGATCAATGCTTGAGCGCGCCAACCAGAGCCATGGCCCGCGTGCGTGCACGCCGGTCTGCCTCGAGGATGTCGTCGAGATTGTGTATTGCATCGACGTTGACTGCATCGAGCGTTGCCGCGTTCACGTGGTGAATATCGGTAAAGCGCATGCGGCCCTGCAAGAAGGCACCGACTGCCACTTCGTTGGCAGCGTTCAACACGGCGCAAGCCCCCATTGGCATCGACAGGGCTTGGTAGGCGAGTTCAAGCCCCGGGAAGCGCACGGGATCGGGCTGTTCGAAATCCAGCCGCCCCACCCGGGCCAGATCCAGCCACGATACGCCCGATGCGATGCGCTGCGGATACGACAGGCCGTAGGCAATGGGTGTGCGCATGTCTGGCACCCCCATCTGCGCAACCACCGAACCGTCGTGATAGCAGACCATCGAGTGCACAATGCTTTGCGGATGGATGAGCACGCGGATCTGCTGCGGTCGCAGTCCGAACAGATGGTGGGCCTCGATAACCTCCAGCGCCTTGTTCATCATCGTGGCTGAGTCCACCGAGATCTTGCGTCCCATACTCCAGTTTGGATGGGCGCACGCCTCATCCGGAGTGACTTCAGGCAACCTCGCAGGGTCTGCCTGACGGAAGGGGCCGCCGGAGGCCGTGAGTGTGATTTCCCGCACGCTGTCGGCCCATTGCGCACAGTCATCTGGAAGACTCTGGAGGATGGCGCTGTGCTCGCTGTCAATGGGAATGAGCTTTCCGCCGCCCTCGCGCATGGCCTGCATGAACAGCTCGCCCGCCACCACGAGAGACTCCTTGTTTGCCAGCAAAACACGCTTGCCCGCGCGCGCGGCAGCCAAGCCGGATGGCAGCCCCGCGGCGCCCACGATGGAGGCCATGACGATGTCGGTTTCAGGTGCCGCGGCAATGGCAACCTGGGATGCCTCACCCGGCAACACTTCGGTGGCGCTACCGTGCGTGCGCAGGGCCGAGTGCAGCCGGTGCGCCGCAGCCGCATCGCTCAGCACTGCATAACGCGGCTTGAAGCGCAGACACTGTGCCAGCAGGATGTCGTCGCGCTGATACGCGCCAAGCGCGAAGACTTCAAACTGCTGGGGGTGTAAGGACAGCACCTCCAGCGTGCTGGAGCCGATGGAACCGGTGGAACCCAGGATGGTGACGCGTTTCATGCAATCAAAAGGAGGGCGATGGGCAGCAGAGGCAACAAGGCATCGATACGGTCAAGCACCCCACCATGACCAGGAAGCAGTCCGCTGCTGTCCTTCACGCCAGCGTGACGCTTGAGCAGCGACTCGAATAAGTCGCCCATCACGGTCAAGGCAAGCAAGGCCAGGGCGCAAACCAGCAAGATTGGCAGACCCCAGTGATGACCGATACGCGAGAACAACGAGTCCGACAGTGCAGGCCAAAGGGTACAGACCAAGGCGTAAACCACGATAGCCGCCGCGGCAGACCACACTCCGGCCCAGGTCTTTCCGGGGCTGATGTGCGGGGCCAATTTCGCGCCGCCAAAAGCGCGCCCGCCAAAATAGGCGGCCACGTCGGCAACCCAAGCCACGAGCAAAATCGAAAGCAGGAAACCCGCTCCGAGGTGGCGTGCCCGCATTAAGGCGAGCCAAGCGGCGAACATCACTACGAAGCCGAGCGCGGTCAAGACGGGGGGTGCTGACAGAGCGCGTGGCAACGCCGCCCTTGGAAGGCTAGAGGCCAGCAGCGCAGCCCAGGCGAATGCCGCGAGCGTCAGCGCCCCTGTTAGCAGGCGCGATGGCACGGAGGTGATGGAAGCGCCAAACAGCAGCGCTGCGGCTGCCAACAGCCACAAGGCGGCCCATAGCAGGCAAGCAAGGGGTTTGTGCCCAGCCAAGCGGGCCCACTCCCACATGGCAGCACAGGCGAACAGGCCCGCCACGGCCGCAAAGACCGCTGCTGGTGCCAGAAATAGCGTAGGAAGCAGAACCGCCAGAAGAATCAGCGCGGTAATGACGCGTGTGCGCAGCATGAACGATGGATGGCGCCGCCCGCCTCTTCAGGCCACGCGCAGCCCCGTGGCTTGCGCCTCGGGCTGCGGCGGTACTGAGCCGAAACGCCGTTCGCGCTGGGCGTAGTCGGCAATGGCCAGAGCAAGCGCCTTTTCGTCGAAATCCGGCCACAGTGCGTCGGTGAAATAGAGCTCCGTGTAGGCAATTTGCCAAAGCAGAAAATTGCTGATCCGCCGCTCACCACCAGTGCGAATCAACAGATCGGGAGCTGGCATGTCGGCCAGGCAAAGGTGCTGCGCCAAGGTTTGCTCTGTGATGGGGGCGCCACTTGCCTGCAGCGCCCGCATGGCCTGCACAATGTCCCACCGGCCACCATAGTTCAGCGCAACGTTGAGCACCAGCGTCGTATTGGCGGCAGTGAGATCCTGCGCCTGCTGCATGAGTTCGCGCATGGGAGGCTCGAACGCATCGCGGTCACCCACGAAACGCAGCCGCACGCCTTGTGCAGCCAACTCCCCGGTTTCACGCCGCAGAGCCTGCACGAACAGGTCCATCAGCGCGCGCACCTCGTCGGCAGGCCGGTTCCAGTTTTCCGACGAAAAGGCAAAGACCGTGAGGTAAGGCACGCCTTGAGCAATGCAGCCTTGCACCGTGCTTTTCAGCGCGTCGACTCCATATTTATGCCCGGCCGTACGCGGAAGCAGCCGGCGAGTCGCCCAGCGGCCATTCCCATCCATTACCACTGCGATGTGGCGCAGCCCGGCCGGAGCCAGCTCACGTTTGGTCACTGCTCGTTTTGACGCCACTATCCCTCCTTGGTCACACGTTCGGGTCGCGCGCCATGCCGCACCAACCCGTGTTGCGCCTGCACGCATCGTGAACCATCAACTGACAAGCCACAGGCTTGTCAGACCGCCATGATTTCGACTTCCTTCTGGCTGACATGTTTGTCGATCTCCACGATGAAGCGATCGGTCATCTTTTGAATGTCGTCTTGCGCGCGACGCTCATCATCGTCGGATGCCTCCTTTGCTTTGACCAGATCCTTAAGCTGCTGGTTCGCATCCCGTCGCAAATTACGCACGGCAACCTTGGCGCCCTCACCTTCGTGTTTGATCAGTTTGACCAAATCGCGCCTGCGCTCCTCGGTCAGCGCAGGCATGGGCACGCGGATAAGGTCACCCTGGCTTTGGGGGTTGAGCCCCAGATCCGATTCGCGAATGGCCTTTTCCACCGCCTGGGCCATTTTCTTCTCCCAAGGCTGCACGCTAATGGTGCGAGCATCGAGCAAATTGACGTTGGCCACCTGATTGATGGGCATCATGGTGCCGTAATAGTCCACCATCACGTGATCCAGAAGTCCCGTGTGCGCGCGACCGGTACGGACCTTTGTCAGGTCCGCGCGCAGGGCTTCCATGGATTTGAGCATCTTTTGCTCACAGGATTTTTTGATCTCGGCAATCGACATGATCGTTCGGGACTCCGGGCTAAAATTTACAGGTGCACGAGGGTGCCTTCAGGCTCGCCTTGCACGACACGCAGCAAAGCGCCAGGTTTGAAAATGCTGAACACGCGAATGGGCAAGCCCTGGTCGCGGCACAGCGCGAAAGCCGTCGCATCCATCACCTGCAGGCGCTTGACGATGGCCTCGTCAAACGTGATGCTCGGATAACGCGTGGCCTCCGGGTTGCGGGCGGGATCGGCGGAGTAAATGCCATCCACCTTCGTGGCCTTTAGCATAACCTCGGCGCCGATTTCCGCTGCGCGCAGCGCAGCGGCGGTATCGGTGGTGAAGAACGGGTTACCCGTTCCGCCAGCGAAAATTACAAGCTTGCCCTCTTCCAGATATTGCAGTGCCTTGGGGCGTACATAGGATTCAACCACCTGGTCGATACTGATGGCGGACATCACGCGCGCGACCAGCCCGGCATGCCGCATGGCGTCGGCCAAAGCCAAGGCATTCATGACCGTGGCCAGCATGCCCATGTAATCGGCTGTGGCGCGGTCCATGCCGACCGCGCCCCCGGCCACGCCTCTGAATATATTGCCGCCGCCGATAACGATGGCGACTTGCACCCCGCTGTGCACGACCTGGGCGATGTCCTCCACCATCTTCACGATGGTGGCGCGGTTGATGCCATAGGCATCATCGCCCATCAGAGCTTCACCCGAGAGTTTGAGTAAAACCCGCTTATAGCCGCTCATGCGTGGTGCCCCGCCTGTGTTGGTGAGTTGAATCGGATGAAGCAGCTCAGTTCGCGCGGGCCGCCGCCATTTGCGCGGCCACTTCGTCGGCGAAATTCTCCGACTTTTTCTCAATGCCCTCACCGACGACGTACAGCGTGAAGCCGCTAACCGTGGTATTCGCCGCCTTGAGCATCTGCTCAACCGTCTGCTTGTCGTTCTTCACGAATGCCTGGTTGAACAACGAGACCTCCTTGAGGTACTTCTGTACGGCACCCTCGACGCGCTTGGCCACGATTTCGGGAGGCTGGGTCGGCTTGCCCTCGGCGCGGGCCTTCTCGGCATCTTCGGCTGCCTTCTGTGCAGCAATGGATCGCTCCGTCTCGATCAGTGCCGCGGGCACGTCGGCCGACGACAGTGCAACGGGCTTCATCGCGGCGACGTGCATGGCTACGTCCTTGGCTGCGACGTCGTCCCCGGTGAACTCCACCACGACGCCAATGCGCGTGCCGTGCAGATAGCTTGCAAGCTTCGACGCGCCTTCGAAGCGCTTGAAGCGTCGAATGGACATGTTTTCGCCGATCTTGCCGATGAGCACGGCGCGACGCGCCTCGACGGTCGTGCCATCCATGTCCAGCGCCGACAATGCCGTGACGTCGGCGGGGTTGCGCTGCGCCACCAGTTGCGCCAGTGCTTTGCCAAAGGCAAGGAAATCGTCGTTCTTGGCGACAAAGTCGGTCTCGCAGTTAATCTCGACCATGGCGCCAGTGGTGCCATGGATGTCGATAGCGATGATGCCTTCGGCGGTGATGCGGGAGGCCGCCTTGCTCGCCTTGCTGCCCAACTTGACGCGCAAAAGTTCCTCGGCGCGTGCCATATCGCCCTCCGCCTCGGTCAGCGCCTTTTTGCATTCCATCATGGGCGCGTCGGTCTTCGCGCGTAGTTCAGCGACCATGGATGCGGTGATTGCCGCCATATTGCTCTCCTGGATTGAAGAAGGGGGCTGTGAACAGCCCCCTCGGTATGTCAGAAAAAAAGCTGGGATCTACTTAGGCGGCGTGCGTCTCATCTTGCACTTCGACAAATTCGCCGGATTCCTCGGCGGGCGTCTGCACGACCTCGTGCAACGCATCGTTCTTGCCTTCGAGGATGGCGTCCGCCATATCGCGGCAGTACAGCGTCACGGCCTTGCCCGAGTCATCATTGCCCGGGATCACGTGATCAATGCCGATGGGCGAGTGGTTGGTATCGACCACGCCGATGATCGGAATGCCCAGCATGTGCGCCTCGGCAACGGCGATCTTGTGGTAGCCAACGTCGATGATGAACAACGCGTCGGGCAAGGCTGCCATGTCCTGAATGCCGCCAATGGACTTCTCCAACTTGTCCAGTTCGCGCTGGAACATGAGCTGTTCCTTCTTGGTCATGTGCTCCAGCGCACCTTCGGCGGCCTGCGCCTGCATGTCCTTGAGTTTTTTGATGGACCCCTTGACGGTCTTGAAATTCGTCAACATGCCGCCGAGCCAGCGCTCATTGACATAAGGCATGCCGCAGCGGTCGGCTTCGGCCTGGACGATTTCTCCCGCCTGGCGCTTGGTTCCGACAAACAGGACGGTGCCGCGACGTGCTGCCATCTGGCGGGCATACTTGCATGCATCCTGAAACATTGGCAACGTCTTTTCGAGATTGACAATGTGAATCTTGTTGCGATGGCCGAAAATATACGGTGCCATCTTGGGGTTCCAGAAACGGGTTTGGTGACCGAAGTGCACCCCCGCTTCGAGCATTTCGCGCATTGAGACTGACATGGTTCGTCCTAGGTTGGGTCTGAAATCTGGCCAGAACCCTCGGGAGCCGGTCAAGTACGCGCAGGCGCGCACATCGAACCGTTGGCTCCTTCGAGCACCTGGTAAGGCCAGTTTGCGATTGTTTCCACCTTGCGGATCGCCCTCGGGCGCCCCGCAGTAAAGCGAAACCCGCTCATTATATCGAGAGCGTGCCGCGCGTCCCATACGCGCCCCGTTCCCCGTCGCTGGCCGCGCCCCGCTATGCTTTCGGGCCAGATCCTGGTTCCGAACCTCAAGCCCACTCAGCCATGCACGAATACGCGCTGCGCCAGCAGTTGCACAACGAAATCCACGCGCGGCCCTATGAGCGCCTGCTCACGCCCCTGCAAATCAGTCACATGGCCTTCTTGGCCGATGCACAGCAACAGGCGCAGGCACATGCGCATCTTTGCAAGCTTCTGAGCGACCAACAGTTGCCGCTGCCCTCGGAGGATAGCGGCTTCTACGTCGCGGACATTGGCGCCGTTCGCCTGCGCTGGGAGCGGCATGGCGAATTCACGTCCTACACGTTCATGCGCCAGGGTCTGCCCGAGGCTGTGCCGTCGTGGTTCGACCACTGCGCCTGCTCGGCAATCTCGACCGCATGGCGCCAGAGCATTCCGGGCGACCTCCTCAGTGCCAACCACATCGCGTTGTTGCCGGATCATACCGAGCCGCATTGGCCGCAACTGGAGCTCGATGCAGCGTTGGACGCGGAGGCGCTGGTGGCGTCCGAGGTGGCTGATGGCCAGGCGCGGGTGTACACAGATTTACGCATCCACGCCGACGGTTTTGCGCGGTTCGTCGTCCTCAGCCGCGCCATGTCGCCCCGGCGGCGGGGGCGGTTGACACAGCGTCTGCTCGAGATCGAGACTTACCGCATGTTGTCGTTGCTCGCGCTGCCAGCAGCCCGGGAGATGACCCCGCTGCTGGCCCAGTACGAAGTGGAGTTAGCGCAGGTCATGGATGCGATTCACGCCAGTCAGTCCGAGCGCGACCGCCCGACGCTCGATCGGCTTTCTCAACTTGCCTCCATCGTGGAGAGCCGCTACGCCCAACACCATGCGCGATTTACTGCATCGAGCGCATATTACGACCTTGTGAATCGCCGGATCGCCGATCTGCACGAGCAGCAGTTTGGCGGGCTGCAGACGATCGGACAGTTCATGGATCGACGCCTGGCCCCTGCGATGCAGACGTGCGCGCACGCCGTCCGACGCATGCAAGGCTTGTCTGAACGCATCTCGCGCTGCAGCAATCTCCTGCGTACACGCGTCGAAGTTCAGGTGCAGCAGCAAAACCGCGAATTGCTGGCGTCCATGAATCGGCGCCAATACCTGCAATTGCGTTTGCAACAAACGGTCGAGGGGCTGTCAGTTGCCGCCATCACGTATTACGCCTCGTCACTGGTCGGCCACATGTTCGAGGCTGCGCATGGGTGGTTGCAAATCGATGCCGGCATTGCCCAAGGCTGGTCAATACCGCTGATCGCCTTGGGCGTTTGGCTGGGCCTGCGGCGAGCCCATCAGCGATTGGCAAAGCTCGATCGCTGAACGCCCTGTCGTGGCGCGCCGGTCGGTTCAAGTCAGGCTGCGCGAACCATGGTGCGCTGCCTTGTCGAGATCTTGGACCGCGCCGCTGATGCATGCCTGGGATTGCATCGGCAGGATCTGCTCGCTCTTGAGCAATCGCTCGAATGCGCGCCGTGTCAGAGAATGCGCCTGCCCGCCGACGCGGCTCGTAAACATGAACAGCAACCCCTGCGGGCTTCGCCAAGTCAATTGCGCTGACGTCCACTGGCCCTGCAGATTCCAGAACACCCAGTCGCTTTCATGCAGCGTGTCGATGAATGCCTGCGGGTCGTCCTTGGCGCGCGATTGCGGCGGGGCATGCACTGCCCCCACCGAGCCTGAAGGGGTGTGGCCCGATGCCAAAAAATCCTCGGGCGGACGCAGCGCGTCGGGCCCGCCCGGATTCGTCTGATTGTCGTTCGGGGCGGGAACGTCTTCAAGCGCGCTGACGACCTCTGGCGCCGGCACGTGGCCCATCGGAGGCGGCAGATCCAGAGGCTGAAGTGATGACGCACCGCCCGCACCGCGAATGGCTTGCGCGTGGGCACGCATCAGGTTTGAGAAGAAGGAAGCGCACTGTGCCTGCGGCCACTCGATCATCGACAGTCCGCCTTGCAGCTGTCGAACGAGGCCCGGAAGCTGCTCCAGCAACGCCTTGCGCTCGGCGTCAGATGTCTTCGCTTGCACGCTTTCTAGCAAATCGTGGCCGCACTGCCGGTAGGCGCGCGTTACTGGCCCATCTTCGCCGTCGCAAAGGGTCGACTCAACGAGAACCGCAGTCCAAGGCCCACGCATGAAATCCACCAGATACGGGTACGTCCCGATGTTCGAGCTGGCGCAAGGTCTCGCGCCCCAGCGCGTCGCGCAGAGTGCCGCACGCTGGGTCAATTCCTGCGCAATGTCGGCGGCTTTCGGGCTGGTCGCCCGGTCTTGGGCGACCCATTCGTGCAAGCGTTCAAGCGCTTGCGCGTAGACGTCTTCGCTTTCACGATTGGCGTGAACGATGATGGCCACCTGAGCATTCAGGCAGTCGAGGAAGCCCCTGGCTGCAACCTCATCGGCGGTTGTGTAGTCGGCGCTGACGCTCGCGATCCGATTCATGAGGCGACGCGCGGCATGCTCGGGTGAGCTGAGCACGCCGGCATCCAAAAGCGCAAGCCGCAGCACAGGCACTTGCAGGCGTCCCAACGCGATGCGCACCTGCGTGTGCAGCCGCGGATCGGCCAGCGTATGGTCAAACATCAAGGCCACCGCGTCGATGATCAGGCGGTCTAGAAGTCCGCTGGTTGCATCCTGCAATTCCTGGCGATGGGCCTGGATGATGTTGATCGGCGGTGCATTCGCGCCGCGCTCTGCGGCGCTAGGCGCGAAGGCTTCGCCCGCATCCTGGCGGCTGGATTGAGTCAGCCGATCGAGGACAGCACGCAGCGAAGTCGTTTGGCCGGTTTGAGCGGCCGCTGGCGGGAGGGCTGAAACTGACCCGGGCGGCGACGCCGGGCTGGCCGACCCCTGCTGTTTGTCCAGTATTGCGCCTTGCACCGGCTGCTGCGCAGCGCCGGCGCGCCCCGCGGTGTCGACGGCCGCCGGGCCTGGAGGATTGCCACGCAGGCTAGATCGGAAG